>JANQGF010000255.1 GCA_028277465.1 Chromatiaceae bacterium
GTACGGGTCCATAACACACGGCTGACGCTGCTGCGCCGCGGCGAGATCGGACGCGAGCGCCTCGCGCAACTGTACGTGTATCTGCATCGGGATGCCGCGATCCGCGAGGCACAGATTCAGCGCCGAGGCGCGTTGCTCAATGCCGGGCAAACGGCACGGCTCGCGACCGAGATTCCCGATGAGCTTGTCATCCAGGTCCTCTTGACGCTCTTGCATCATCCCGGGGCTAAAGCGGCAGAGGTAGTGCGTTATCTGCGCGGACACTCGCCACCGATTGCCTGCGAGCAAGTCGAGGCCGTTTTTGCTCGGTATGACCTGGAGTCGATCGGCAAAAAAGGGGGCAGCTCGAAATCTTGAGCCGGCTGCGCGGACACGCCCGCCAGGCGGGCTGGTCGGCGGCGGAAATGGCGCGAGCCACAAGCGCGGCAGGCGATGCCCCCGGTATCGCGTTTGTCGCCGAGGCCGAGCGGTGCCCGGTCTGCGATGGGGCGTTGAAGGTCTACAAGAGTCGCTCGCGGCAAGTGATGACCCTGGCAGCAGGCCCCTTTCGGGCGATCGAGACGCTCAAACACTGCGCCGAGGATCCGCGGCATCCGGTGATCGGCTCCAAGGCACTCGCCCGGCAGGTCTCGCCGCGCCAGCGCTCTGGCTACGATCTGATTGTCCACGTGGGACGTGCCCGCTACCTGGAGAACAAGCAGCGCGGGGAGATCCAGGCCGAGTTGGACCAGCAATGGGGCATCGAGCTGTCCAGCGGCAGCCTCTCGTCTCTCTGTGACCGGTTTCTCACGCACCTGGAGGCGCTGCATGTGGCGCGTGTGCCGCAGCTGCGCACGGCCTTTGGCGAGGCTTACCCGCTGCCCATCGATGCCACCTGCGAGCACGGCAAGGGCGGGCTGTTCGTCTGCATGGACGGGTGGCGGGACTGGGTATTGGTCGCCGGGCGTATCCCCTCGGAGCATGAGGATCATCTGCGCCCCTTGGTCGAGAAGACAATCCAGCTATTCGGTGATCCCATCGCTACTGTCCGCGACATGGGCATGGGCGGGGCCAAGGCGGTTACCCCTCTGCGCGAGCAGGGCATCCCCGATCTGATCTGCCACTTCCATTTTTTGGCGGCGGTGGGCAAGAAACTCTTCGATCCATCCTATGCGCTGCTGCGAAAGCTATTGAAGTCCAGCAAAGTGCGCACCGATCTGCGGACGTTGCTGCGAGATCTGCGCGCCTATCCCGCTACTCGCTCCCATGCCGGACGCTTCGGCAAGGGCGTGATACGCCAAGACCTCTCGGCCCTGCTCCTGTGGCTCCTCGAAGGCGATGGCACCAAAGACCGGCTCTACCCATTTGCCCTGGTGCATCTCGAATTCTTCCAGCGCTGCCGTGAGGCACCGCAACGCGGCCAAGACTGGGTGCAGGGACCACGGACGCGGCCCGAGCGGCGCGCGCTCGATTACCTCGCGACCCTCGTTCGTCGTTTCGACAAAGACAACCGCCTCACGACCGCCGTCACCCGACTGGAGGCGGGCTGGCAGGCCTTCTGTGCACTGCGAGACGTGCTGTAACTGTCTCACGCCGAACGGCCTCGGGCCGATGTGCGTGCCCACCAGCGCGAGCTCGCGCCCTTGGAAGCGCGCCGGATGGAAGAGATCAAGGCGGCGGTGCGCGACTACCGAGCCGAACTGGACCAGCGGATCGCAGGCTCCAAGAGCACAGGCTCGTTGCCGCTATCACCCGACGCCGTCATTGGGAAGTCTCTCGATCGTTACGCCGCCCACCTGTTCGGCCATCCGATCCGGTGCGATGAGCAGGGACGGATCGTGGCGATCGTCGCGCGCACCAACAATGTACCCGAGCACTTCTTCGGTCACGAAAAACAGCACCTGCGCCGTCGACTCGGGCGGCCTCACCTCGGACGTGACCTGGAGGACCAACCCGTCCAAGCCGCCTTGGTTGCCAATCTGCGTCACCCCGATTATGTTCGTGCGCTCTGCGGCTCCCTCGATCAGCTTCCAACAGCGTTCGCCGAACTCGACGAACAAGCACTTGCACAAACCACTCCTTTGTCCAGAAGCAATCGAGATTCCAAGCTGCAGCACCGTATCCGAACATTGCTCACGGGTGCAGAAGACGTCGATTCAGAGCCCGATGGCCAGGAATCCAACCGTTGATTGACGCGGTAGCACTCGCCCTGGTCCTGGAGGAGGGCACCGCTGGACGGGCGCCTGCGACGCGCTACGATTACTGGCGCACCGCACGGGTGATCGCCGCCGCACTCGGGAGATGACCGGACCGGGAGCCGCACCTGCGTGGTCCTTGGACGGCGCCCCACATCGAGACTGTGCACCCTGGTGAGGCCGGCTGCCGGCGGTCGATCGGGGGCGTCCACCAAAGCTCGCTCGAGCCAAGGGCCGCTCATCGCAGCGATTGCAGGCTAGCTCGGATCGAGAAACGCGCTGATGCTGGGCATCCCGCGCTCAGACCAGCGCGATGCCGACATGCATGCCCCGCCTGAGTAGGCCCTCGCTCCCCCAGCGGTCCGCATGGCTCAGCGCGGCCGATACAGCCACCAGGAGACCTCATTCGCGGAGAAGACTGGCCGATAGTGCCTGACCCGCGTGGCCGGAACGACCTGCTCGACCTGGTTGTCGAGGACGAACGTCTGGCCACTGACCGATGCCAAGGTCACGGCGTGCCCGACGTCCAGATTCTTGTCTTGTACCGCGACCAGCAGCAGCTCGTCATTCCCGAACCCCAGCGCCCTCAGACTCATGAACTTCACGATGGCGTAGTCCTCGCAGTCGCCGGATCGATCGAAGAACTCACCCGGGGTCTCCCAGTAGTCCTCCACGCCCCAGTTGACCTGGTCCGTGACATAGCGCCAGCGGTTCGCAAACCGATTGATTTCCCGAAGCTGGGCCAGCCGGTCGCTGTGCTTGAGCCGCTCGATGACCCCGAGCCACTCCGTATAGGGGCAGTCGCCGCGCTGTCCGAGGCGGCAACGTGCGTCCTTCTGCTGCTCCTCCCGATAGCGCTCGAGCACCCCCTTCCACTGCGGAATGGGTCTGAAGTTCTTGAACGCCGTGCCGGAGAGCCCGAAGACCCGGCCAGCGCCGAGCGGGGCCCCGTCGGCAGGCGGGATCGGCCATGGTGCGGCAGCTAGCAGACCCGCAAGCACTGCGATTGCCAAAGTCGGGGTGCGCCGGATGCGGGGGGTGGAACGGGGCATCAGGATGGATTACACACTCAGGTTATGCTAGAACGGGCTCGGTCAGTGCGCTTGCGCGACAGGCGGTGGTGGGCCGCTGTTAGGCATGGTGAAGTGTGCCACCGCTTATCGAAGCTGGCGCGTCCCCTTCAACGTGCGCCGGCGAATTTCCGGAGAGTCGAACCTTTGAGATCAAGAATTCTGACGGCTCTTGCCGCCCTGCTGATCACCGCCTCTTTGGCCTTCTATGGGGTCTTTGAGCTTGCGGAGCGCGAGCAGGCACGGGACATCCAGATCTTACAATCACAGATGAGCCTCGTCGCGGATAGCCGCGCGGACGCGGTCAGACGCTGGCTGCAAGGTCAGTATGAGGTCCTGACCGGATTGGCGCAGAATGCGTCTGTCCAAATCTACATCAGGCTCATCGACGCGACTGAAGTTGAGCCCGATCTGGCCTCGGATTCGGCCAATCGAACCTACCTCCGAAACCTCCTCGAGCTCGCAGCGAGCCGCTCCGGGTTCCAGCCCCCGGTCCTGACGCCCAATCTACCAGCCAACGTCAAACCCCTCGGCGGTGCCGGTATCGCCCTGGTCGACCCCAAGGGGACGGCCATCGTCGCGACGAGCGGGATGCCGCCGATCGCGGGCGCGTTGGCAGACTTCCTGGCGCGCTTGCCAGCCGCAGAGCCCGGGCTGTTGGATCTCTACCGCGGGTCTGCCGGGCGTCTCGAGCTCGGGCTCACGGTGCCAGTCCTTGCCCAAGAGGAAGACCAAGCAACCTCCGTCGTCATCGCGCGCGTCCTGGGTGTGCGCCAGGTCGGGGACGATCTCTTCGAAACGCTCATCCAGCCGGGCTCAACGGCGAAGACCGCAGAGTCCTATCTGATTCGGCGTGCCGGCAGCCTGATCGAGTATCTCACCCCGCTCCGAGATGGCACCCGCCCCTTGACCAAGCGGCTGGCAATCGACACCAAGAACCTGCTCGACGGGGCGGCATTGGCCGACCCTGGCCGCTTCCACGCAGGTGTCGACTATAGCGCCCAAGACGCCTTCGCGGTGAGCCGTCGCATCCCTGGAACCGACTGGGTCCTGGTCCACACCATCAGCCGGGCCGAGGCACTCGCGGCCGCGGATGCCCGCCGCACAGCCATGGTCTCCAGCCTCACGCTTGCCATCGTCCTCATCAGCGCCGGCTTCATCATCGTCTGGCGCTACGCGACCTCCCTGCGCGCGGAAGAGGCGGCGCGCCGTTATCGCGAATCGTTCGAGCGATTCGCCGCGCTCTCGCAGTTCCTGGATATCCTAGTCGACAGTCAGCCTCTGCCCATCTTCGTCGCAGACGACACGGGGCACTTCACCTTCGGCAATCAGCGTGTCGCGGATCTCGCGCAAGTCAGCAAGGATGAGCTGCCGGGGCACTCGCTGATCGGCATGCTCGGGTGCGGCAAAGGGACGCGCTACAAGGAGCTCAATCGCCAGGTCCTCGAGACCGGCCAGCCGATCACGGAGATCTCACGATTCTCCCTCGGGGATGGCGACGAGCAAGTCTGGCGGTCCTATCATGCGCTCCTACCCAAGACCGGGCAGGAACAGCCAAAGGTCCTGACCAGCATCGAGGACCTGACCGATCTGATCCGCGAGCGTGCCCGCCGTGAGCGCAATACCCAGCAGCTCATCGAAGCCCTCGTGGGGCTCGTCGACGAGCGCGATCCGGACGCCGCCCACCAATCGCGATACGTGGCCATCGTGGCGCGGCAGATCGCCGAGGAGATGGGACTCGACGACACCTTGATCGAAACCACCGCGCAGGCGGCGCGCCTCGTCAACATCGGCAAGATCCGCGTGCCGCGCTCCCTGCTGACCAAAGCCGACAGCGTCACGGATGCCCAACTCCAGATCATCCGTCAGGCGCTGGACGAGGGTCCCGTCCTGCTTCAGCACATCAGCTTCGACGGCCCGGTGCTGGAGACCCTGCGCCAGATCAGTGAGCGCGTCGACGGCAGCGGCCGGCCGCTCGGATTGCGGGGCGACCAAATCCTCCCCAGCGCCCAGGCCGTGGCCCTCGCCAACACCTTCGTCGCCCTTGTGAGTCCGCGCGCCTTCCGCGACGGTAAGAGCATTGAAGAGGCCGAGGCCATCCTGCTCGAGGAGATCGGCCGACGCTTCGACAAACGCGCGGTCCTGAGCCTATTGAACTACCTGAGCAACAAGGGCGGTCGAGAAGCTTGGGCGAGCCTCATCGAGACGCCAGCGCAGCCGGCTGGCACTGCTCCAGTCTAATTCAATACAGAGCGTATCCCCACTTGCAGCGCCGTAGGTCGGGTGACGCTGCGCCAACGCCCATGGCGTAGCGTCACCCCGGACAATGAAAAACCGCCGTCCCGCTCGCGACACCGCTCCACGGTGTCGCATCCCTCTTGGCGCTCTGCGCCGTGGCGCCTGCTCGGTCCGCATTACCGGTAGGGGCTGCTATCATCGTCTGGTCCAGCGGCTGGCGGCCCCTGCGTCGTCAGGGCTTCCAACCCTGATATCTTTTTTGTGTCAAAGCGCGCTCGCATGCGCGGCGAGTCTCCGTTCCCAATGCTCAGGCTCGCGGCCAGGGAGCCTCCCGGAGAAACGACTTTTCGGAAGGGACTCACCTTTTGACTGCTCAAAACCTCGTGACCGCGTGACCGAAATAAATCGAGCCCCTTTTACCCCGGGATTGTGTAATGTGAGATCTCTTCTCGAGTGAGTGAGAGCCTCTTGTCTCGACTCCCGCGGGAGGCGCATGGCTGGGCTTGTTTGGCACTCAGAGAAATCTCAAAATACGCGTTTCCCAGGTCAAGTCGCCATCCCGCGTCCTCCGCACATCTCCGGCTAACAAGAGATTCCCGCCCGTTAGTCACTCGCCAAGGATTGAATGAGGCCCGCCGTCTTGTCGTCTGCAAAAAGCTCTTCGAGGCCAATGAGAGGCATCTCCTTATGGATTATCGTCTCGATCCTCGTCTTCAGCCCGCTGCCCTTCGGCAGCGTGGGAACAGTCTGGTCGCAGCTCTATGGGGTCCTGATCGGGATTGGCTTAATCGTCTACGTCATCGATCGTTGGCGCGCGGGTCGGACGATTCCGGGGGTTCCCATGCTTCTGGCGGTCGCGGCCGCTTTGGTCGCACTGGTGGCGCTATGGGGCTATGCACAGGCGACACCCGGCTTGCTCCCCTCCTTACAGCATCCTTTTTGGGCTCAGACCGCAGCGCTGTTGCAGGCGCCTGATATGAAGGGCTATCTCTCGCTCACGCCAGAGAAGTCCTCCCAGATCGCAACACGCTATCTCACCTACCTCGGTTTCGCCCTGCTGGTCCTTTGGCACAGCCGCCGGCACCGTAACGGCGAGCTGCTGCTGAAGATCTTCATTGCGGCACAGGCAGCCTATGCCCTGTATGGGCTGACCATCTACTTCTCCGGCTTGGAGACCATTCTCTGGTTCGACAAGCCCGCTTCTCGTGGGGTGGTCTCCAGCACCTTCGTGAACCGAAACAACTATGCGACCTACACCGGGCTTGGTGTCCTGGCCACATTCGTGCTGGCTCTGCGGTACCTCAGGCGTCTGCTCGACGAGGAAAGCACTCGTTGTGCGAAACTTCGGGACTTGCTCGAAACCCTGACGTCCTACGGCTGGCTGCTCCCGCTCACACTGACAGTTCTGATCGTCGCAATCCTCCTTTCAGGGTCGCGGGGTGGACTCGCGGCCGTCATGATCGCGAGCGCAGTCGTCCTCGGTGTCTGGATTAGCCGGCTCGGTCGTGGTCGGGCACGAAACCTCGGCCTCACGCTCCTCGTCCTGCTCTTGGGCTTCCTGTCCGTCAACTTCTTTCTAAGCGGTGGATACACCGCCGACCGCTTCGCCCGGCTGTTCGACCATGTGGACGGCCGCTTCCCAGTGTACTCCCTCACATTGAGTGCGATCGCGGAGCGTCCCTGGACCGGCTACGGTCTCGGCTCTTTCGACGCCGCATTTCGGGCGTTTCGCGACGAGTCGATACCAGTCCTCTTCTCGAGAGCCCACAACGATTATCTCGAGCTTGCCATGGATGTCGGCTGGCCTGCGGCGATTGCGATGATAACCGCCTTCATTCTGGTCTTGGTCGCCGGCTGGCGAGCGAGCCGAAGCCTTAAGGAGTACGAGCTCGCGCTACTCTCTGTCGCGGCAACCGTGCAGATCGGTGTGCATTCCGCAGTTGATTTCAGTATGCAGATGCCAGCCGTCGTCTATGCCTATCTGCTTGTCGCCCTGGTGGGACTTGGTCAGCTCCAAGGGCGATTGCATTCGGCCGCAAGGTCGAACCAGGCGACTCAAGCTCGCTCGATCGCCGATGGCGACGTGCGCCAATCCGGCACGATCCCCTGAAGAACGCTCATAGCGCCTCGCTCATCCTGTGCTTCCAAGGCTAGGCGCAGATCTCGCAGGGCCGACGCCAGTCCATCCGGCGTGAGCGTCTCGGTCCGGCGAGCAACCTGTATGCGCGGATGCGGCGTGTCTACAAGGTCTTCGGTCTGATAGAAAAGCTCCTCGAACAGCTTCTCGCCAGGGCGTAGGCCGGTGTATTCGATCTGAACCTCACGCCCTGGCTCCCGGCCTGACAAGCGAATCATCTGCTCGGCCAGATAGCGGATTTTCACGGGCTGTCCCATGTCCAGCACAAATGTCTCTCCGCCTTCTCCGATCACCGCGGCTTGCATGATGAGCTGACACGCCTCCGGGATGGTCATGAAAAAGCGCTCGATGTCGGGGTGCGTCACCGTCACCGGTCCGCCGCGCTCGATCTGCCGCTGGAAGCGGGGCACCACGCTCCCAGCAGATCCCAGTACATTGCCGAAACGCACAGTCATGAAACGGCAGCGCGAGCGTGTCTGAACGTTCTGACACACCAACTCGGCGAAGCGTTTGCTCGCCCCCATGACGTTGGAGGGATTCACGGCCTTGTCGGTCGAGATCAGCACGAATCGCTCGCAGCCCCAAGCGTCGGCGGCGGATGCGACCACCAAGGTTCCGATCACATTGTTGTGCAGCGCCGCAAGCCCCTGATCCTCAAGCATAGGCACATGCTTGTAGGCGGCCGCATGAAAGACCACGTCGGGCCGCAGTCGCTCGAACAGGCCTCCGATGGCGCCAGCATTGGTTACGTCCGCCAGATGGCGGCTCAGCGACGGCGGATCCGCGCATTCCGCCAGCTCGGTCTCGATCCGATACAGGTTGAACTCGGCGTGATCGACCAGGATCAACTTTCGGGGGCGACAACGGCGCAGTTGACGGCACAGCTCCGAGCCGATCGATCCGCCGGCTCCGCTGACCAGAACCACCCGTCCCTCGAGTCCGCGCTGTATCCCCTCCCAATCCAGTGTCACCTGATCGCGCCCCAGCAGATCCTCGATCGAGACCGGCCGCAGCTGATTCACCGCCACCCGACCCGCCATCAATTCTCGTGTCTGGGGAACCGTGCGAAACGGGCGGCCTGCAGACTCGCAAAGCTCGACGAGTCGCCGCATCTGTGGTGCCGAGGCGCTCGGCACCGCCAACAGGATCAGGTCGATCCCGCACCGATCGACAAGCCGCGGAATATCGGCTGTCGTTCCACGGATTGGAATGCCGTGCATCAGGCCACCCTGCCGGCGGGGCTTGTCGTCCACGAAGGCGACGGGCACATAACCGCAGTGACGATCGCGCAGTAGATCCCGGGCCAGCATCTCACCCGAGCGTCCGGCGCCGACGATCAACACACGGTCCCCGCCGCTGAAATCCAAACGCCGATCCTTCAACCGGCGGTAGAGCAGCCGCGGCCCGGCGAGCAGCAGGAGCTGGAAGATGACGAAGAGCACCGGCAACGACCTCGGGATGAAGGCCATCCGGTTGAGTGCGAAGAGCAGGAAGAGCAGCAGTGTGGTGCCGACCAGGACGGCACGCAGGATCTGGGTCAGATCGTTCAGCGACGCGAAACGCCAAACACCACGATAGAGACCGAAGGCCCAATACACCGAGCCGAGGACCATTACCACCAAGGGCAGCGTATTGATGGCCTCGTCGATGAATTCCGGCGGCACATAGGCCAGATTGAAGCGCATCCAATAGGCCAATCCCCAGGCCGCCGGGATCATCAGCATGTCATGCAGGAACACCAGGAGACGCGCCCCAACGCGCTGGAGCCAAGCCTTCACTGAGGGTTGAATCTCTGGAGCCTGTTCGCAGACCTGCTCCCGTCGCCGCTCTGCAGCGTCGCGAACGGCCTCGCGGCGCTGTGCGCCGTGGAGCCCGTCTGGTGCAGGCTGCTGGGGTTGTAAGGCGCAGAGCCCCGCGAGACGGTGTGGCACCGCGGATCGGTGCCACGAACGCCCTGACGGGCTGTCCGACGGTCACTCACCATGAAACGGCAAGTCTATCCGGGCTCGACCTGGTCGGTTGTGCGTCTTCCAAGAAGTCGAGCGAGACAGATGACAGATCCATTCCGCTCGGCAGGCAAAGCGTCATGAAAGGCTCGAGGAAAGGCAAAACGATGAGCTGCACGTCGTTGTTCTCGCACCACTCGCGCAAACGCAGATACTTGTATCGATTCGGCTCGAACGTCATCCAAAGCTGGCTCATGCCGTGGACCGCATGCACCGTGTCCAGGTCCCGTTCGGAGCCCAACGCTCGATAGCCACCAATATGTCGTCCGGCCAGATCGCCGGGATTGTCGTTGAGAAACCCTGCTACGGTGACGTTGGTGAAGCCCTGGTCCAGGAGATTCGCAAGGGCCACACCCCGTCGTCCAGCACCATAGATGACGGCCACAGACGTCTTGTCGTCCTCTCGATGCGGACCCCCATGAGGGTCAGCTGCGAGTTTCGAACGCTCCCGGTGCAGGATACGCTCCGTGCCAATCATGACCAGTGTCAGAACGGTTCCAATGATGCCCACTTCGAACGAGGGGCTGCGATTCTCGACCACCATCAGTATCAGATAGGCCCAAGCCCAGCCCACGACCCCAGTGACCGCCAAACGGACGGCGTCGACCGAGCAGAAATGACGCAATAGTCCGCGATAGGTGCCACCCGCCATCATGACCGACAGCACGACCAACGGAATGAGCCAGATTCCCTCGACATAGACGGACCAATAGCGACCTTCTGGAACACCCTCGAAACGTAACAGATTCGCCCCGAGCCAAGCCAGCTCGATGATGACCAGGTCGGTCAGCAAGACCTTGCCTCGATGCCGTACCAGGCGCTTCCAATCGACCGTGCCGACAAGGCTGATCCACACGCCGCGCAGGATCCAGAGAAGATCCGTCCATGCCGTGGCCGTGGCGAAGTACTCGAGATCGTTACGCGCCTTGCGCGGAAAGAGCTGCTCTCGGTAGAAGGTCTCCGGATCCTGATCAGGTGGATAGAGGTGGGATTCGTTGCGAAAGGCCACCTGATTGGGGCCGAAGATGCCCGGCACATAGTCGTGAACGCGGGCGAACTCGCCGAGGAAGAGATCTTTGAAGTTGACCGTCTCCGGGCGCGGTCCGACGAACGACATCTCGCCGACAAGAATGTTCCACAACTGCGGCAGCTCGTCGAGCTTGGTGCGCTCCAAGAACCGCCCGAGACGGGTCATACGCACGTCGGCGGCCACAGTAACGGTGGCACCTTTGGTGCCCCAATTGTCCGGGAACTTTCGGAACTTGTGCATGCGGAACACACAGCCGTGTAGCCCCAGGCGCCGCTGGGAGAAGATCGCCTTGCCGGGCGAATCCAACCGGACCAGCAGAGCGATCACGGCAATCAAAGGCGCGCCAATGATTAGACCCAGCAGGGCCAGCACGACATCCATCGCACGTTTGGTCGATATTTCCATCTCAATGCCCCTGCATCGGTAGCTCGCCACGCTCGGCCAGCTCTTGAGCCTGCGCGAAATCCTCAGGCCGACCGATGTCCATGAACTGCCCGACGTGCCGATAGACCCGAGCGCCTCGATTCTCGTCCAGCATGCGGTACATCAGATCGTCGAAGCCGTAGGGGACACCGCGTGGGATCAGGCCCAGGATGCTCGGCTCCATGCAGTACACGCCCATGTTTGCCGAATAGCTCAACGTGGGCTTCTCGCGGAACTCCTGCACGCGGCCGTCTTTCTCGAACTCGAAGACACCCATGTTTACCGGGACCGGTGTGTCAAAGACCGCGACCGTCAACTCGTCGCCGTGCTGGCGGTGAAAGCGCAGCAGGGCGCGCAGGTCCAGATCGGTGATCAAATCACCATTGAGCACCAGAAAGGTTTCGTCCAGCTTATCCCGCAAAAGATCCAGTGCGCCGACCGTTCCAAGCGGCTCCGGCTCGTCGGTGTACTCGATACGCATGTCCCAGCGACTGCCGTCTCCGCACAACAATCGGATCAGATGGCCCAAGTACCCTGTGGTCACATGAACCTCATGCACGCCATTGCGGCGCAGCCAACGTAAGAGGATCTCGATGACCGGCAGCTCGCCGACCGGCATCATCGGCTTGGGAAGGATGAGAGTGTAAGGCTTGAGTCGAGTGCCTCGTCCGCCTGCTTGAATAACTGCTTTCATATCAACTCCATTGAGGTCCTGATCCGGATTCACCGCCCGGACTTGACTGCAAATCCGGTCAGTCGGGTGGACGAGCGAGAGCGAAGTCCACCGAATGTCACGCCGTTCCCTACCGCCTCGAATCCCGCGAGGACTCCACGGGCGGCACACTAGAAGGAATCTTCACCAATCGGGCCTCGACCCAAGCACTGTTCGGCAAATCGGCGCGTTGACAACCGCGATACGGCGCCAATTCATGCATCGGCGTCCACAGCGGCCGGGTCATCACACCCCGCGCATTGGTGTACTCCAGAATGAAATCACGCTCCTCGGCGTTGCGGGCCAGGAAGGCGTTCAGCCAATAATTCGAGACGGCCCCCGCGGGCTCCCGGACGAAGACGCGGTCCGTTCCCTCGATCCAGCGCGCATAACCATTGGCCAGTTCCCGCTTCTGTGTGAGGTAATCGGGCAACGCCTCCATCTGTGCGCACCCCAGCGCCGCATTGATAGCCGGCAGCCGATAGTTGAAGCCGACCTCATCATGCAGGAACCGGTATGGATGCGGCTGCTTCGCCGTGGTCGTGAGGTGGCGTGCGCGCTGGGCGAGCGCCTCATCATCGGTCAGGATCATGCCGCCGCCACCGGTCGTGATGATCTTGTTGCCGTTGAAGCTGAGCACGGCCACCTGTCCGTACCGTCCCGTATGCCGGCCCTGGTAAAAGCTCCCCAGCGATTCGGCGGCGTCCTCGACCAGCACGAGATTCCAGTCCGCACACACCTGCGCGACCCGATCCGACCGTGCCGGATGGCCGCACGTGTGCATGGGCACACAGGCGCGGATGACGCGGCCCGTGTCGCGATTCCAGCACAGCCCATCGTCACGGATCTCGGCGTGGTCGTTGAGAAAGGCGGCTAAACTCTCGGGCGACAAGCCGAGCGTCGCGCGCTCGATATCGACGAAGACCGGATGAGCACCACAGTAGCGGATCGCATTGCAGGTGGCGACAAAGGTGATCGACTGGGTGATGACCTCCTCGTCTGCTCGTACGCCTCCGAGCAGCAGAGCGACATGCAGCGCCGCAGTCCCATTGACGGTGGCGACCGCAAACCGCGCCCCGGTGAAATCGCACAGTGCCGCCTCGAAGTCATCGACATGGCGCCCCACCGACGAGACGAAGCCACTCTCCAATGCCGCTAGAACGTGCTCGCTGTCTCGGGGGCCGAAACGCGGCTCGTGTAGCGGGATGAATGTGTCCGTTGTGTAGAGTGTACGGATCGCGCCGACCAATGCCTGAGCGAAACGCCCGCTCTCCTGAGTCATTTGCCTTCCGATACGTCTGAGATTTGAAGGGGTCGCAAAGGCCGACAGGCGTCGGCCCTACATCTTGTCGTCGAGGTAGCGGCCGGTATCTTTGTGCCCAAAGTCCGGCAGCAGGTCGTGGAACAGGTCAACCAGCTCATCACGGCCCCAAAGGCCTCGATCTTTGAGGGCCGCAATCCGCTCCAGAAAATCCTCGAGCTTAGCAGCATCGAACGCGGGCGCGCTCTTGATCACCCCGACGCGCTCGAAGCGGTCCATGTCCAAGGTTTCTCGGTCAGTATAAAATTCCTCGAAGTCCTTCTCGCCGGTCGTGTCGCTGGGGAAGAAACAGCAAGGCCACTGCTTGCGAGCCAGACGCTCGTCCACGCAGGCCCTTGCTTCCCCCTCATCGGCGCAAGGGTATGTCTCATAGCCCTGTGCACGCAAGTACCGTTCGGCAATTTCGGCGAAGGTGATGAGATGTAGCCGCTCGCTCAGCTTGGGGAAGAAGATATCCCGATTCTCACCGAGCAGACACGACATGAGGCAAAGCTCGCCCGATTCCTGCGGCGTCACGAAATAGCGCCGGACGTCATTGGGGGCTGCGAAGGGTTGACGCTTGGCGAAGCGCTGGTTGAAGCTGTGCAGCAATGAGCCATCGGAGAAGGCGACATTCGCAAAGCGCGCGGTGGAGATGGGCAGCACGAGACTGGCCTGCATCAGAAACATCTCCATGATGCGCTTGCTGGCCCCCATCATATTGACTGGATTGGCGGCTTTGTCGGTGGAGACGCAGAAATACTTGTACGCCCCGCCTGCCTCTGCCTGAGCGATGCTCGCGATGGTGTTGAGAATGTTGACATCCACCATCCGCATCAGCGTAAAGGGGTCCTTCTCGCTGCGCACATGCTTGAGTGCGGAGAGGTTCAGCACATAATCGTAGCCGCCGCTCCAGCGCATCAGCGCGGCGAACTCGACCGATCCGCAATCGATCGCGAAGGTGCGAAAGTCGCCCTCGATATAGCCGAGCGTGCTGCGCAGATCGCGCACCAGCTCGACCATGTTGTTCTCGCTGATGTCCACCACGTGCAGCGCGCGCGGACCACGCTTGAAGATCTCCCGCACCACCGCCTGTCCGATCGAGCCGGCGGCGCCGATGACCAGAAAGCGCCCATCCGCCACCTTGGCCGACAGCTCCGCCTCATGGGCAGCGACGTCTTCATCGAACAATGGTCGATCCCGGCCGATCAGCTCCAATACACTCATTTCAACGCCTGCTATTCGCGTGTTTCTCGGGGCCGTGAGATATACTTACACAAGTAGGGTGGACGAGCGATAGCGAAGCCCACTGAATCCCACGGCATCGTTGTTCGATCGTGCTGTGCCCCCTTCCAACTTACACTTTCTTGCAGCCGCAGCGGCCGGCATCATTACTCACAGTTTCTCGGAACAACGCAAGATGCCAGTAGCCTCATTGTCAGCCGCCGTGATCCCACCGCAACGCCACCAGCCCCAGATACTCATGCCAAGCCCGTTCGGTCATCCGCAGATAGTCCGCCGCCGGCACCCAGTCTTCCAACGCGTCATAATTCGAGCGCCGGCTCAGACGCTGCGTCGGCGCCGGAACGGGATCCAAACCCTCCCGCCGGAAATGCGCCATTGCCCGCGGCATGTGCGACGCCGAGGTCACCAGAACCAGGCGCGCCTCAGCCCCCAGCGCCGCGCGTACCGCCTTGGCCTCCTGCGCCGTATCCACCGGCGTATCCAAGACGCGGATCCGTGACGACGGCAAGCCCAGCGCCTGTGCGGCCTCCGCATAGCCCCAGGCCACCGGCGCCCGATCCGCGCGCCGGTCGGCCCCGCTCACCACCAACCGCGCCTCCGGCAGCACCCGAAGCAGACGCAGTCCCTCGAATAGCCGGACGGCCGAGCTTTCGCTCAGCCGAGAGGTGATCGTCCAACCCTCCGCGAGCGGCCACCAGCCGCCGCCCAGCACTACCACTGCCGTCACGCCCGATAGGCGCGCCGAATCTGTCAAGGATGGATAGCGATCTTCCAGCGGCGCCAGCAGGGCATCAGCCACCGGCTGCCAGGATGCAAGCAACAGCAGCAGCGCGCCGCCAGCCGCGATACCCGTCTCGATTCGTCGCCATTCGCGCTTACGCCTCCGCAGCATCAGTCCGAGGATCACCAGGCCAAGGGCGAGCGGAAACGGCATCAAGAGGGTGCCGGCAAGCGTCTTGAGGGTTCCGTCCATGGCATCCGTCTCTCGGACGTTAGACTGTCGCCGCCGTGCTGTTGCCGCCCGCATCCGTGCAGGCTTGCACATAGACCGTCGAAGACGCCCCGCGGTGCAGCGTGATCTCCGCCGCGGGCACCGCCCCCATTCTCCGGTAAAAGTGAATCGCTCGCGAGAGATCGGCCCCGACCATGATCTTGAAGGAGACTTGCCCCTGACGAGCGAAGAAACGCCTTAATCCCTCATAGAGCGAGTCGGCATGCCCGTGACCACGACACCCAGGAGCAACCGCCAAGCTTAATAGCTCAGCGTCCGGGAGCGGGACGCGAGCCGTCTCGACGCCATCTTCTCGGCTGTAGCGTAAGATTTCGAGGATTCGCCACAGTCGCGTCGGTCTCAGCAGCGACGGGGCCAAGGCCATGAACAGAGCCGGCCAATGGAGCAACAACCTAAGGTACACCGGCTTGAGCCGGATAGCGCCCGCGATGAACCCGCAGACCTGGTTATCCTCATACGCGGGAATCAATGTGCTTTCCGGACTCTCATCAATGGCCCGGTATAAGAGCGCCAGGAAATCCTGTCCGAGACTTGGCAAGAAGCCCTGACCAATGTTCTCGGCATGAAGACGAGCGACTGCCCGATAAAGGGATTCTCGATCCTGATCATTCATGATTCGACTCCGGGTGCAGAAAAACCGGCGCGCTCCAACTACGAGTCCAAAGGGCGGGCGCACACCTTAGGTCAGGTTAGGCTACGCCAAGGAACGATTCAGAAACAAAACCCCATCCAGAATGGTATGCGTTGTCTTGGGGGATGTAGGTGCGGCTGTAGCCGCAACAGGGACGCCGCTGATGCGATGCGGCAAGACCCGCATCTACGAAATATCATTCTCATACCTGATGCGCCCTAGGTGGATGCCTCGATCAGGCGCGAAAGACGGCGCCGAGGATCAAGGCATCGAGCAGACGCTTGGCTCAGGCGATTTCTGTCAATTCTCATACCACCTGGCTTGTTTTGACGCCCGCCTTCTGCGTCGCGCCAGCAGTCACATAGCGCGGCTATGCGCCTGCCGACGCTCCTTGAAGGCAGACGCCAATCCGGCGCCATCTGGCATGAGAATTTCCGGCAATCGCCTCAGGTCTCCAGCTCGGCGCTGCTCGCCTATGTAGGGCGGGCCTCCACCCAATCCGGCAAGGCGCCGAGGCGGTGCAGCCACTGGCGACGCAGCAGGCGTGACTCGCCTTGCTCGACGCCTTTCTTGAACCCAATCCGTTCGGCGGTGGTGACGTACTGCATCGGCTGTCCCTCTTCGATCTCGCGGATGCGTTGATGATAGTCCGCCTCCAAGGCATCCGGAAGCGTTAGCACCCAGTCGATGAAGGCGTAAGGGCTCAGAATGTCCTCACGCGTCCAGCCCTGCCGATAGAGGGCGCGCGTCAGATGGACCTTGCGCTCCGGGTGCTCGGCCGGATCACGGCGGATGGCCAGGGCGGCCAGGCAGGCGCGCACCACCAGGGCGAAGGGGTTGGGGTCGGCCTCCCGCTCGGCATAGTCGAGCAGCTTGACGCTGGGAAACTCCAGCACCGCCCGACAGCCCCAGAGCCGGTGCTCGTAGCGGCGGGGACGCCAGCGGCGCCGCTCGTCGGCCAGCAAGCACGGCGAAGCTCGCGACCGGACGGCGGTAGCGGTCGCTCAGGCGCGAGTGGTAGCTGTACATGCGCCGTGCGAAGTCCGGCTGTGCCTGCCCCTGG
>JANQGF010000322.1 GCA_028277465.1 Chromatiaceae bacterium
CCAGGAGCATCGCCGGGCGATGTGACTGGTGGCGCGACACCGAAGGCGGGCGTCAAGACAAGTCAGATGGTATGAACATTGACAGAAATCGCCTAAGCGAGAGCGGCCTTGATCATCACTCGGGCCAGCGGCTCTCTCGGTGGGAGCGGCGCCCTCGCCGCGACAAGGTGCCGCATCGCGCCGAGGGCGGCGCTCCCACGGCAGTGGCCCAACTCATGACCAACGCCCAAGATGTTATAAGACGCTGCGATGAAGCTGAAATGGATGAAATATGGAGTTTCGTCCGGAAAAAAATCCAACCAACGATGGCTTTGGCATGCAATCGACCACCGTCGAGTGGAGGTACTCCATGGAATACAATCAAACCTTCGCAATGGCGGAGGCGATTGCGCTGGTCGCGCTCACTGCCTGGCTCTTCTACCTGAATTCTTCGAGCTCGCGCCGCGATTCGGACAGCAAGGACGAGGAGCGGCGCGATCAGGACGACGGACCAGACGAGACGGGCAGGTCTTGAGTCAGTGACCCTTGGCCTTCGACCTCGGCCCGACCTACCCCTCGACTCGTCGTCGCGCTCATGCACAGCCAAGTCGTCTGGTACGCCATGTGAGCAGCACCGACGCCGGAGCCACATCACCTCATGAGCTGGACCACCCCGTCCGACCTGCGCGCCCAGGTGCAGACGCTCTGGGACCGCGGCGCGCTTCTGTCGGTCCTGGTCACCGGTCGCACACTCTTCCCGAGACGGCTGACGCTCAAGCGCCCGAGCTCGGCGGAGATGAGCGAGCGCTTCGAAGAGGTGCGTCAATGGATCCGCAAGCTGGGCGGGATGCGCCATGTGCGTCTGGAGCTGCGCCAGGTCCGCCACCGGGTTCTGGGGACCAACGCCACCCCTCAGGCGGCCTGGGTCGAGACACTCGAGGATGCCCTGGCGCTCATCGGCAAGGGCGGCGAAGCGGCCCGGTTCAGGGCCCTGGTGGAGGTCACCGAGCGCCGTCAGCCTTTGCTGCTGGATTGGCTGGCCAGACATCCGCGACGGGTGCTGACGCTCGCGGAGGTCTGGGAGCGGCTGCTGGAGGTGGTCGGCTGGGTACAGGACCATCCGGCACCCGGGGTCTATCTGCGACAGGTCGACCTTGCGGGCGTGCACACCAAGCTGATCGAGGCCCATCGCGGTGTGCTGGCCGAGCTACTGGACCTGACGCTGCCGGATGCGGCGATCGACGCCTCGGTAACCGGCGTCGGCCAGTTCGCCAGACGCTACGGTTTCCGCGACAAGCCGACGCGCATCCGCTTCCGGATCCTGGACCCCGACCAGGCGCTCTTGCCGGGCGGCGGTGTTCAGGACCTCACGCTCGACGCCGACGCCTTCGCACGGCTAGATCTGGCGCCCGGGCGGGTCTTCATCACCGAGAACGAGGTCAACTTCCTCGCCTTCCCCCCGCTCGCCGGCGCACTGGTGATCTTCGGCGCCGGTTATGGCTTCGAGATGCTGCGCCGGGCCGAGTGGCTCGCACGCCGACCTATCCATTATTGGGGCGACATCGACACCCACGGCTTCGCCATCCTGGATCAGCTGCGCGGTCTCTTCGCGCGGGTCGACTCTTTTCTCATGGACCGCGATACCCTCTTCGCCCACGAGACGCTCTGGGGCCTGGAGGAACGGCCGACCTCGAGCAACCTGCAACGGCTGACCCATGAGGAGCAGGAGCTTTACCACGACCTGCGGTCCAATCGCATTCGGGAGAATCTGCGGCTGGAACAGGAGCGGATCGGATTCGGCTGGATCGCGACGAGGCTCCAAGCGAGACGGTGGGAGGCTTGACCCTGTTACCGTGGAACAGCACCCCAGCCGCTCGATTTGGTGGGAGCGGCGCCTCGCCGCGACGAGCCTGCAAACTGCTGCGG
>JANQGF010000345.1 GCA_028277465.1 Chromatiaceae bacterium
GTGCCGGTCGTTACTGGGACGTAACGAATGAGTCAGTCATTGGCGGTTGCGATCAGGTTCGTGAGGCGGCGCAAGTTCGCGACATAGTCCGTCGCCAGAACATCGACGAGTAATGATCCAGAAACAACCTACACACCGTAGAGGTTGGGCAAAGCGGAGCGTGCCCAACAAGGGCGGCTCAAGTTGCACCACTTGTTTCTGAATCGTTCCTAGGTCTCGGCGAGGTAGCCCCAGGCGGGGTGGTAGACCATGAAGCGGCGGTCCTTCAGCCTGGAGTCACGCGATCCCTTCGCTGCGGAGCTCCGAGGGCCGCATCTTGTCCTACAATGGGTCGGCGTCGCGGCCCTTTCTCGAGCGCGCCTGCGTGGTGCCGTCGCCGTCCACGCGGCTCGTGTCCGCCGATCCGCCGATCTTCATCCGAGGCAGACGCTATGTCGTCACACTCCCTGCTGAACCTTCTCCTGTCGCTCGCGCTGGCCGCCGTCACCTCTGTCGAGATTGCCCGCCCCTGCCTGGCAGCGCCCCTGACCCGGATCGCGCAGCTCACCGGGAATGAACTGGTGGCCGAGCCAGGCGGAGCGCAGGCCAGGAGTCAGCGCGGTTCAGCCTCGGACGCCGAGCCTGGACCGGTCACCGAGCTCGAATGGGACGCCCTGATCCCCGAGGACTGGGGGCCGGAAAAGCTGCTGGAGGGGCTGACCGCGGACGGATCGAGCTTGGACGACATCAGGGACGAAGACCCGCGGGCCCAAGTCGTCATGGACAAGCTCATGACCTTCTGGAAACAGGCACCAGTCGTCGAGTCACTCGACGGCAAGCGGGTGAAGCTCCCCGGGTTCGTCGTGCCGGTGGAGTTCGATCTGGACGATGTGAGTGAATTTCTGCTCGTCCCCTACTACGGTGCCTGCATCCACGTGCCGCCGCCGCCCGCCAACCAGACGGTCCACGTCGTCCTGCCCGAGGGCAAGACCTACCGTGGCGGCGTCTTCGACACCCTCTGGGTGACCGGCATCCTGAGGGTCGAGCACTTCTCGAGCGACATGGCAGATGCCGGCTACCGGCTCGAGGCGCTCGAGATCACGCCCTATGAGTGAGCCCGCCGCAGACGGCATTGACCTGATCGCGGGGCAGGTCTAATATAAATAATAATTGTTCGCGTTTATATCCGAGGCCTCGAAGCCGTGACTATCGACGCGACCGACCGCGCAGTTCGTCCCGCGCGGGACCCTCGCCAGCCGGATACCGGAGATGATGCCGGTCCGCCAGCCGGGTACTCAAGATCCATCCCATCCATCAAGGAGATCCCCGGTATGCAACAGCTGATCGAGCAGTTGAAGGCGGCCGACCTCGAGCGATTGGAGCCCAGTGCGCTGGAGCTCAGGCTGGGTGAGCTGATCCGCTCATACACCCGCGAGTGCAGTTTGGATCTGGCGGACTCGGTGGTGCGCCACCTCGAGGCACTCTATCTGCATCCACAGGTGGCGGTGAATCGCGACCGGCAATGCGCGCTGCGCCGCTTCGCCTGTCACTGGCGTTGGCTCGCTGACCAGCACAGGCGCGGCGTCGGGCACAACGCCCTTGCCGCCTAGGAGATTCCGCACCGCTCGCGGTGCGGAATCTCCCTCCTAGTGCAGCACCAAATCTCTAGTGCAGTACCAGATCTATATTGTTGCGAGATTGCTCGGCTGAGGGGCCGACCGCCGCTCTCAGGCCGAGGGATCCTTCATACTCGAGGTTATAACCATGGCGATGAGAAGATCCATACAGAAGCTCAGAGGGAGTCTGGTGCCCGCCATTCTCGCGGCGGCCTGTGTGCTCGGGCTCCTTATGTACCACGGCTCGCCGGAGGGCGGACGGAGCGTTCGCGGAGATGCGCGCGACGGGTCTGCACCTTCAGATGGGTTGGCAGATAGGCTAGCCGAGACGGCCCGCCCGGTGGCCTGGGTGCGGGCGCCGGAGTCACCCACCTTATGAGTCTCACCGTTGCGCCAGCTGACGTCTGCGACGGCCGCTGACGATGCCCATGAGCCTAGTACCCCGTTTCACCTTATTTTGCATGCTCAGAGCCCCCCCAAAGGCGCCAAGGCAAGGCACCGCCCGCTGGGAATAGCTCACTCTATTGCCAAGGGCGGTAACGCCGCCTTGGCGCCTTTGGGGGGCTCCCGGCGGGCGCGGCGAGAAGCGGCCAGCTGCGGCGTTGCGCG
>JANQGF010000358.1 GCA_028277465.1 Chromatiaceae bacterium
CCTCAGTCGATTCTTGCCGAGGTGGCGTTCATATGCGATCGAGTCGACCAGGTTCTTGACCAAATGGATGCCCAGCCCGCCGATCTGGCGCTCATGGACGGAGGCCTCGAGATCCGGTTCCGGCGCCTCCCGCGTGGGATCGAAGGGCTTGGCGTCGTCGAGGATCTCGACCTTCATCCGATCATCCAGCACCTGCACCTCGACACCGATCTCATGGGTCTCGGTGTCATCATAGCCGTACTGGATGGTATTCAAGAGGAGCTCCTCGAGGCACAGAGCGACCGAGGAAACCGGCCTTGCAGGGACCTCTTGATCCATCAAATAGGATTCCACCTGTTCCACCAGTCGAGGAATGAGAGCGGAATCATTCTGGATCGTGAAAACCATGTCGCTGCTGCGTTTATCGGCCGTCGAACGATCGGGTCGCGTCGATCTTAGGCGATTTCTGTCAGTTCTCATACCACCTGGCTTGTCTTGACGCCCGCCTTCTGCGTCGTGCCAGCCGTCACATAGCGCCGCTATGCGCCTGCTGGCGCTCCTTGAAGGCAGACGCCAATCCGGCGCCATCTGGCATGAGAATTTCCGACAATCGCCTCAACCGGGATCTATGGCCTTTTGAACAAGCCGCAACCGATGGATCCACCTTCGATTCGGCGCTTGGCCGTGAACGGTGAGCTGGGTCGAGAACGCACGATCCGGTGGGACCGGGGCGCTCAGTCGTATCTTTCGTCCTTCCAGCGGCGCAGCGCCGTGAAGACTTGGGCTCTGGTCTCCAATGCGCGGCCGGCGAAGGCCTCTGCGGCGGCGATGACACCCGGGTCGCGGGTACGGAGAAAGGGATTGGTCGCCAGCTCCAGATCGAGCCGCGAGGGGACCGTGGGTCGGCCCTGCTCGCGCCGTTGTCGCTCCGCCTGGACGCGCGCGGTCAGCGCCGGGCTCTCGGGCTCCACCCAGCGGGCGAATCCCAGGTTGGCCAGGGTATATTCATGGGCACAGTAACAGAGCGTTTCCCCCGGCAAGGTGGCGATCCGTTCCAACGAATGCGCGAGCTGATCGAAGGTCCCGTCGAAGACCCGTCCGCAGCCGGCGGCGAAGAGGGTGTCGCCGCAGAAGAGCCGACCCTCGCCGAGATAGGCGATATGGCTGGTGGTGTGGCCCGGGACCTCCATCACCTGAAAGCCCGTGCCGAGACCAGCGGGCTGGAAGCGGTCGCCCTCGCGCACCCGATCGGTCAGACCCGGGATGCGGCGGTCCACCGGACCATAGAGACGAAGCCTCGGGAAGGCCGCGCGCAGCTCTTCGAGTCCGCCGATATGGTCCTGGTGATGATGGGTCACCAGGACGGAGGTCAGGGTCAGCCGCCCGGATTCGAGCCGCTCGAGAACCGGATCCGCATCGCCCGGGTCCACCACCACGGCTGTGCCCGCACCTTCGGTCAGCAGCCAGATGTAGTTGTCGGAGAAGGCGGGTATGGGGTGCGCTTGAAGCATTGATTGCTAGACCGCGTCCAGAGCAATTCGGTCCGCACAGCGGACCCTACCAAGTCACGGAACCTAGGGTCCGCTGTGCGGACCAGACCTCCAGCATCAGGTTTTCAAGCAGCCTCTCAGGTGCCGACCCCTTGATGACGCGCCGGCTCCATTGCCGCATTCGTCTGGTCGGCATCCCCCGCTTCGGGGAGGTCGAGTCGGGCGCGGAGGGTGGCGAGGATCCCGGCCGTGTCCAGACCGCAGCTGGCGAGCTGTTCGGGGTGCTCCGCGTGCTCGACGTTGCGGTCGGGCAGCCCCAGGTGGATGCAGCGCACCAGCTGGTCGCGGCTGGAGAGGAGCTCGGCGACGGCGCTCCCCGCGCCGCCGGCGATGACATTCTCCTCCAGGGTCACCAGGGTCTCGTGTCCTTCGGCCAGCTCCAGGATCAGCGCCTCGTCGAGCGGTTTGACGAAGCGCATGTTGACCAGGGTTGCACCCAAGGCATCCGCCGCCTCCAGCCCCGGCTGGACCATGCTGCCGAAGGCCAGCAGCGCGATCCCCTCGCCTCGGCGGACCAGCTCGCCGCGGCCGATGGGCAGCAGGGGCGCGTTCGGCTCGATGGTGGCACCGGGTCCGCATCCCCGCGGATAGCGCACCAGGGCCGGCCCCTCGTATTCATAGGCGGTCTTCAGCATCTGGCGGCACTCGTTCTCGTCCGACGGCGCCAGGATGATGAGGTTCGGAATGGGGCGCCCGAAGCTCAGATCGAAGCAGCCGGCGTGGGTGGCGCCGTCCGGCCCGACCAGGCCGCCGCGGTCTACCGCGAAGGTCACGTCCAGATTCTGCAAACAGACATCATGGATGAGCTGATCGTAGGCCCGTTGCAGAAAGCTCGAATAGATGGCGACAACCGGCTTGAGCCCCTCGCAGGCCATGCCGGCGGCCAGTGTCACGCAATGCTGCTCGGCGATCCCCACGTCGAAGAAGCGGTCGGGAAAGCGCTTGGAGAAGGCGGTGAGCCCGGACCCCTCGCACATGGCGGGCGTGATGCCGATGAGCCGCTTGTCCTGCGCCGCCGTGTCGCACAGCCAACCGCCGAAGACCTGGGTGTAGCTGGGGCCGTCGCTCTTGCCTTTGCGCAGTTCGCCGGTCTGACGGTCGAAGGGCGTCACCCCGTGATAGGTCACAGGTTGGCCCTCGGCCGGCTCGTAGCCGCGCCCCTTCCGGGTGACCACGTGCAGTAGACGCTGTCCAGGCATGCCCTTGACGTTGCGCAGCGTCCGCACCAAGCCATCCAGATCGTGACCGTCGATGGGACCAATGTAGTTGAACCCCAGCTCTTCGAAGAGTGTGCTCGGCATCAGCATGCCCTTCACGTGCTCCTCCCAGCGGCCGACCAGGTGACGCAGCTGGGGCATGCCGGCCAGCGCGCTCTTGCTGCCCTCGCGCATGCTGGTATAAAGCTTGCCGGACAAGAGACGCGCCAAGTGGTTGCTGATGGCGCCGACCGGCGGTGAGATGGACATCTCGTTGTCGTTGAGAATGACGACCAGATCGATGTCCATGGACCCCGCGTGATTGAGTGCCTCGAAGGCCATGCCGGCGCCGAGCGCGCCGTCGCCGATCACGGCGATCACCTGATGTCGCTCGCCGCGCTGCTGGGCGGCCAGCGCCATGCCCAGCGCAGCGCTGATCGAGGTGCTGGAGTGGCCGACGCCGAAGGCGTCGTACTCGCTCTCGACGCGCCGCGGAAAGCCGGACGGACCGCCTTTTTGACGCAGCCGGACCATGCGGTCCCGCCGTCCGGTGAGGATCTTGTGCGGGTAGGCCTGATGGCCGACGTCCCAGACCAGACGGTCGCGGGGCGTGTCGAAGACATAATGCAGGCCGACCGTCAGCTCCACCACCCCGAGCCCGGCCGCGAGATGACCGCCGGTCTTGGAGACGCATTCGATGAGGAAGCTACGCAGCTCGCTCGCGACCTGGGGCAATTGGCCCTGGGACAAGGCCCGAAGGTCGGTGGGCGAGTCGATGGCTTCGAGGAGTGGACGTCGGTGCGAAGTGACACCGGAATCGCTCGAGGTGCGGTGTGGCATGATCTCAGTGTCTGTCTCTTGAACAAGAAAAGTAGTTTAGACGAATCACCCCCCTGCTGCCCAATGCGAAAAGACATGCCGGCCTCGCCCGGCGAGCCGGGCTTCTCGGTGCCGGTCCCGCGAAGCAGACCGCGGCGTGTCGAGGGTATCCGGAGGCCTGGATTGCGGTTTCGGCTCGATGTGGCAGGATGGCCACGACCGCGCATTCCAGGCGGCAAGGTCGAACGGGGTGAGCGAATCGCCGTTCGCGAAGGATCGGCGACCGGGCCCTGACAGCGTGACAAAGAGGCGATTGACCAAGATGCAAGCCGCCGAATCCTATTCGCTCTACGACCAATTGATGGCATTGCCGGCAGGGCTGACCGGCGAGATCCTCGGTGGCCAACTGCACACACAGCCGCGGTCTTCCGGTGCCCATATGGGTGTGGAGTCGGCACTGCAGGTCGAGCTCGGTGGACCCTTCGATCGAGGTCGAGGCGGGCCTGGAGGCTGGCGAATCCTGGTCGAGCCGGAGATCCATTTCGTGCGGGATCGGGAGGTCTGCGTCCCGGATCTGGCGGGTTGGCGGCGGGCGCGTCTGCCGCGCCTGCCCAGGGACCAGCGCTTCGAAATCGCTCCAGACTGGGTCTGCGAGATCCTTTTGAAGCAGACCTTAGGAACGATTCAGAAACAAGTGGTACAACTTGAGCCGCCCTTGTTGGGCACGCTCCGCTTTTCCCAACCTACGGTGTGTAGGTTGTTTCTGAATCATTAC
>JANQGF010000004.1 GCA_028277465.1 Chromatiaceae bacterium
GATTCAGAAACAACCTACACACCGTAGGTTGGGCAAAGCGGAGCGTGCCCAACAAGGGCGGCTCAAGTTGCACCACTTGTTTCTGAATCGTTCCTAAGCCTTGAACACCCCAATGCGCGACTGCAGCTCGGCTGCAAGCCTGGAGAGCGAGTCGCTGGCCGAGGCGACCTGAGTCGAGGAATTCGCAGTCGAATCCACCGATTGGGCGATGTTCGCCATGTTGCGGTCGATCTCCTCGGCGACGCTGCTCTGCTGCTCGGCCGCGCTAGCGATCTGCGTATTCATGTCGTTGATATGCGCGATCGCATCCGCGATGGTGGTCAGAGACTGCCCGGCCTGGGTGGCCTGGGCGACCGTCTCCGAGGATCGTGCACGCCCCTGTTCCATGACCGCCACGGCCGCATTGGCGCCGTTCTGCAAGCGCTCGATCATCTCCTGGATCTCCTTCGTGGACGCCTGGGTACGCGAAGCCAGATTGCGCACCTCATCGGCGACCACGGCGAAGCCACGCCCCTGCTCACCGGCCCGCGCGGCCTCGATCGCGGCATTGAGGGCAAGCAGATTGATCTGTTCGGCGATTCCGCGGATCACGTCCAGCACCTTGCCGATCTCGTCGCTATCGGTCTCGAGTCGGTGAATGACCGCCGCGGCCTCCTCGACCTCACGGGCGAGCGACTCGATCACGGCGATGGTCGCCTTGACCACGCGCCCGCCTTCTCCCGTCTCCTCATTGGCGTCCCGCGCGGCACGTGCGGCGCCGCTTGCATGCCGCGCGACCTCCTGCACGGTCGCGGTCATCTCATTCATCGCTGTCGCGACCTGATCCGCCTCACTCTGTTGGCGCTGGACCTGCTCCTTGGTGCCCTCGCTGGTCACCGAGAGCTGCTGCGCGGCCGAGGCCAACTGGCTGGTCGCGCCCCGCACCTCCCTGACCAGGTCTTGAATCTTCTGGACAAACCCATTGAAGGCGGTCGCCAGCAATGCGATCTCGTCGCGACCCTTGACCGGGAGGCGTTGGGTGAGGTCACCCTCGCCGCTGGCGATGTTCTGCAGGGCGGAGACCACGGCGCGCAAGGGGGTCGACATGCCCTTGCTGAGCACCAGGATCAGAACAATGAGTACCAGCACACCGACCAAGCCGACCAGCAAGATACGATCGACCATGGCGTTCACCCGCCCGAGCACACTCTCCATCGGCAAGGCCATCGCGATGGACCAGTGGCGACCCGCGTCACCCAGAGAGACCGGCTCGGCGATGATCAGCGACTGCCCACCGAAGAACCCGGTCCGCCTGTGAATCGAGACGGATTCTCCCTGCTCGATCGCATCCGCGAAGCGCCCGAGGTCCTCGCCCAGGACGTCGGACTCGGTCTCGCGCACGTCTGCGCCCAAACGAGTCTCGTCCGGATGCGCAATCACCGTGCCCGTATGACCGAAGAGTGCCGACACTCCATCGTGGAGACGAATCTCAGCCACTTGGCGCTGCAGGTCCGAGACCAACAGGTCGACACCGACCGCTCCCACAAACCGCCCATCCTCGATGATGGGGGCCACGATGGACGTCATCAGCTCGTCGACGCCGTCGATCTCGTAGCGATAGGGCTCCAGGATCACGGGCTGACCCGTACGCCTTGCGAGCAGATAATAGTCGCCCGTGCCCGGCGTCTCGTATTCCCTCAAGGACTCGAGCTTGATCTGACCCTCGTTACGAAAGAAATAGGGGATGAAACGGCCAGTCGCATCATGCCCCTCGGTGTTGACGAAGCGATCGTCCAGACCGTCGAAGGTATCCGGTTCCCAAGCCATCCAGACGCCAAGAAGATCGGGACGATCCTCGAGATAGAGGAGCAGCATGCGGTTGAAATAGGCGCGCCGTCCCTCGGAGGGGAGCCGGTCGCGAGTCTTTGCGACGCTAGCGAGCCCTTCCACGCTGCGCAGCTCGCGCAATAATCCCTGCACGATGCGTTCTCCCTCGGCCCGCGCCATCAGCTTCGCGGTCATCACTGCATCATCTGTTGCAGCGGTCCGAACCGTGTCACGCGCGGAAAGGATCACCCCAGCAAGAACGATGATGGTCGCTGGCAGCAAGATAACCAGCAGCTTATACATCATGGGAAGTCTGGTAAGCATGAAGATACCTCGAGACTAGAACTACTAACCGAACAGTCGTCGGTAGTTCTCCTGGGTCACAGCGGCGACCTCGCGCCTGTCCATCCCGCGAATCTCGGCGATGCAAGCGCCCACATGAGCGACGAATCTCGGCTCATTCGGCTTGCCGCGGTGGGGGACGGGGGCCAGATAGGGCGAGTCGGTCTCGATCAGGAGCCGATCCAGTGGGACCCGCTTCGCGACCTCCCGCAGGTCGGTCGCATTCTTGAAGGTGAGAATCCCGGAAAAGGAGACATAGAAGCCGAGTTCGAGCCCCTTTCTCGCCATCTCCCACGTCTCGGTGAAGCAGTGGAGCACGCCTCCAACCTGGTTCGCGCCCTCCTGGGCGAGGATGCGGATGGTGTCGTCCCGAGCGTCGCGGCTATGGATGATGAGTGGCTTGCCGGCCTCGCGCGCCGCGGCGATATGGGTGCGGAAGCGCTCGCGCTGCCACTCCAGATCGCCATTGCTGCGATAATAGTCGAGCCCCGTCTCCCCGATGGCCACGTTGCGAGGATCAGACGCGAGCTCGACCAGCTGTTCGAGCCTGGGCTCGCTCTCGACCTCCTCATTCGGGTGAACCCCGACCGAGACGTCGACCTGGCTGTAGGGATCGACCAGACGGCGCATGGGTCCATAGTGCGCCAGATCGATCGAGACGCAGAGCAGGCGGGTGACGCCGGCCTCGGACGTCGCCTGCATCATGCGCGCGAAGTCGCCATCGTAAGGCCCGAGGCCGACCCGATCCAGGTGACAGTGAGAGTCGACCCACATGAGGATGGCTACATGGTGTGGGTCGGGCGCTCGGCATTGAGCTTGCCGGCCAAGTACTCTTCGATCTTGCGGCGTGCAACGCCCTTGTCCTGTTCGCTGAACTGGACACCCACCCCGATGGAACGATTACCTTCGGCTCCCTGAGGCGTCACCCAGACGACCCTGGCGGCCACCGGGATGCGATCCGTCTCTTCCATCAGTTGCAGGAGCAGAAAGATCTCGTCGCCGAGCTGATACTGTTTGGTGGTAGGGATGAAGAGCCCGCCGTTCTTGATGTAAGGCATGAAGGACATGTAGAGCGCACTCTTGTCCTTGATGGCGAAGCTCAGAATGCGCTGTTGCCCACCCAGCGCGCCGGCAAAATTCAGGGGTGTACTCATGCGTCAGGGTCTCGTATCGTGATCCCGCGACCGATTCTGGACCACTCGATGGCCAGTGATTCCAGCTGCAACAACTGATTGAGGTTGGTCTCGGCCAGTGCACGCGCCTCCAGGATACGCTGCAGGAAGCGATGGCCGGCAGCGGGCTCGATCGCTCTGGCGAGGCGCGCGAAGTCCGCACGCCGGTCCGGGTTGTCAAGTCTGGCCGGTTCGGCGGTGATCATCAAGCGCAGGATGTCGCATAGCCAGCCAGCGAGCCAGTCCAGCATCGATGGGGCTCCAAGCTGGTTCCAGGCCGCCGCCTCGCGCACTGGATCTCCGCTCCCTGCGGCAACCGCTAGAAAGCCGTCGAGACGCTCGCGGCGTTGCTCGAGCAACGTCTCGTCGAGCTCGCACCGTGCGCGCAACGGGGCACCGTGGGCCAACCGCAGTCGCAGAACCAAGTCACCCGCAGTTCCTTGTTCTTTCAACCACTCGAGTGCCTCCGATTCGCCCGGGACAGGTATCTTGATCTGCTGGCACCGACTCCGAATGGTCGCAGGGAGCTGCCCGAGCCGCTCACCGACCAGACAAAGCAGGGTCTGTCCGGCGGGCTCTTCGAGGGTCTTGAGGAGTGCGTTGGCCGCTGCCGGGTTCAGGCGGTCCGCCGGATCGATGATCGCCACCTTCCATTGTGCTCGGCTAGGTGTCAAGGACTCGCGCTGCGACAGGTTGCGAATCGCCCCGATCGGGATCTCGCCGGATCTGGACTCGGGATCCGGCCCGACCCGAATCAGGTCCGGGTGACTCCCGGCCGCAAGCAGAGAACAGTCGCTGCACCGCCCGCAGGCCATCCCATCGACGCCCCGGGTGTGACACAGGAGCGAGCGGGCATAGAGCTCGACGAGATGGCGTTTCCCGACCCCCGAGGGTCCGCTGACCAAGAGACCGTGCGCGACCCTGTCCGCCTCGCGCGAACCCCGCAGGCGCGACCAGATCCCCGTCAACCAAGGCAAGGGGGCCTCCGGAGGAAGCAAGTCGTGCCCGGTCATGGACAGGGCTCGGCCGGCGGGCCGCCCAGGGCCCGGTCGAGGAAATCACTGGTTGCAGCAAGTGCCTGGGCCCGGACCTCCTCCAGGGACAGGCTGGCATCGAGCAGCCGATAACGCTCGGGGCACGCCTGTGCGCGCTCCAGATAGACGGCGCGCGCCGCCTCGAAGAAGGACAGCCGTTCGGACTCGAAGCGGTCGACCACGCCCGGGCGACCACGCGCCCGCGCCAAGCCGACAGCCGGCGGCAGATCGAACAGGAGCGTCAGGTCCGGACGCAACGGCCCCTGGACCAGGTCCTCGAGGAGCGCGATCGACGCCAGGTCGACCCCGCGACCGCCACCCTGATAGGCATAGGTCGCGTCGGTGAAACGATCGCTGATCACCCAGGCCCCGGCATCCAATGCGGGGCGAATGGTCTTCTCCAGATGTTCGGCCCGAGCGGCAAACAAGAGGAGCAGCTCGGTCGTCGCACTCATGCCATTGCTGTGCGGATCCAAGAGCAGCGCGCGCAGACGCTCGGCGAACGGCGAGCCGCCGGGCTCGCGCGTGGTCACCAGTTCCAGACCCCGCTCGCGCAACAGCCGCTCCAGCGCGCTCAACTGGGTCGACTTGCCGGCACCCTCGATCCCTTCCAGCGTAATGAAACGCCCGGGATCGGGGCCCGCGGTCAGGCTCGAGTGCGCGACGCCCATGATTGGTCACACCGCGATCGGCGCACGAATGGCGGGATGTGGATCATAGCCCAGGATCTCGATGTCCTCGAAGCGATAGTCGAACAGACTCGGTGGACGGCGTCTCAGACGCAAGGTCGGCAAGGGTCTGGGCTCGCGTGCCAACTGCGCGAAGACGATCTCAGGGGTCAGATGATTGCGGTAGAGATGCAGGTCGCCGAAGGTATGAATGAAGTCGCCGACCTCCAGGTCGCACTGCTGGGCGACGAGATGGGTCAGCAAGGCATAGCTGGCGATATTGAACGGGACCCCGAGGAAGAGATCGGCGCTGCGCTGATAGAGCTGGCACGACAGACGGCCCGCACCGACATAGAACTGAAACAGACAGTGACAGGGGGCGAGCGCCATGCGCCCGGCGCGGACGTTCTCCTGGGGAGTGCGAGACTCGTCCGGGAGGTCCGCCGGATTCCAGGCCGAGACCACCAGCCGGCGCGAGTCCGGACGCGCCCGGATGTCGGCCACCAGGCCGGCGAGCTGATCGATGACCCGCCCGTCCGGACAGGGCCAACTGCGCCATTGGGCACCATAGATGGGGCCCAGGGCGCCGTCCTCGTCCGCCCATTCGTCCCAGATGGTCACGCCCTGCTCGTGCAGCGCCCCATTGTCCGTCGAGCCGGAGAGGAACCACAGCAGCTCGTGGACCACGCTCTTGGTGTGGATCCGCTTGGTGGTGAGCAGCGGAAACCCGGCGCGCAGATCGAAGCGAACCTGCCGCCCGAAGAGCGAGCGGGTACCGACCCCGGTGCGATCCCCTTTGTCGAGACCCTGGTCGACCACCTCGCGCAGCAGATCCAGATAGAGCCGCATGCCTCAGACCGTCGCCGGACCGAGCAGACCGGAGGCCTGAATCGCCGTGTGCGGGTGGCGCGCGAAATAGCGATCCATGTTCATATTGGGCGTCCGGGCAAGAACCAAGGCATCTTGAGCCTTGGCAGGGTTCAGGCCGAGGCCGTCCAGAATGATCAGGACCACAGGGCGGCGCGGGATCTTCTTCATGGGGTCGCTCATTGGGACTCTTCTCGAAGGGGGAAGCTTCAACCTGTCATGCCACGCAAGAGGTCCAACCGAGCCAGAATGGCATCCATGACCGGCGCGAGCTTGCGTCGCATGAGGCTGCCGATCGTCGTCGGATCGCGCAGCAGAGGACGCATCAGTCCGTAACCGACTCCGGACAGAAACCGCATGGCCTCGATGTCCGGGGCCAGGTCCGGCGCCTTGCGCAGGACCTCGCCGACGAGCGGATGCGATGCGCCGGTGGCGAGGAAACGCTCCACATCCAGGGTCAGGTCCTCGAGTGAGAGATCCGGGTTGCCATCCTGTCGCAGTGTACCGAAATAGTCGCGAAGACAATCCATGGTGATGGTGACGACATCCTGATTGGGCGGCTTCGAGAGCACCAGCCCGGCTGTTGTCACGAATGCCTGTCCACCCCTGGAATAGACCCGCGCGAGCAGACGCGCGCAGGGATCGCCCTCTCTCGCCAGCGCGACGACGCTATCCGCGAGCGCGCGGGCGGGGGGTCCATCCGGGAGATCGTCGGGCAGCGCCCTCAGGAAGCCGACCAGATAGAGCTGCTTGCGGCTCGCCTTGCGCCAGAGATCGAGCCTGCGCGTCTCCTCGAGCAGACCAGGCTGTAAGACCAGTCGCACCGACTCGATGATGGCCTCGCTCTCGGTCTCGAACGGCAGGTAATCGATCAAGTAATCGGCGAGCACCGGGCCCATGGAGCCCTGAAGGATCCGTGGATTGTTCAACATCCGGCGGGCATTGTCCGCGTCTTCCAGGGCCCACCAGGCCCTGCGCGCCAGCTCGTCGTCGAGACCGGGCGAGCTCGCCGCCGCGACCACCGCCTCGGGCTCGCCGAGCAGCAGGAGCTGCTCGAGACTCTCGTGGCGCATCTGACCCATGCGGGTCCAGCGTCTCAGATAGAGTGGATAACCGCTCGGCGAGCCGAGCACATGGCCCGAAATGAGCGCTCTCACCCGCCGCAGATATTGATCGGATCGGGTCGTGGGTCGGAGACGGACCGTCGACTCGCCCTGGGGGCCGAGACCCTGGACGATCAAGCTCCCTTCATGGATGCGGATCGCCTGGGGCTTGCTGGCAAGCAAGACATTGAGCCGGAGACTGTCCTCGCGGCTCAGCCCCGACGGGTCTGTTGGTTCCATCGGAATCGGGAGCGCAGGGAGGTCAGTCCCCAGTGGGCGGGACGTAATTGGAATCCATGGGGTTGAGAAAGATGAAATGGCGCTGACCGGGCTCGATCTCGACATAGTCCATGGTCGCCTGATCCAACAGCGGCACCTGTTCGGGCGTCATGATGACCTCGACGCCCTCGCAATTCAATCGGATGTCATCGTCGGTGAGCTCGTCGAAGCCGATGCGGTAGTCGATCCCCCCATCCGGCTTCTGGGCCGCAGCGAGGCGCAGCGGCATGCCCTCGGTTCCGCCCTGTTTCGCCGCCTTGAGGACCTGTTCGGCGGCGGCTGCTGTGAGTTTGAACATCTCAGAACTTACCTGTGGCTATCCGCTTCGAATCAGTTCGCAGTGTAACCCTTTCCGAGCCGTTTTTGGTTGACCCCCACCCTCCTTCAGCCACCGAGCCGACGTCGAATGTGAGAGAGAAACCGTCCGGTCCAGCGACTTCCCCCGACATTGCGCAGATGGCTGTAACAGGCGAGCAGATTGCCTTGAACAACCCCGTCGTGTGTGCCATCGACACCGAATCCACGCAACACGCGATACCCGTAGACCCAGGAGGGATCCGGTTCGATGACCGCGGAATGGTGGAACTCGTGAGCGGCGATTTCAGCCGCGGCGGGCCGCTCCGCCGGCCAGGGAAAGGCCGAGGTCTCGCGCAGCCTGACGTAGCCCCGACCCTGTGGGCGTGGATGCATCTCGACCTCGGCCTGGAGTGCGCCGACCATGGTGCGGCGCTCCCCGTTCCACCTGATCGCCTTGCAGAGATACATGAGGCCACCACACTCCGCATAGACGGGCCCGCCGGCGGCGATGAACTCGGCGATCCCTTCGCGCATCGGGCGATTGGATTCCAGTTCGGCCATGCGGTATTCCGGGAAGCCACCGCCCAGAAAGAGTGCGTCCACCGACGGCGGCTCGGCATCCTCCAGCGGGCTGAAAGGCACCAACTCCGCCCCACCGGCGGCAAGTGCGCGCAGATCATCCGGGTAATAGAAACCGAAGGCGGCATCCCGGGCGATTCCGATCCGCAGCGGCGAGCCCGCGTCCTCAGCGACCGACGTCGGCGGCCCAACCGGATCGGGCCGCGGCGCCCCCTCGGCGATGGCGATCAAAGGGTCCAGATCGACCTGTTCGGCGACGCGGCGACAGATCCCCTCGATCCAGTCCTCGGCGGCCCCCGTCTCATTGCTGGGCATGAGGCCCAGATGGCGCTCGACGATGCCGATCCCCTCATCGCGATGCAGAACCCCCAACACAGGCAGATCCGTGTACTGCTCGACGGCACGGACGAGGTTCGCCCCATGGCGCCTACCCCCGACCTTGTTGAGCACCACACCGGCGATGTTCAGGTCCGGATCGAACGCCCGGTAGCCCAACAAGAGTGGGGCGACGCCGCGCGCCATCCCATGACAGTTGACGACCAGGACGACCGGGGCGCCCAGCAGCTTGGCGAGCTCCGCGTTGCTCTCGGTGCCCGCAAGGTCGACGCTGTCGAAGAGGCCCACGTTGCCCTCGATCAGCCCGAGATCCGAGTTCCCCAACTCGCGCCCGAATCCGGCCAGGATCTCTGCCCGCTCCATGGTGTGGAAATCCAGGTTGTAGCAGGCGCGGCCGGCCGCCTGGCTCAGCCAGAGTGGGTCGATATAGTCCGGGCCTTTCTTGAATGGCTGTACGCTGAGCCCGCGTGAGCGGAGCGCGCGACAGAGCCCGATGGAGAGGGTCGTCTTGCCGGAGGACTTCTGGGTTGCAGCGATATAGAGGTGGGCCATCGAAACGAGGAGAGGCGAATGACGACTGGAGGGCCGCAGAGATCCCTACCGCACGCCCTTTGATAACGAGAGAGCGCTGGTCTGAAGCGCATCCTGGGTTCCATGTCGCGAAAGACCGGGACGAAAAGGCCCCTTCTCCCGCTTCCGCAGCCGACTCGGCCTAGGCGATTGCCGGAAATTCTCATGCCAGGGCGCCGGATCGGCGTCTGCCTTCAAGGAGCGCCGGCAGGCGCATCGCCGCGCGATGTGGCGGCTGGCGCGACGCAGAAGGCGGGCGTCAAGACCAGCCAGGTGGGATGAGAATTGACAGAATTCGCCGGCAATGCCTCTGGCCCGCGTGCATCAGGCTGGGCTCGGAGCCGTCCGACTCGAGGTCTCCTCGTCGGGGGCGATCGCATCGTCCGCCAAGGATTCGGGCAGGAATTGCAGGACGCGAACACCCACGGCCGTGATGAGCAAGGCGACGCCGACCCCACCCAACCCCAGCAACACCTCCGGAATGGTCGGATGATAAGGCGCGGCCTGACCGTTCACGCCGTCGAAGAAACCCGATTCGAGGATCGTCTGACCCGGGAACATCTGGATGGGAAACGCCTGGCTACCGATGATGACCACATACATGGTCGCGAACCCGCCAAGAATGACCAGGGTGCAGGCGGCTGCCACCCAGTTGCGATCGCGGCTCAGTTCCGGGTGATAGATGATCCCGAGCGGGAGCAGACCGCCGATCAGGACCCAGCCGACCCAAAACACGAAGGTATAGACGCCACCATTCAGAAGCAGCCAGGTCTCCAGACTGTCGTTCTTCGCGCCATAGAGCTTGGTGAGGTGATAGACGAGGGTGAAATAGAGCACCCCAGCCACGAAGACCCCCAGAAGATTCTTCAGACGCTTGAGGATCCTGGGGCCGATTGGACGCCCTTCGTCGGCGAAGGTGAACATGAGCACCAGCATGAAGACCGCCAACCCGTAGGCGAAGGACATGACCACGAACATGGGTCCCAGAACCGCCGCGTCATAGGCCTGACGAGCGACCAGGAAGCCGAAGATGGAGCCAGTACCCGTGGTCAGCGCCAGTCGCCACAACAAGGCAAGGATCCCGATAGAACGGTTGAAAGGCGCGCCTTGGCGATCCGCCATGCTCCAGAGATAGGCGATCACGATCGCCATGAATCCCGTGTAGAGAAAGATGTTCCAGGCGAAGATGGAGCTGAAGTTGTAGGTGGTCATGGCCACGATGAGCCGCTCCGGCCGCCCCAGATCGGTGACCAGAACCAGCAACCCACCGACTAGCAGTGCCACTGCCAACAGGCCCGAGAGGCGGCCCAGCGGCTTGTAGACCGGATTGCGGAAGACGGTGCCGATGGAGGCGACGTTGAGCGCCCCGGAGGCCGAGATGACGAGGAACACGGCGAAGACATGCGGGGTGCCCCACACCACCGAGTTGTTCATGCCGGTCACCCAGTGTCCCTGGTGCTCCATGTAACCGAACGCGAGCGTCGCGATCCCGATCACCGTGGCCAGGATACCCAGGATGCCCCAATAGCGAGCCGGCGGTATCCGCCATTCACGATAGACGATTCGTTTCATGGTCTCTTGCTCTCGTCCGGACTAGACACCGGCATAGCGCACGCCTGTATTCAGCGCCAGATCCTCGCGGATCTGGCGATTCGGGATGTCCTCGAGCCGCTTGCGGATCGGACTGGCTGGATCCTTCAGGTCGCCGAATAGGATCGCCTCGTGGCCCGCCTCGGCACAGGCATCGACGCAGGCCGTGGATTCCTGACCATGGTCGCGGCGATGGACACAGAGGTTGCAGCTCTCGACGCAGCCCTTGCCACGAGGGACGCTGGTCAGCTGGCCGTGCGATTCCTGGTGGATGAAGCTCCTCGCCTTGTAGGGGCAGGCCATCATGCAGTAACGGCAGCCGATACAGGTATGTCGGTCGACCATGACGATCCCATCGGCGCGCTTGAAGGAGGCACCCGTCGGGCAGACGTCGACGCAGGGTGGGTGCTCGCAATGTTGACACATCAAGGGGAGATTGGTGACGCGCCCGGTCTGGTTGTCCTGCAGCTTGACCTTGCGGATCCAGACCGCCTTCTGATGCTCCCAGTTCTCCAGCGACTCCTGCGCGTGTTTCGCCTGGAGATCCAGTCCGTTCTCCTGGTCACAGGCATCGACGCAGGCCGAGCAGCCATCCACACACTTGGACGTCTCGATGAGCAGGCCCCAGCGGACATCCGAGGTCACCGGCTCCGAACGGGGCACAGCGGCCACCGCATGCAGGATGACCCCCGGGGCGACCATCGCCGCCGTGACGCCAGCGGCCACACCCATGAAGGCACGACGCTCCGGGTCCACCCCTTCGTGCGTCACTTGGTTTTCGTCTTTCATCTCAGTGGCCTCCCAGCTCGCGCCGCGACTCGACCGAGGGCGCGACGACGGCCGTCGGGTGTGCCTCTCCGACCTCGGGAGCGGGTCCTGACACATTGGGAACCGCGGCGTGACAGTCGAAGCAATTGAGGTCGACGGCGGCAAACGCGTGACAGGCGCCGCAGAACTGGTCCCGCCGATCGATCGGCCTGGGCACGCGCTCGGCATCGTAGCTGATGTGACACTCGACACAACCGGAAAGACGATGTTTCGTCCCTCGAATCCCTTCGTGCACCGTGGCGATCCGCTGGTGCTTGATGAACTCCATGTGCTCGCGCCGCATCCGCTCGGTGGGCTCGACGCAGGACTCGAGCCCGGCGGCCCGCGAGCCCTCGACCACATAGCGCTTGACGTCACCCGCCGGGACGGTCTGAGCAAGAAGCGCCCACACCAGACCCGTGGCGACGAGGCTGGCTCTCAGTACGGCTTTGGCCATCGAAGCCTCCAGCGGGTTATTCGCCCAGCCCCATCTTGATGTAGCCGGTGGGGCAGACGTCGGCGCAGATGTGACAACCGATGCACTTGGCGTAGTCCGTGTCGACGTAACGGCCGGTCGTGCTGCTCTTCTTGTCGACCCTGAACACCGCGTCCTGAGGACAGAAGATGACACAGTTGTCGCACTCGAAGCACATGCCGCAGCTCATGCAGCGCTTCGCCTCTTCGATCGCCTCCTCTGCGGAGAGTCCGATCACGCGCTCGCGGAAATGACCCAGGACCTCCTCGGAGCTGGGGACCTCCTCCTTGCGCAGGATGCGGGGCTGATAGTTGAAATGTCCGAGGAAGAGCTCGTCCTGCGGAATGACCTCGGCGCCGGACCGATCCTCGTAGTTGTGGATGGCATAGTTGCCAGAGGAGGTCCCGCGCAGATCGCCGCTGGACGCCGCATCGAACCGCTCCGGGGCGAGGTTGGACTCGGTCATCTTCTCCAGCAGGTCGAAGTGATGCACATCGACCTTGGGTCGACGTCTGGTTTCCGCTTGGTTGACATAGGCGTGGATGGATTCGACCGCGATCCAGGCCTGACCGATCGCGGTCGTCAGCAGATGCGGCCGGATGATATCGCCCGCGACGAAATGGCCCGGCCGATCCGGCACCTGATAGAACTTGTCGGCGTTCATCAGGCCGCGCCCGTTGTCGAACTGCTCCAGCCCCGACAGATCGCCGCCCTGCCCGATCGCCGACACGATGAGATCCGCTTCGAGGACGCGTTCGGTCCCCTCGACAGGCGTGGGGCGGCCATCGCTCATGGTGCAATCGGCGATCTTGAGACCCGTGGCTCGTCCATCGGCACCCTTGATCACCTCGATCGGCATGACGCCGTCGAGGATGCTCACCCCCTCGCGCGTCGCATCCGAGACTTCGTGCTCGGAGGCCGTCATCTTGTCACGGGTGAAGAGCGAGGTCAGTGTCACCTCGGCGCCTTCGGCCGCGGCCGTCGTGGCCGCGTCATGCGCGACATAGCCATCGCGGATCACGGTCTCAGGCAGGTCGCTCTGGCCGGTCTTGGTGATGTGGCCGAGCCGGCGCGCGACCGAGACCACGTCGATGGAGGTATCGCCACCGCCGACGCACACGACCTTATCCGCCGTGACCTTCATCCGACCCTCGTTGAAGGCCTTGAGGAAGGCGACGCCCGACACACAATTCGGCACACCCTCCCAACCCGGCACCGGCAGACCGCGACCGGTCTGGCAGCCAATCGCCCAGAGGATGGCGTCATAGTCCTGTTCGAGCTGCTCGACGCTCACGTCCACACCGACCCGGGACTCGAGCCGGACCTCGATCTGGCCGAGATCGAGGATGCGTTGGATCTCGGCATCCAGCTTGTCCCGTGGGACCCGGTAGCCTGGGATCCCGAAGCGGAACATGCCGCCCAACCCGTCATTGGATTCGAAGATGGTGCAGGCATGGCCCTTGCGGCGCAGGTGATAGGCCGCCGCCAATCCGGCCGGGCCGCCACCGACGATGGCCACCCGCTTACCCGTGTCGGCCGGGGCCGGGTCGAAGCGATAACCCTTGGCGATGGCCGTGTCCCCGATGAACTGCTCGACCGCGTTGATCCCCACGAAGTCCTCGAGCTCATTGCGGTTGCAGCCGTCCTGACAGGGTGCGGGACAGACCCGACCCATCATCGAGGGGAAAGGATTCGCATCGGTCGAACGGCGGAAGGCATACTCCTGCCAGTCCATCCCCTGCGGAGGCTGCTCCAATCCCCGGACGATCTGCAACCAACCGCGGATATCCTCACCCGAGGGACAGCTACCCTGACACGGCGGCGTCTTGTGGACATAGGTCGGACACTTGTGGGAGGTGTCCTGCACGAAGATCTTCTCAGTCAAGTCGTCCCAGACACTGTCGCCGTCCTCGAAACGACGCCAGGAGGGTTTGGTCTTCATCTCGTCGGTGGAAGTCGCCATCTTGATCACTCTCCGTAAGAATTGTGCCCTGGTGCAGAATCAGGGGATTCGTATCGGGGCGCCGGCCCGCGATGCCAGGCTGCTCGAGCTGGATACCATTCAGGCCGCTTCGTCGGTCTCGTCTTCATCCTCAAGGTCGCCGTCGCCCTGCCCGGTGAGCACGATGGCGTTCGACACCAGCTGGTGCAGGCTGACGATCTGATCCATCTCCATCCCGTAGTAGGGAAGGACCTTGGTGAACTGACTCTTGCAGATGGCGCAAATCGCGGCCATGTGGGTCACGCCCTTCTCCTGCATGACGTTGTTCAGCGCATCGAGCCGGGGCTTGGCGCCCTTGACGCGAAGCTCCATGAGGTCGTCGGTCAGCAGACCCCCGCCACCGCCGCAACAGAAGGTGCGATCGCGGATGGTGTCCTCGTCCATGTCGTAGAAATGGTTGCAGGTCGCCCGGATGATGGCGCGCGGGATCTCGAACTGGCCACCCGGGGTATCGCCCATCCGCGAGGCTCGGGCGACATTGCAGCTATCGTGATAGGTCAAGACCTTGTCGTCGTTCTCGGACTTGTCGAAGGTCAGCCTTCCCTGCTGGATGAGGTCGAAGGTGAACTCGCAGATGTGCTGCGGGACCGGATAGCGCGGATCCAGGAAATCCCAGGGGCCGGCCAGGGTATTCAGGAAGCTATAGGCCACCCGCCAGGCGTGGCCACACTCGCCAAAGACGATGCGCTTGACCTTGAGCTGAATCGCCGCCTCGCGAATACGCTGGGCAACGCGACGCATGTTGGCGTAAGAGCCGATGAACATGCCGAAGTTGGCCGCCTCGGAGGCATGCGAGCTCAGGGTCCAGGTCACGCCCGCCTCGTGGAAGACCTTGCCATAGCCGATCAGGCCGTCGACATGGGGCTCGGCGAAGAAATCCGCCGAGGGCGTCACCAGCAGGATCTCCGCCCCCTCCTCGTCGATCGGATAACGGACCTTGACACCCGTCTCGTCGTACACGTCTTCTTCCAGACCTTCGAGGGTATCTTCCAGGGCCGGTCCGGGCAGCCCCAGATTGTTCCCGATCTTATAGACCTTGCCGATGATCTCATTGCAGTACTTCTGACCGACGCCGATGCTGTCCATGATCTCGCGCGCGGCCATCGAGATCTCGGCCGTGTCGATCCCGTAGGGACAGAAGACCGAGCAGCGGCGGCATTGCGAACACTGGTGATAGTAGCTGTACCAATCGTCGAGGACCTCCTTGGTGAAGTCCTCCGCCCCGACGAGCTTGGGGAAGAAGCGACCGGCGAGGGTGAAGTAACGCCGATAGACCTTGCGCATCAGGTCCTGGCGACCGACCGGCATGTTCTTGGGATCCTTGGTCCCGAGATAATAGTGACACTTGTCCGTACAGGCGCCGCACTTGACGCAGGAATCCAGATAGACCTGCAGCGAGCGGTAACGCCCGAGCAGCTCGCGCATCTTGGCGATGGCCGTGGTCTGCCAGTCGTCCACGAGCCCGCCCGGAAAGCCAAGCGGCTTCTGGAAATCAGCCTTGGCGACAAAGGGGGCGCTGTGCGCCATGGCGTCGGGTGTGACCGCCGGGATCTCGGTGTACTGAGTCAGCGCCGGGACTTCGAATGTAGCCTTGGCCATGGATCAACCTCGTTTGCGAACGACGACTCGGACCAGCCGTTGGGCTCTATTCCTGCTCGAGCTGCCTCGCCCAGGGGGCGATGTGTCGGCGCTCACGCGGATTGTCGGCCTGGTTGCGGCTCGGACTGAAGAAGAGCCCCGGGGCATGCAGCAGCTTGCTGTAGGGGAAGACGATCATCAGCACCGCGACCAGAAGGAGGTGCAGCAGCAGCAGTGGATCCGACGGCAGCGGCTTGACATCAAACGCATAGAGCCCCAGGAAGAACGTCTTGATGGCAACCACGTCGGTATGAAAGACGAACTTCATCATGAGACCGCTGCAACCAATGAGGATCAGCAGGGCCAGGATCAGATGGTCCGAAGGCGCTGAGATGTAGCGCACGCGATCGACGAAGAAGCGGCGCACCCAAAGCCCGGCCAGCCCGACGACCATGGCCATCCCGCCGTAGATGCCGAAAGGTTGCACCAGTTGGATGGGAAACCAGACCGGCTCGATGAAGTAGCGAAGATGGCGCAAGGTGACGAGGAAGAGGCCGAAATGAAACATCCACCCGAAGATCCAGGTCCACTTGTTACCGCGAAACAGGCTCTCGAACAGGACCACTTCACGCATCATTCGGAAGATGACACCACCGCGGGTCGTCGGGGCTGGCGTCGTCGGGATCTTCAGCGGCGCCGGTGTCCGGGCATACTGCTGGATCTTGAAGACCAGGCCCGTGACGAGAACGACAGCGGCGAAATAGAACAAGAGGGCGTAGAAACCCGTCAGAAACGCCATGTTTCCGCTACCTCACTGGATCTTGTGTGAATCCGGGGGCCCAGACGCAACGGCTGTGGCGACCCCCGGAGGACCGGCACTAGACGCAGCCGGTCGGCTTGGGAAGCCCGGCGAAGCGGCACGCCTGCTTGGCTGGGCCGTACGGGAAGAGGCTATAGAGATATTTGCTGTTCCCCTTCTCTTTGCCCAGCTTCTTGCCGACGGCCTTGGTGAGGACCCGCACTGCCGGCGCGATCTGGTACTCCTCGTAGTACTCGCGCAGGAAGTTGATGATGTCCCAGTGCTCGTCGGTCAGCTCCAGGTTGTCCTGCTTGGCCATCACGTCGGCGACGCCAGGGATCCAGTCGTTCAGATTGGCAAGGTAGCCTTCCTCGTCCACGGCCAGCTGCTTGCCTTCAACCTCGATGGTATCTGCCATCTCGATATGCTCCTCTTTAGTCTCTGTAAGGAAAATTCACAACCAGGCTTGGACTTTGTCGCTTTCCGCGGCCAGATCCACGAAACCCGCATAGTCCACAACACTGATACCTGCGATCAGGCGCGCCTCGGAAAAGCCCCGCGCCTTGAGGTCGGGACCGAGCACGTAGATCTTCAGTTTGTCGAGCGCACCAGCAACCTTTGCCTCTGCGCGCGTCCCGGACAGCGCGGCGTAGACGCCGTCCTCGAACAGCAGGACCGATGCCCCCTCGGTGGCAAAGGCCAAACAGGATTCTAGCGAATTCCGTTCGAAGGGTGATTTATTGACGGTGTGTAGGATTCCCATTCGAAGTCGCCCCCTAGAAGCTGAAGACCACGTCAGCTTCGTTCATCAGCTCGCTGACCCGGTCCGAATCGATCACTTCGACGATGTTGTCGATCTCTTCCTCGGTCTCGAAGTCCTCCCAAGGGATCTCGACCAGATCCTCCTGTGTCAAGCCGCGGGCCTCCAACGAGGCGCGGTCCACATACACCCGCTTCACCTCATAGTCTCCGAGAGTGCGATAGGTCGGGGAGAAATTCTTCATCCCGATCCCCTTGGTGTCCTGTCCCCTGGTGAGCTGATAGACGCCGTCATCGATGAACATGACAGCGACATCCTGATCGAAAGCGGCACCGATCAGGACCACCTCCAGTGACTCCCAGGCGTAGATGGTGCCGTAAGGGGCCTTCCGATTGAGGTACATGAACTTCTTCACGACTTCCGACATGCCGGGATCTCCCTAGTCGCCGAAGACGACGAGACGGTCGGATTGAATCGCCGCCTCGACCAGTTGCCCGAGCCCGGAGATCCGAAACCTGGGATGGATATTGGTCGCATCCTTGCCGTTGCGCGTGGCCTCACCCTCGTCCACCAGGCCGCGGCGCTGGGCCGCGGCCACGCAGACGACCATGTCGAGATCATACTGCTCGGCCAACTCGGCCCAGCGGTTCACGATGTGCCGATCGTCCTGCGGAGGGGTCGTCAGACGCGTCGAGTTGTTGACGCCATCATGGTAGAAGAAGACCCGAAAGATCTCGTGCCCCTTCTCCAACAGCGCCTTGGCGAAGAAGTACGCCGAGTCGGACGACTGGTGCTGGTAGGGTCCTTCGTTGATCTGCAGCGCGAATTTCATCGGTCACCCTCCTCAGAAACGGATGTAGGAGGAGCTGTTGAAACTGGCCCGCGCGCCACGCCAGGTATCGATGTGATACTTGGTGAAGGGCAGCTCGACCTCCTCGAAGAAGCGCGGCCAGCCGATACGCTCGATCCACTCGTTGACTCGCTCCCAGTCCCGTGCACCCTCCTTGTAGGCCTGCAGGATGCGCTTGACGATGGCGGTCGCCTCGGGCCAGCGCGGGGGATTGTTCGGAATGCCGGCAGCGACCAGCTTCTGGAAGGTGGGCTTGCCCCGGGCATTGGAGTGATTGCCGCCCACCCAGATGGCGAGCTTGGTGTGCTCGGCATCGTTGATCTGCATCGGCGGACAAGGCGGATAACAGGCACCACAGCAGATGCACTTGCGCTCGTCGACTTCCAGCGAGGGCTTGCCGTTGACCATGGCGGGCCGGATGGCGGCGACCGGGCAGCGCGCGACCACCGAGGGACGCTCGCAGACGTTGGCGACCAGGTCGTGATTGATCTTGGGCGGCTTGGTGTGCTGCACGTTGATCGCGATATCACCCTGCCCGCCGCAGTTGATCTGGCAGCAGGAGGTGGTGATGTGGACGCGATTGGGCATGTTGGTGTTGCGGAACTCGTCGATGAGCTCGTCCATCATCGCCTTGACGACGCCCGATGCGTCCGTGCCCGGGATATCGCAGTGCAGCCAGCCCTGAGTATGGGAGATCATGGCCACCGAATTCTGGGTCCCTCCCACCACGAAACCGGCGCCTTCCAGTGCCTCGATCAAGGGCTGGACCTTGGCCTCGTCGCTGACCAGATACTCGATGTTCGAGCGCAGCGTGAAGTGAACATAGCCATCGGCATACTGATCGCCGATGTCGCATAGCTTGCGCAAGGTGAAGACATCCAGGATGCGCTGGGTCCCCGCCTTGACCGTCCAGATCTTGTCACCACTGTAGGCGACATGCAGTAGCACACCGGGGCGCGGATGCTCGTGATATTTCCACTGACCGAAATTCTTCCGCATCAAGGGATGCATATATTGCCATGGATCGGGGCAGCCAGATTCGATCGGCTCGCGCATTTCCGCCATTGCCGTTCCTCCAGATTTGTTCAGGCCGTGAATTGGTTCTTCGGGGTCGGAAAGATTCGGTACATGAGGTACCGGGTACCTCGATCGGCGGTCGGGTCGAGTCCACGACCGCCGGCCGGGCCGTCAGTGGCTAGCCAGCCTCGGCTTGACGTGCGAACCATTCCTCGGCGGCCTCGTCCCAATCATCCATGCGGATGTAGGAGCTCTGGCGCGGGTGGCTCAGCATGTTGGGGTCGGGTTCGATCCCGATTCCATCCAGAAAGTTCGCCAACCCGATCCGCTCGATCATCTCACCGCAGCGCTCGTGTTCCAGACCGTTCTCCGCCCAGAAATCGATGATAGTCTCGGCCATCTCGACCAGGGACTCATAGTCCTCCTCGGTCTCGAGCTTCTTGAAGGGAACGATCACGGTCCCCATCAGATCGCCGATCTTGAGGGTGCGCTTCCCGCCGATCAGGATGGTCACACCCTTGTCATCGCCCGGATGGAGTGCCTTCGGCATGACATTGAGACAGTGCATACAGCGCACACAGTCACGGTTATTGACGGCCAGGGTGTCGTCATCATTCAGCGACAGCGCATTGGTCGGACAACGGGTGATGACGTTATCGATATAGTATTGGCGCCCTTTCTCGGCGATGTAGTGTTTGACCTCCTCCTGGTCCACCTTCATGTCATCGCGCCAAGTGCCGATGACGGCAAAGTCCGAACGCTCGATGGCATTCTGGCAATCGTTGGCGCAACCCGAGACCTTGAACTTGAACTTGTAAGGCAGCGCGGGCCGATGCACATCGTCGACGAAATTGTTGACCAGCGCACGATGGGCCTTCAACTCATTGGTACAGGACATCTCGCACCGGGCCGAACCCATGCAGGACATGGCCGTGCGCACGCAGGGACCGGCACCGCCGAGGTCCCAGCCGTACTCGTTGATCTCGTCGAAGAAGTGCTGCGTGTTCTTGGTATCCGTCCCGATGAACATGATATTGCCGGTCTGGCCATGGAAGGTCACGAGGCCGGAGCCCCACTTCTCCCAACTATCGGCCAGCTGACGCAGCATCGCCGTGGTGTAATGGTTGCCAGCCGGGGGCTGTACCCTTAGGGTGTGGAACTCCTTGGATTTCGGGAAGGCCTTACCGACCTCGGAGAAACGCGGAATGATGCCGCCGCCATAGCCATAGACCGAGACCGTCCCTCCTTTCCAATAGCCCTTGCGCGTCTCGTAGGAGTGTTCGAGCTGACCCAGAAGGTCGTTGGTCATCTCATTGATGCGCTGATCCGGGTGCTGATCGCGCAGACGCTTGATACCCGAGATGAAGCTCGGCCAAGGACCGGTCTCCAGCTGGTCGAGCATGGGGGTCGTGTGCTTATCGATAGCCATTGCGCGTTCTCTCCTACTCATGATCCAGGAAAGGGGTGGTATGTTCGCATGCACATGCGCGCCGGAGCGGCTGAGCCGGGGCAACAGGTCGATGCATCAATCCAGTTCGTTCTCGGGGCAAGATCGTAACCATTCTGTGCGCAGTTTATACGCTTGCCAGTAACCCCATCGGCATTTCGTAATATACCCATCGGCCCGCTGGCCGCCCATTCCACGATCGGGAGAGGCTCGTAACACCCCTCTATCCCATTCGGGATATAGAGCCACTTCTCGTGACGAGGATGCAGCAGGGTCTCTTGTCTGGGCTCGTCGGACCGTCCTCCTCCCGTCCGCCTGGCCGCGAACCGGGCGAGCCCGCGCTGAATGGACGCGGATGCTACGCCGAGATGACAAGTAAGTCAACGCTCTCTAATATAAGGATTTTTTTATTTGCTTACAGCGAGCTGCAAAATGCCTATGATCCCGTCACTGCGACATCCGGCGCGTCGCGCCCAACTCGGGCGCGGCAAGTCCCCCGACACGCCCGCCCGGCCTCGATCCGCGATCGGTTGTTTTCGGCGATGAACGTCTTTACCTCCTGCGTTATGACAAGAATCATGATGAGAGGACCGGTTAGGGGAAGTCATGCTAAAGCTCAGTGATATCCTCGTCGCCAACCAAGACGTCGAATCCTTCGAGGAACTCATCCCGCTGATCGAAGACGTTGCTCGCTCCGGCGAGCGTTTCTTTCGCATGGACGTCAGGCCACCCTACCCGGATACGCCTGAAGACTGGGAAGACCGTCTCGAGGCCGCGTTCAGCGGGCTCATCCGGTGAACGCGGTTCGATGCAGGTTGTCATGAAGCAATTTGAGCTCCTCGCCACCCGGCTCACCGATACGGCCAACGACTCCATCATTCATCAGAGCCTCGAATCGGCGGCCTTGGAAACGCACCTGCAGGTGCTGACCGAGCGCATGCAAGAGCTCCAGCGTCGAGGTGCCTCGAGGCATAGCCTGGCCGACCTGCGTCTGCAGATGGCGCGCGCCCTCGTCGGGTTGGGCCGAGGTGAAGACGCCTGGCCGCTGGCCCGTGCGGCGTTCGACCAGTTCATCGGGTCGGATCATTACGAACTCGCGGCGGATGCCTGTGACGTTCTCTTTCAGGCCAATCAGCCGGGCTCGCTCGCGGCCCTCGGGCAAGGCATCTGGATCGCCGTGAGCTGCCCGATCGACCCCGAGCTGACGATGGACCTCCTTGCCCATGTCATCGAGGAGACCCCGGACGACGCCGACGGTGCGGCCGTTGCCGCGACCACGGCGCTGTTCCTCGTCGACATTCGTGCCCAAGGCTGCCAGCGCGACGATCTGCTCTTCTTCGCGACCCAGCTGCTGGGTACCGTCGCGCGCCGCCACAGCCGCGTCGAGTCACAGGAGCAGCTCGATCATTGGATGGATCGACTGGAACTCAAGGAGCCGGAGAAGTTCCTGGTGCGACTGCGCAACGTGGTCGATGTGCTGGTGCAGGACGACTGGTGGTTCGATCGTGCGGCGTTACAGGAGCGTCTCCCCTTGGGCTGAACGCCGCGATTTCACGAGATGGATCCGATGTTCTGGAACGAAGAAGTTCGACCCGACGAGGCCAGAGTCCCGGACGATATTGTCGACGTTCGCTTCTCGATCGACTGCAAGCGCATCCCCGTCGATCACGCCTATGCGCTCTCCATCGCACTGCAAGAGGCACTGCCCTGGCTCGCGGAGGAGCCCGGTATTGCACTCCACACCATCCATGTCGCGGGGTCCCAGAACGGCTGGGAGCGGCCCGCGCATGACGCCGAATCGGAGCTCCTGGTCTCACGGCGGACCAAACTGACGATCCGTGCCCCCAGGCACCGAGTCGCGGACCTCCTGGGAGAGCTGCCCGGCGTTCGACTCGAGCTGGGCAAATACCCTTTGACCCTGGGTGGCGGCAAGATCAAACCGCTGAGCAAGGAAACCACGCTCTTGGCTCGACACCTGGTGATGGACACCGAGGGCGACTCCGCTCAGGACGAAGGCCGCTTCCTGGATGCCGCGGCCCGCGGTCTGTCGGCGATCGGTATCCGCGTGCGCAAGGCGCTCTGTGGCCGGAGGCTGGGGCTCACGACCCCGAGCGGTGCGCTCGAGACCCGTAGCCTCATGCTCGCCGGCTTGACCTTGGATGAATCGATCCGGCTTCAGCAACGCGGGCTCGGTTCGCATCGTTTGATGGGATGTGGAGTCTTCATCGCCCACAAAGGGGTCGACCCGGTCGAGAAAGGCTAAGGCGATTTCTGTCAATTCTCATCCCACCTGGCTTGTCTTGACGCCCGCCTTCTGCGTCGCGCCAGCAGTCACATAGCGCGGCGATGCTCCTGCCG
>JANQGF010000135.1 GCA_028277465.1 Chromatiaceae bacterium
ATTGACAGAAATCGCCTTAGCCCTCGTTTCGTTCCACTCGGTCGTCGACACGCGATGAAGGTCGCCGGTTTCGATCGACCCCGAACCTGCCCGTCGATCGACGGGCTCATTTGATTGCGGTTCCTCTGACTCGCTCTAGAGGTTTCTGCTCCGAGGAAATTCTATGAAGATAGGCGGCGATACGCTTGCACTGGATGCCGATGTCCGTCGTCAGATCGAATCCGAGATGCGCAAGCTCGCGGACCGGTTTCCGAACGACCAAATGGACGCGCAGGTTACGATTCAGGAGGACTTCGACCCGGTGCATGGGCACCGTGTCCGCTGCGAGCTGAGCGCGAGGCTCGCCTCTGGCCATCAGATGGTCGTCCGAGAAGCCCGCAAGACTGCCGGTGAGGCCATCGTTCAGGTCTTCACAGCAGCGCGTCGAAGTGTCCGTCGCTTGCGGCGGCAGAACCTCGTACGTCCCACACCCGCCTCCCGATCCGCTGTGCACGCCGCGCAGGCCGCCGGTCGCTGATCCGCCCAGTTGATAAGTAATGATTCAGAAACAACCTGCACACCGTAGGGCGGCTGACGCTGGTGAACACCCATCTAGAACGGCAATCGATCGTCGTTCAGGAGTCTCGCCATGAAGGTTGCGGTCATCGGGGGTACCGGCTTCGTCGGTTCCCATCTCACGCGTCGTTTGATTGCCGCTGGCCACAGGCCACGGCTACTGGTGCGTCCGGGCAGCGAAGGCAAGATCGAAGCGACAGATGAGTGTGAGGTCGCGCAGGGGAAGGTTGCCAACCAGGCGGCGCTGAAGGACTGCCTCTCCGGTGTCGATGCGGTCATCTATCTCATCGGCATCTTGCGCGAGTTCCCCTCTCGCGGTGTCACCTTCGAGGCGCTCCAATACCAGGGTGTCGTGGACACCATCGAGGCCGCCCAGGCGATGGGCGTGGATCGATTCCTGCTGATGAGCGCGAACGGAATCCGCGCCGAGGGTACGCCCTATCAACGCACCAAGTACCAGGCCGAGATGGCGCTCAAGTCCTCGCCATTGCGTTGGACCATCTTCCGGCCCTCGGTGATCTTCGGTGATCCCCAGGGGCGGATGGAGTTCTGCTCTCAGTTGAAGAAGGACATCATCGATCCCCCGCTGCCGGCGCCGCTCTTCTACTCGGGTCTGCTGCCCAGAGGGGCGGGCAGCTTCGAATTGGCGCCGGTGAGCGTCTCCGACGTGGCCGACGCCTTCGTTCTCGCCTTGACCGAGCCTCGCACCGAGTCCCAGACCTATAGCCTGTGCGGACCCCAGCGTCTGAGCTGGAAGGAGATCTTGGCCACGATCGCGGCCGCGGCCGGTCGAACCAAGCTCATGCTGCCCGCCCCGGTGTTGGCCATCCAGGCCACGGCCGGTCTGCTCGATCGCTTTCGCTGGTTCCCCATCTCGCGCGACCAGTTGCGGATGCTGATGGAGGGGAATGTCTGTACGGAGAATGACAGCTTCGCCCGTCTCGGCCTCACGCCGACGCCGTTCGGGATCGATCGACTGGGTTACTTGTCGCGGGGCGCTTGAACGCGCTCGAGGCGGGCATCCCCCTTTCGAGGTTCAGCCTGTCAGTCCCAGAATCAGGTCCATCACATTGGTCCCGGTGGGACCGGTCCGGATGAGGTCGCCGCTGGCCTCGAGCAGGTGGCCGGCATCGGCCCGTTCAAGGCTCGTGTCGGCATCGAATCCAGCGCGTGCGGCGCGCTCGAGGGTGCCGCCATCGACCAGGGCACCAGCGTCTTCCGTCGGGCCGTCGGTCCCATCGGTGCCGACGCTGAGGAGGCTGCAATCCCCTCGGCCGGCGATCTCGATCGCGGCCGCCAGGGCAAGCTGCTGATTGCGCCCGCCGCGGCCTGGTCGAGCCGGCAGCCGCACAGTGGTCTCGCCGCCCCAGATATGCAGGCCCGGGTCGCCTTCGATCAGCGCGCGCGCGAGGCGGTGGCCGCACCGGGTCGCGTCGCCCTCGATCAAGGTCCGATGCAGCCGCACCGGCAGGCCCGCTTGTTCGGCCGCCGCCGCAACCGCGGTCTTGGCCGCGGTCAGGGTCGCCACGAGTTCCGTGGGCGGGGCGACCACGGCGCCAGACCCGTGGGCGGCAATGCCTTCCCGCTCGCGTTGCGCCAGTCCTCTTGCGACCCAATCGGCCAGCCATCCGGGTAGATCCAGACGGGTTACGCGCGCTCTCAGATCCATCTGAGGGACCAGCAGACCGGAACCGATGACGCCCGGGTCGTCACCAGGGACGTCTGAGATGACCAACAGCCGGACGGGCCGGCCGGCGAGCGCGGTCAGCAGGCCGCCGCCCTTGATCCGGGACACGGATTTTCGCACCAGGTTCACGGCGTCGATGGGCAGGCCGCTCGCGAGCAACCAGTGGTTCATCCGTCGCAGCTCGTCGCACCCGAGTCCATCCGCCGCGACCTCCACCAGGCTGGAGGTCCCCCCTGAGATCAGGAAGAGTGCGGTCGCGTCGGGCGGTGCCTCCCGGAGTGCGGCGCTCAGTCTCGCCCCGGCCCCCAAGCTATCGGGTGTCGGGATGGGATGTCCTCCGACCATGCACTCGATGCCGCTTCCGGCGAGTCGATGTCGGCTCAGATGACCTTGCTTGGTGATCAGCAACCCGCCCAGGCAGGCATTGCCCAAGGCCTCCCTGGCGCCCAGGGCCATGGATTCCGCGGCCTTGCCGATGGCGCAGAGCCAGACCGGGCCCGCGATGGGATCTGCATCCAAGGCTCGGCGCACTGCCACGCGACCCTCGACCGCCTCCAGGGCGACTGCCAGAAGCCGAAGCAGAAGTTGCCGGCTATTGATTGATTTCAATGACGTTAAGGTCAACTGGTATTCAAATCGTCGTAACAGTCTGCGCTTGGCTGTCCTATTCTTACAACAAAACTGGCAAGAAATCGCTAGATTGAGCGTCTCGGCGCCGTCTTGCACGCCTTCCTGGATGGTTCCAAGGGGCTCGACTCCTGGACCCAAGAGAATGACCAACAATGAACCTCTGTCCGAAATGCAGTCGCTCGACTTGGCCTTTCGTCATGATCACTGGGATTACAACCATTATCGCCTTCGTGACCTGGCTCATCCTGGGGCTATCCATGGCAGGACCCCTCACCCGCGCGGCGATCGCAGCCGCCGTCTTCCTCGCGGTCGGGGGCACCCTGCTGCACTATGTCATCAGTTGTCTGAAGCGCCACTGTCGGCATGGGCATGAGGCGGTACGCACGTCGCACCGCGTCTGGGGGTGACGGTAGGAAGCCGATTGAACCTGGATCGCCGCTGGGGTGCAGCGCCCAGGCGGTCTTCGACCTAAACCGTGTCCAGCGCGGTATGCGAAGTTTTTTGATTGGATCGGCCGTGGCAACCACGACAGGCATCGGAGCTGTCGCGGTTTAGAATAGGTTCAAGCCTTGCGGGTGACCTGGTCTCGGAGGTAGAGGGGTGCGGCGAGCTCGGGAGTCACCTGATGCCCCGCGCGTAAGTCCGCCTCTGCGAGTCGAGCGATGTCGTGCGCCTCGCAGATCCCCTCTGGATTCACGCCTTGCAGGCCCGTGCCCAGCACTGCCATGAGCGTCGAGCCATGGGCCGCCCATCCAGGCCCGACGCCGTACCAGCCCGCGCTGCTTGGCCGTTCGACCCTGTCGGGTGGCGAAACCGCTTCCTCGCAACAAGCGTTGGCCAGGCCGTCCGCTTCGACTTCGAAACAACCCCAATAGACCTCGCCCATGCGGGCATCGAGTGCCGTCAGCAGACGTCGTTGTGCGCCGCGGCGATATTGGCCCTGCGCCATGGCCCGAAGGGTGGAGACAGGGATCAGCGGCAAGTCAGCACCGAAGGCGGCCCCTTGCGCGACTGCCACTGCGATTCTGACCCCGGTGAATGAGCCAGGTCCGCGGCCGAAGGCGATCGCATCCAGGTCGGTGACTTGGATGCCGGCGCGATCCAGGAGGGTTTGCATCATGGGCAAGAGACGCTCACCGTGCCGGCGAGGTGCGGTCTCCAGCAATTGGTCGACACGGCCATCCAGCAGCAGGGCGGCGGAGCAGGCGTCACCAGATGTATCGATCGCGAGCAACTTCATTGAAATCGAGCCGCGAGGGCCAGTTCAGGGCCCTGGAATCCATCGGGCCCAGTTCCAGATCCTCGTCTTCGAGCTGATGAACCAGCGCCTGGGGCAACTGGAGTACCCAGCCACAAAAGGTCACGTCCAGAGGCTCCATCCTTTGGTGCGGTGGTGCGTCCTCCGAGATATCCACGAGGAAGAGCCTGAGTCTGCCCAGCATCCGATGGGGATCCTCGAGCAGAATCTGGACGGCCCGGTCTTCCAGCTCATCCAGGAAGTCCTCGTCGCGCACCAGGGCCTCCCTGAGTCGAGCGGCCAAGCCGAAGAGCAGCAGCTTCTTGTACTCCAGCTCGGGGTCGATCCAGGACAGTGGCACCTCCGGCCCACTGTTCGACCCGGCCAGGATCGGCCGGCGCATCCTCAGATAGACATGGAGCTCATGGATACCACGCCAGGTGTTTTCCGGCAAGGGGGTGCTCCAGTGAACCGCATAACGAACCTGCCGATTGGCGAATCGAAAGAGGTTCCGAATCGCCCACTCCCGTCTGCGTTGCTGCGGTCGGGATGGCAAGAGCCGTTCTTGGTCGAGCTGTCGCAACGCCTGGTTCAGGTTCAGGAACATGAGCCGGTAGAGGTGTTGCTCCAGGGTGACGCCATGCCGCGGCGCGACCCGGACCCCGGGGCGACGTGGTTTGGGAAGGCCGGCGCAGGTCTTGAGCAAGGGCACCTTGAGCGCCGACAGGATGGCGAGCCGCCGTCCGGCCGAGATCTCGGTCTTGCGCAGGTTCTCCAGGGCCAGGATCAGACCTGGCCCGGCCTGACGCACTCCCCCGGCCCTGAGTTCGCCGAGCCAGTCGCCCAACATCCTGAGGTTGCCGTCGAAGCGCGGCCGCGTGCATTCCCGTACTGCCAGGGGCGAGGGTAAGGAAGGGGCATCGAAACTCAGCATGGCGCGTCCTCCAAGAAGGGGGCATGACGATTCGTCAGCGAGGTTGGCAGGTCACGCCAGAAGTCGTCGATTTCTTCGGGGCAGGATCCTCGTGGCCAATGCTAGTCCGAAGGGCGCCCGTCGAAGTGCCGATCCGTTCGCAGTTTTCCACATTCGTTCAAATAGGTAATGATTCAAAACAACCTACACACCGTAGGTTGGGCAAAGCGGAGCGTGCCCAACAAGGGCGGCCCAAGTTGCACCACTTGTTTCTGAATCGTTCCTAAGACGATTGCCGGAAATTCTTATGCCAGATGGCGCCGGATTGGCGTCTGCCTTCAAGGAGCGCCGGCAGGAGCATCGCGGGGCTATGTGACTGCTGGCGCGACGCCGAAGGCGGGCGTCAAGACAAGTCAGGTGGGATGAGAATTGACAGAAATCGCCTTATGCAAGTGGTGCTTCGCGCCCTGTCTTCGCTTGACCCTTGGTCTCGATCACTGTACGGTCAAGCACTTTCAAACTGATTCATCTGCCATTCTCCGACCGGGGC
>JANQGF010000141.1 GCA_028277465.1 Chromatiaceae bacterium
TCTGCTCTGTGGTCGACCCGCGGCGACCGAGGCCGCGCCGGAGCCCGCGAGCGGCACCCCCTCCCCCGGGAACCTGGCCCTGGAGGGACGAATCGACCAACTGGAGGCCGAGGTCGCGTCACTGCGCGCGCAGCTGGATCGACTCTGGGCCCTGACCGGGCTCGCGGACCAACGTGGAGACTGAGGCGATTGCCGGAAATTCTCATGCCAGATGGCGCCGGATTGGCGTCCGCCTTCAAGGAGCGTCGGCAGAAGCATAGTAGTGCTATGTGACTGCTGGCGCGACGCAGAAGGCGGGCGTCAAGACAAGCCAGGTGGGATGAGAATCGACAGAAATCGCCTGGCCTCAGATGAAGAGCGTCAGGACCCCCGTATAGCCGTAGATCCGGTCCTGGGAGATCTCGCCGTTGGCATAGAAGCCCACCAGGGGGAAGTCGCCCAGCCCCGCCTGGATCTGTCTCAGCTCTGCGGAATCCGGGCCGAAGAGGTTCACGCCACGCCCCAGACAGGAGACATAGACCCCGCCGCGCGGTGGCCCCGAGAGCCGCCGCTCGAGTGCGGACAGCATGCGGTCCAGGTCCTCCCTGGCGGTGTCGGCGTCACGACGGCAGAAGATGATCTCGCTTCCGTGCTCCACCAGGTCGCCGATGGCCAGGAAGCCATGGTTGGCATCGATCCCGAGCAGGTTGCGCACCAGATAGTCGCCCGTGTCCGAGCCGCGGATCGGCAGGCCGGCGAAGACATAGCCGCCGAGTCGACCGAGATCCCGCGCCAGGATCTCGCCGATGTCCGCCTTGAGGACATCCAAGGCCGGCTGTCCGTCGAGCTTGATGAGGATGTTGCGCTGCGCCTCGGTGACCGAATGGTGCGGACCGATCGGTGAGCAGCCCTGCGTCAGCCGTGTCGCCAGCCCAACCTGTTCGGAGAAGAGGACCCCGGAGAGACCCCCTTGGGTCACGACATTGGCGATCGCATCCGCGGCACCGCGTGAGCTGGCGAGCCCCCCGACCAGAAACCCCGCGGAGGTCCGGCGGGCAAGCTGTTTGACCAGGGCCTCGATGAGACCGTTCGAGGGGTCGCCATGCACCAGGCCGAGATAGGGTGGATGGGCGCCGATCCAGTCGGCGTGCTGGGCGTCGAGCTCTTCCACATCCTTGAGCAGGCTCGGGAAGACGCGGAAGCTCTCGGGCGGGAACTCGCCCAGCATCGCGGCGATCGCAGGTTCTTCGTAATACTCCCTGCCGGTCGCGCAGATGCCCATACCGACGGTCCCGACCCACTGAGAGACCCCGGTCGCCGCACGGAAGAAGGCCAGCACCGCACCCAGTTCCTCGGCGAGCACGTCTGTCGCATAGAGGAACCCGAGGTTCGCTTGGTCGGGAACGGGGCCGATTTGGGCCACACACGCATCCGCGGCCTGCCTCCAATCGGCGGCCGCGGCATGTCCGAAACGGAATGGAGACATGAATTGTCACTCCAGTCAGCCGGCGGTCGGTGCCATCCGAGATTCAGATCTCGGCCAGGTCGCCCTTCGCCTGCAGCCAATCGCGCCGGTCGGCGGCACGCTTCTTGGCCAGCAGCATATCGAGCAGGTTATCACTCTCGTCGTCGGCTTCAATGGTGAGTTGGACCAGCCGTCGGGTGTCCGGGTGGATGGTCGTCTCGCGCAGCTGCGCCGGATTCATCTCACCGAGGCCCTTGAAGCGCTGCACACTGACCTTTCCCTTGATCCGCTCGGCCTCGATACGATCGAGGATACCCCGTTTCTCGCTGTCGTCCAGGGCATAGTAGACCTGCTTACCCACATCGATGCGGTACAGAGGCGGCATGGCCACGAAGACATGACCCTCGGCCACCAGGCGTCTGAAGTGCCGCAGAAAGAGGGCGCAGAGCAGGGTCGCGATATGGGCGCCGTCGGAATCGGCGTCGGCGAGGATGCAGATCTTGCCGAACCTGAGCCGCCCGAGATCCTCACTGCCCGGATCGACCCCGATGGCGACCGCGATGTCGTGTACCTCCTGCGAGCCCAAGACCTCCGCCGGATCGACCTCCCAGGTATTCAGAATCTTTCCGCGTAGCGGCAGGATGGCCTGGAACTCCCGGTCACGTGCCTGCTTGGCCGACCCGCCGGCGGAGTCGCCCTCCACCAGAAAGAGCTCGCCACGCTCGGGATCCGTGGCCGTACAGTCCGCCAGCTTGCCAGGCAGGGCCGGTCCCTGGGCCACCTTCTTGCGGGTGACCGTGCGTCCGGCACGCAGCCGCGCCTGGGCCGCGCCGATGGCGATCTCGGCGATCCGCTCGCCCTCACCGACGTGCTGATTCAACCAGAGGCTGAAGGAATCCTTGACCACCCCGGAGACGAAGGCCGCGCACTCGCGTGAGGCCAAGCGCTCCTTGGTCTGACCGGAGAACTGGGGCTCGGCCAGCTTCACCGACAAGACATAGCTGAGCCGGTTCCAGACGTCCTCGGGCGCGATCTTGACGCCGCGCGGAAGGAGGCTGCGAAACTCGCAGAACTCGCGCACCGCCTCGGTCAGACCCGTGCGCAACCCATTGACATGGGTCCCGCCCTGAAGCGTCGGGATGAGGTTGACATAGCTCTCGGCCAAGGGCTCGCCGCCCTCCGGCAACCAGACGAGCGCCCAGCTGGCCGCTTCGTTGGTGCCCTCCAGGTCGCCCACGAAGGGCGTCGAGGGAAGGGTCTCGGCACCGCCGAGGGCCTGGGTCAGATAGTCCTCGAGCCCGGCACGATAACACCAGGTCTGCTCGTCGCCACCGACCTCGTCGCGGAAATGGACCTCCAAACCGGGACAGAGCACGGCCTTGGCCCGCAAGAGGTGCATCAGCGGCCGGGTGGCGAACTTGGGGGTATCGAAATAGGCGGGGTCGGGCCAGAACCGCAGCCGCGTCCCCCGATTTCCCCGTCCGACCATGCCGACTCGGGTGAGGTCGTTCAGCTTCTCCCCTCCGGCGAAGGCCATCGCGTACTCCTGACCATCGCGCTTGACCCAGACCTCGAGGCGCCGCGAGAGCGCGTTCACCACCGAGACGCCCACACCATGCAGACCACCCGAGAATCGGTAGTTCTCACCGTTGAACTTGCCGCCGGCATGCAGCTTGGTCAGGATCACCTCGACACCGGGCAGACCCTGCTGTGGATGCATGTCGACCGGCATGCCGCGACCGTCGTCGCTGACCTCGAGCGAGCCGTCGGCATGCAGCACGACCTGAATGCGGCGGGCATAACCGGCCAGGGCCTCGTCGACGCTGTTGTCGATGACCTCTTGGGCCAGGTGATTGGGACGCGTCGTATCGGTATACATCCCGGGACGTCTGCGCACCGGGTCGAGACCGCTGAGGACCTCGATCGCTGAGGCGTCGTAGTTGCCGGTCATGGCGGGGTCGAATCCTTACCTGAATGGATGGAGGTCGAGAGTGATCGCAGAGGGCGCGCCGGCGGTGCGGATTCGTCCTGACCGGGGCATGTCGACATGGGTGGCACGGGTGCCGGGACGGGGAGCATCGCGTGAGCCCCACTGGTTCGCGGGACCGCTGGTTTGACCACTCATCCGACCTAAGGTACCGTACCTGCAAAGCCCGATTCAAACCCCCCATGAAATCTGCCGACAGCCCGCCCGCCCCCTCCTTCGAAACCGCACTTACCGAGCTAGAAGGCGTCGTCGATGCCCTCGAGAAGGGTGACATGACCCTCGAGGACTCGCTCACGGCCTTCGAGCGCGGGATTGGTCTCGCCCGCCTCTGCCAGCAGGCCCTGGAGACGGCCGAGCAACGCGTGCGGATCCTGACCGACACGGGCCCGAATGCCGAACCAGTTCCCTTCGAGACGCATGAGAGTTAACGACCTGGACGCCTTTCGGACGCGCTGCCAGAGGCGCGTCGAGACCGCCCTCGATGAGCTTCTGCCGCCGACCAGCGTGCAGCCTTCGCGCCTGCATGAGGCCATGCGCTACTCAGTGCTCGGCGGCGGCAAACGCATCCGTCCGCTCCTGACCTATGCCACGGGCGCGGCACTGGACCTGGATCCCGCCCTGCTGGACCGGCCCGCCTGCGCGATCGAGCTCATCCACGCCTACTCCCTGATCCACGACGACCTACCGGCGATGGACGACGACGACTTGAGACGCGGACGGCCCACCTGTCACCGCGCCTTCGACGAGGCGACGGCCATCCTGGCCGGTGACGCCTTGCAGGCCCTCGCCTTTCAGTCCTTGGCCGAGGCCCCGGGGTTGGAGGCGACGAATCGAGTGGCGATGCTCGGCCACCTGGCACGCGCCAGCGGCTCGCGCGGCATGGTCGGCGGCCAGGCGCTGGATCTCGCGGCCGAAGGCAGGGCGCTCGATGTGGCCATGCTCGAGCACATCCATATCCACAAGACAGGTGCGCTCATCCGCGCCTCGGTCCAGATGGGGATCCTGGCCCACGGCGCCCTCGACCCGGATCATCGCGATCGGCTGGACCATTACGCCAAGTGCATCGGTCTGGCGTTCCAGATCCAGGACGACGTGCTGGACGTGGAGGGCGAGACCAGCAAGATCGGCAAGACCGCGGGGCGTGATCAGGCGCTCGAGAAGGCGACCTATCCCGCCTTGGTCGGTCTGACCGAGGCCAAGGAGATGGCGGCCAATCTGACCAGCGATGCCCTCGCGGCGATCGAGGTCTTTGCCGAGAGGGGCGATCCGCTGCGCTGGATCGCCGACGCATTGGTCGGGCGGACAAGCTGATGGATTGCGCGACCCATGGGGTGAGTCGTCCGAGTGAGCAGGGGTTGGGGGCCGCCCGCGGGGGCACCCGGGCCATGGAGATCGCCGACGTTCAGGGAAGCGCCGACGATCGGCGCATCGCCATCGACAGGGTGGGGATCAAGGACATCCGACACCCGGTGCGGGTGCGCGACCGAAGCGGCAAGGATCAACACACGGTCGCGACCTTCAACATGTACGTCTATCTGCCCCATGACTTCAAGGGGACCCACATGTCGCGCTTCGTGCAGATCCTGAACAACCACGAGCGCGAGATCAGCGTCTCTTCGTTCAAGGAGATGCTCGCCGAGATGTCGCAGCGACTGGAGTCCGAGGCGGGGCATATCGAGATGCGCTTTCCCTTCTTCGTCAACAAGAAGGCACCCGTCTCCGGGGTACAGAGCCTGCTCGACTATGATGTCACCTTCATCGGCGAGATCCGCAATGGCCGTCCGACCCTGGAGATCAAGGTGGTGGTCCCGGTCACCAGCCTCTGTCCCTGCTCCAGGGAGATCTCGGACTATGGCGCCCACAATCAGCGTTCTCACGTCACGGTCCAGGTCCGTGCTCGGGGCTTCATCTGGCTCGAAGAGATCATCGAGCTGGTCGAGCAGGAGGCGTCGTCCGAGCTCTTCGGCCTGCTGAAGCGGCCGGACGAGAAGTTCGTGACCGAGCGCGCCTACGACAACCCCAAGTTCGTCGAAGACATGGTGCGTGACGTAGCCAACCGGCTCAACGAGGACGAGCGCATCGGCGCCTATGTGGTGGAGGCGGAGAACTTCGAATCCATCCACAATCACTCGGCCTATGCCCTCATCGAGCGGGACAAGGAGCGAGAGGCCGAGATCGCCGAGGCATCTCTCTGACCCCGCGCGCCGCGCGCTGTCTCTTGCTGCACGGTTTCACCGGCAGTGCCCGGGACTGGGACGCCTTCTGCGCCGAAGACCCCTCCCGCCTGGCCATCGACCTGCCGGGACACGCTCGCGCGAGCGATCCGACCGGCTCCTTCCGCGACACCGTGCTGGCGATACTGCGACGGCTCCCCCCCGGTGTCGACGAGGTCATCGGCTACTCATTGGGCGGACGGCTAGCGCTTGGGCTCGTCCAGGCCGCCCCCGAGCGCTTTCGCGCCGCCACCATCATCGCCGCCCATCCGGGTCTCGCGGACCCTGGACTGCGGGCGGCGCGACGCACGGCCGACAGCCATTGGATCCGACTGCTGCGCCATGATGGAATCGAGGCCTTCGTCCAGGCGTGGGAAGTACTGCCGCTCTTCGCCACGCAGAGCCGGCTACCGAGCGCCTTGCTCGCCCGCCAGCGTCTCGGCCGTCTCGGCCACCGGGCCGAGGGCCTGGCCAGCGCCCTCGAGCGTCTCGGGCTCGCCGAGATGCCCGACACCTGGGACGATCTGGTGCGCTTTCCGGGCCGCCTGCACTGGATCGTGGGTGGCGAGGACGAGAAGTTTCTCCGCATCGCACGGCAGGTCACCGAGCGTCGCCCGGCGACCCAACTCAGTGTCTTGAAAGGTATCGGCCATAACCCCATGCTCGAAGCGCCGGAACTGCTGGCGCGCCTATTGGGAACTTGAAACCTCGCCGACCCGGCGAGTCGCATCCTCGACCGACCCCGCCTCTGGACCGGACGGCGGCGGCCGGCGGGCTACCCAACGGCCCAAGCGAAGCCGCCGACCAAGGCAGCGGGTTCAGGCGATTGCCGGAAATGTTCATACCAGATGGCGCCGGATTGAGGCTCGCCATCAAGGAGCGCCACCAGGAGCATCGCCGGGCGATGTGACTGGTGGCGCGACACCGAAGGCGGGCGTCAAGACAAGTCAAATGGTATGAACATTGACAGAAATCGCCCTAGTTGGTGGGAGCGGCGCCCCGCCGCGAAGAGCGCGCGATCGCGGCGGGGCGCCGCTCCCACCAACTATGAATCAGCCAGTGTGACGCGAGAACCCAGCTCAGAGCTCATCCCTGGCCTCAGGCCCGTGGTCACCAGCAGCGCATTGACTCCGGTGATCCTGTGATTGCGTTGCAGAACTGCTCTGGCCATGGGCGATCGGAGTGGCTTCGTCTCTTTGCACTGACGTGCATGTGGGGATCATCCTTCCTCTTTACGAAGATCGCCGTCACCGCCCTGCCCATGGCGACCGTCGTCACCTCGCGTCTCAGCATCGCCGCCTTGATTCTCGTGCCGCTCGCGCTGCTGACGGCCCGAGGCTGGCCCCGCGGTTGGCGTCTCTGGCTGTTCCTCGTCGCGATGGCACTGGTGGGGAATCTGCTTCCCTTCTCGCTCATCACCTGGGGGCAACGCGGCATCGACAGCGGCTTGGCTGGCATCCTGATGGCCGTGATGCCCCTGTCGACCCTGGCCCTCGCGCATCTGTTCGTGCCCGGCGAGCGACTCACGCCCCGCCGGGTCGGCGGCTTTCTCTTGGGTTTCGCCGGTGTCGTGGTCTTGATCGGCCCCGAGGCACTGCTCAGGATCGGCGGCGAAGAGGGTCCGCTCCTGCCGATGCTAGCCGTTCTTGGCGGCGCTCTGTGCTATGGGGCTGCATCCATCCTGGCGCGACTGCGTCCGGCCAGCGACGCGATCTCGACCGCTGCCGCCGTGACAACCCTGGCGGCCCTGATGTCGCTGCCCGCGAGCCTCTCGGGGGTCCAGGTCGAGATGGCGGCGATCGCTCGGCTGAGCGCCCCGGTCATCGGTGCCTTGCTCTTTCTCGGCGTCCTCTCGACGGCCGTCGCCATGGTGGTCTATCTCCAGTTGATCCAGACCGCCGGCCCCTCCTTTACCTCCCAGCTCAACTATCTCATTCCGCTTTGGGCCGTGGTCATTGGTGTGCTCTTTCTCGGCGAGAGACCAACGATGGCGCACCTGGCCGGCCTGGTTCTCATCCTCGGTGGCATCTTGCTCTCTCGCCGAAAGCGATTCGGTCCGCACAGCGGACCCGACGAAATCACGAAATGTAGGGTCCGCCGTGCGGACCAGAACGCCTAGAATTGACGCACCTTGATATTGAGCGTCTGGATCCGATAGGCGATCTGGCGCGGTGTCATCTTGAGTAGCCGCGCGGCCTTGGCCTGGACCCAACCGGCCTCCTCCAGGGCGGCGATGACCCTCTCCCGCTCATCCAGATTGGGATCGTTCAGGTCGACCTGAGCCGTCGTCGCGAGCGCGGGCTGGGAGAACTCGACCGTGCCAGCACCGACCTCGAGCCCGGTCAGATTGATGGTGTCTCGATCGATGGTGCCGTTCTCGCTCATGACCGCGGCACGCTCCATGCAGTTCTCCAGCTCACGCACATTGCCCGGCCAGTCGTAGCGCATCAGCAGGCGCAAGGCGCTGTCGGTGATCGCGAGCTGGCGGCCCTGCATCCGGGCGACCTTGCTCACCAGGAAGCGGGCGAGCTCCGGGATGTCCTCCATGCGTTCGCGCAGGGCGGGCATGCGGATCGGCATCACATTCAAGCGATAGTAGAGGTCCTCACGGAAGTCACCTGCCTGGACCTCGGCCTCCAGGTCACGGTTGGTCGCGGCGATCACCCGCACGTCGACCTTCAGGGTGCGCCCGCCGCCGACCCGCTCGAACTCGCCCTCCTGGAGCACCCGCAGCAACTTGGCCTGGAAGGCCGGCGTGATCTCGCCGATCTCGTCGAGGAAGAGGGTACCGCCATGGGCCTGTTCGAAGCGTCCCTTGCGCTGGTTGAGCGCGCCCGTGAAGGCGCCTTTCTCGTGGCCGAAGAGCTCGGACTCGAGCAGATTGTCCGGCAGAGCGGCGCAGTTGAGCTTGACGAAGGGCGCGCGCGAGCGCGGCGAGTTGTAATGGATGGCATTGGCGATCAGCTCCTTGCCGGTCCCGGACTCCCCGCGGAGCAGGACCGTGGTGTTCCACTTGGCGACCTGACGCACCTGCTCGAAGACCAGACGCATGGAGTCCGCCCGGCCGATGATGCTATCGAAGCCGTGGGTCCCCTTGACCTCGCGGCGCAGCTTGTCGCGCTCCTCGCGCAGCGCCTCGCGCTCCGCCTCCACGCTGCGGGAGAGGCGGACCGCCTGCCCGATCAGATTGGCGACCATCTCGAGAAAGCGCGAGCGGGACCCGAGCGCTTCGTCCTCGGCAGGCGGTTGCGCAGCGACGACCCCGATCGCCTTCTCCCTGCCGACCCGGATCGGCACGCCGATGAAGGGGAGATCCGGGTCATAGAGGCTCAATCGATCGAGAAAGCGGGGCTCGTCCGAGACCCGCGGGAGAATCCAGGGCGCGTTGGTCGCGAGGATATGCCCGATGACGCCTTCCCCGGGTTGGTAGGTGATCTTTTCGAACGGCTCGGCATCCTTTCCATGGAGGGCGCTGACCAGGAGCTCGCCGCGCTCTTCGTTCAGCAAGCAGACCAGGCCGTGACTCATCCGGCCCCCCTCATGCAGCACGTTGAGCAGCGCGCGCAGCGTCTGCTCTAGATTCAGCGATCGGCTGAGCACGCTGCTCACCTCGAAGAGCGCGGCCAGCTGGGACTCCAGCAGGGCCAGACGGCGGGACTCTTCGGCTTGGCCGATGTGGTTGGAACTGGCACTCATGGATCGATCGAGCAAGGTCAGACGTCCGTCAACACAGCGTTCAAGGAGAAGCGAATCAGACAGCCCTCGTCAGATTGGGGATCGAACTCGATCGATCCACCGTGGGCATTGACGATCTCCTGGGCCAGGGGGAGTCCCATCCCGGCACGGCTGCGGCGATTGCGCCAACCGATCGAGAAGGGCTCGAAGACCCGGTAGCGATCCTCGGGCGGGATACCAGGGCCATTGTCCTGGATCTCGACCTCGACACCCTGGTCCAACCGGCGGGTGCTCAGACGCAGCTCGCGATGCGCTTGGCCGGACTCCTGAAGCGCCTGGATGGCGTTGTCGATCAGGTGCTTGAACATGGCACGCAACTGGTCCTTGTGGCCCGGTAGCTCCGGCAAGACGGCCGCGGGCTGCCAGTCCACGACGATGCCGGTGGCGAGGAGACGCTCGGTCTCCAGCTCCAGCACCTGACGCAGGAGCTCGTTGACATTGACCATGACACCGGCCTCGCGCGGTTCCTCTGGCAATGCGGCCTTGAGCGTGGCCAGCGCCTTGGCGCCGGAGTCACTGATCTGGTCGAGTGTGGCGGCGAGCGCATTCAGGTTGCTCATGCCATTGCGCAGCATGCCGGCGGCGGCGTTGATCACGTTCAGGGGTACCTGGATCTGATAGATGGCAGCGGTCAGCGCCTCGCGCATGCCGTGCATCAACTGCTGCTCGGCCAGACGGGCGCGCAGATGTTCCAGATGCGCCCGATCGATCTCCCGGCGGCGTCCAGTGACTTCGTTGGCGAGCACCAGCAGACGCCGGTCTCCCGGGGCCGGGTGACCAAAGTAGCTGCGCGCCGTCGCGTCCGACTCCTCGACCGGGGTACCGGAACAGGAGAACCAGCGCGGCCCCAGATGACCCTGGATATCGATACTCACCTCGATGTTCTTGAAGGCCTCACCCCTGAGGCAGGCCGCGAAGGCATCGATGCCGAGCTGGTCGCTGATGGCGGCGCGCAGCACCTCCACCGGCTCCTTGCCGTGCAGTTCATCGAAGAGCTTCTTGTATTCCTGATTGTCGAGGATGACGCGTCCCTGGCTGTCGAGCAGCACCACGATGACGGGCGCGGCATCCAAGACGGTCTCGATCCGCGCCTTGTGCTGGCGCAGAGCGCCTTCGAGCTCGTGCACCTTGGTGACGTCGCGGTGCATGCCGAGGAAGTACTTGAGGTCACCGTCGTGATCCAACACCGGCGAGATCGTCAGCTCGGCCAGATAATCGCCACCCTGTTTGGTGCGGTTGACCAGGGTTCCGGTCCAGGTCTCCTTGTGTCGGATGGTCCGCCAAAGCTGTTGATAGATGCTATCGGGCGTGGCCTTGTTCGACAGAAGCGACTCGTTTTGTCCCAGCACCTCCTCGCGGCTGTAACCCGTCAGGGTCTCGAAGGCCGCGTTTGCGTAGAGGATGGTCGCCTCGGCGTCGGTGATGGAGATGGCGATCGGCGATTGCTCGACTGCCTCGAAAAAGAGCCGTGGCGGCAAAGGGTCCGAGGGATCTCCGCCCATCAGGGCGAGCGCCTCGACCACCTCGGGCGGCGTTCCGTCCGGCGGCGAGGCGAGAAATTCGCCCAGTGCGTTGATCGCGGCTTGCTGGGCGGGCTCCTGAGATTGTCGGACCGGCACGGCATTCTCCTCGGTTATCAAGCGGGTCGAAAGAGCAGGCAAACATCGCGCCAGTAGTTCCCTCCCCTGGCCTCGCAGAACGCGGACGCTGAGCGGAGGGGCCCCTTGTCAGCTTTCCAACAATTCTACTGCAGCGCAACATGGATCCTGTTGTCACCGCGACAGGCCAGACACGCAGGAGCGCACCGCCAAACGGGAGACTAGGGCCCGCCAGCGAATCGGCGGAGTCGGCCGGGTCATCGCTTGCGGCGAGCCGAAGCGCTGGGCGATTGCCGGAGATTCTCATGCCAGATGGCAACGGATTGGCGTCTGCCTTCAAGGAGCGCCGG
>JANQGF010000144.1 GCA_028277465.1 Chromatiaceae bacterium
CCATCTGACTTGTCTTGACGCCCGCCTTCGGTGTCGCACCACCAGTCACATCGCCCGGCTATGCTCCTTCCAGGTGTTCCAGAGCAGTCTCGACCACAAGGCACGGCGTCTGCGCTTCGGTGCCACCGAGCGACGTCTTGCCACTGTCGTCACCAGCACCGACAGCTACGAGAGCGCCGATCCAGTCTTCATTCGGCATCGCGATGCCGGGTCTCGGAGCATCGAGCTCAGGCTTCAGGAAGAGCAATCGGCAGACGCTGAGACCAGGCATGCGGTCGAGCAGGTCGGCGTCTTCGTGGGTGAGTGAACCTTGCCGCTCGCTCGTTCCGATGCAGCGGATGATTCCGGCCCCATGGAATGTGTTGCATTGCAGGAATGAATTCTTAGCATTAGAAAAACATCGGTGCTATATAATCGCGGCTTTGTCCCTACCGACCGCCTGCAAGGTCGCCCGAAGAAGCCAAGATGAGCAACAAGCCCGATATCGATCCCCAAGAGACGCAGGAATGGCTCGACGCCTTGGAAGCCGTGCTCGAGAACGAGGGCGTCGAGCGCGCCCACTTCCTGTTGGAGCGTCTGATCGACAAGGCGCGCCGCTCGGGTGCCTATCTGCCTTACAGCGCCAACACGGCCTATCTCAATACCATCCCGGTGCAGCGACAGGAGCGCTTTCCTGGGGATCGGGCGATGGAACGGCGGATCCGCTCCTTCGTGCGTTGGAATGCCATGGCCATGGTGGTCCAAGCGAATCGGTTGTCCACCGAGCTTGGTGGGCACATCGCGAGCTTCGCCTCCTCGGCGACCCTCTTCGACGTCGCCTACAATCACTTTCTGCATGCGCGCACCAAGGATCACGGTGGTGACCTCGTCTTCTTCCAAGGCCATTCGGCGCCTGGGGTCTATGCGCGCGCCTTCCTCGAGGGTCGCATCAGCGAGGAGCAGCTCTACAACTTCCGCCAGGAGGTAGAGGGTAACGGGCTCTCCTCTTATCCGCATCCTTGGCTCATGCCTGGGTTCTGGCAGTTCCCGACGGTTTCAATGGGGCTCGGCCCCATCATGGCCATCTACCAGGCGCGCCTCATGCGCTATCTGCGCGACCGGGGACTGGTCAACACCGCGGACCGCAAGGTCTGGGCCTTCCTCGGCGACGGCGAGATGGACGAGCCCGAATCACTGGGTGCCATCTCGCTGGCCGCCCGTGAGCGGCTGGACAACTTGATCTTCGTGGTCAACTGCAATCTCCAGCGGCTCGATGGCCCGGTGCGCGGCAACGGTAAGATCATTCAGGAGCTGGAGGCCGTCTTCCGCGGCGCCGGCTGGAATGTCATCAAGGTCATCTGGGGGAGCTACTGGGATCCGTTGCTCGCGCGCGACACCCAGGGTCTGCTCCTCAAGCGGATGGAGGAATGCGTCGACGGCGACTATCAGACCTACAAGGTCAGGGGCGGCGCCTACACGCGCGAGCACTTCTTCGGAAAGTATCCCGAGTTGAGCGAGATGGTCGCCAACATGACCGACGAGGACATCTGGCGTCTCAATCGCGGCGGACACGATCCAGTGAAGGTCTACAACGCCTATCGGGTCGCCATGGAGACCAGCGGTCAGCCGACGGTGATCCTGGCCAAGACGGTCAAAGGCTATGGGATGGGCGTCGCGGGCGAGGGCATGAATATCACCCACTCGCAGAAGAAGATGGGCGAGACCCACCTCAAGGCCTTTCGCGACCGTTTCAATATCCCCATCTCGGACGACCAGATCGGTGCCGCTCCCTTCTACAAGCCGCCGGCGGACGGTGAGGAGGTCGCCTATCTGCACCGGGTCCGGGATCGGCTCGGCGGTTTCCTGCCGGCTCGGCGTGACGAGGCGCCACCCCTCGAGGTCCCAGGCCTGGAGTCCCTCGAGTCCCTGCTCCAGGGCAGTGGTGAGAAGGAGATGTCGACCACCATGGCCTTGGTGCGTCTCTTGACGCTCCTCATCCGGGACAAGCAGATCGGCCGGTATCTTGTGCCGATCGTGCCGGACGAGGCCCGCACCTTCGGCATGGAGGGCATGTTTCGCCAGCTCGGCATCTACGCCTCGCAAGGCCAGCTCTACGAGCCCGTGGATGCCGATCAGGTGATGTACTACCGTGAAGACAAACAGGGGCAGATCCTTCAGGAGGGCATCACCGAGGCCGGTGCCATGTCCTCCTGGATCGCCGCGGCCACGGCCTATGCCCACCACGGCCAGAGCATGGTCCCCTTCTACATCTATTACTCCATGTTCGGCTTCCAGCGTGTCGGCGATCTGGCTTGGGCCGCCGGCGACAGTCGGGCTCGGGGCTTTCTGATCGGGGGCACCGCCGGGCGCACCACTCTGGCCGGCGAGGGGCTGCAGCATCAGGACGGTCACAGCCACCTCCTTGCCTCCACCATTCCGAACTGCATCGCGTACGACCCGGCTTACGCCTATGAGCTGGCGGTCATCGTCCAGGACGGGCTCAGGCGGATGTATCAGGTGAAGGAGAACGTCTTCTATTACATCACGGCGATGAACGAGACCTATGTTCAGCCGCCGATGCCGGAAGACGGCCAGGAGGGCATTCTCAAGGGCATGTACCGGGTGTATCGGGGCGAGGAGCGCAGTTACCGGGTGCAGTTGCTGGGCTCCGGGACCATCCTGCGGGAGGTGCTCGCCGCCGCCGAGCTGTTGGCCGAGGACTTCGACGTGGGTGCGGCGGTCTGGAGCGTGACCAGCTTCAACGAGCTGAGGCGCGAAGGGATGGATGTGGAGCGCTGGAACATGCTGCATCCGGAGCAGGAGCAGCGAACCACCTATGTGGAGCATCAGTTGGCTGGGACGCGTGGGCCCATCGTCGCCGCCACCGACTATATGCGGACCTACGCCGACCAGATTCGCCCCTATGTCCCGCGGCGTTATCTGGTCCTGGGAACCGACGGCTTCGGGCGCAGCGACATGCGCAGTCAGCTCCGGAAGTTCTTCGAGGTCAACCGTTACTACGTGACTGTCGCCGCTCTCAAGGCACTGGCAGACGAAGGTGAGATCCACTCGGCGATCGTGGCCGAGGCCATTCGGAAATACGACATCGATCCGGACAAGCCCAACCCGGTCACGGTCTGAAGCACCCCGTCATCAGAGGCCCAGGAGGACACAGCGTGGCAACCGTCGAAGAGATTCTGCTGCCCGACATCGGGGATTTCTCCGGTGTCGAGGTCATCGAGATCCTCGTCGCCCCCGGCGACCAGATCCAGGCCGAGCAATCGCTCCTCACGCTGGAGAGCGAAAAGGCGACGATGGAGATCCCCTCGCCGCTGGCGGGCCAGGTGGAGACCCTGAGGGTCAAAGTGGGCGACACACTGAGTGCGGGTGACCGGATCCTGACCCTGCGCACCGATGGGGCTCCAGAGACGGAGGGCGAGACCCAAGTCTCTGAGTCCCGGGAGCCCGAGCCGCCAGCCGCATCCACGCCCTCGCCCCTGGTGCCGGCCGCACCCCGCCGCGCACCCGGCGAGGCGGAGCGCCGACAGGCGCCTGTCCTGCCCCGTCCGCAGGACATGGCCGCGATCGCCAGGGGGCGCAAGCCCCACGCCAGCCCAGCGGTTCGCCGCTTCGCGCGCGAGCTGGGTGTGGAC
>JANQGF010000153.1 GCA_028277465.1 Chromatiaceae bacterium
GCCCCGGTCGGAGAATGGCAGATGAATCAGTTTGAAAGTGCTTGACCGTACAGTGATCGAGACCAAGGGTCAAGCGAAGACAGGGCGCGAAGCACCACTGGCATAAGGCGATTTCTGTCAATTCTCATCCCACCTGACTTGTCTTGACGCCCGCCTTCTGCGTCGCGCCAGCAGTCACATAGCGCCGCTATGTGCCTGCCGGCGCTCCTTGAAGGCAGACGCCGATCCGGCGCCAGCTGGCATGAGAATTTCCGGCAATCGCCTAAGACGCCGGCCGGTCACCATCAAGAGCAATCGCCTCAGACAGATCGGCCGCCCTTCAACAAGCGCTTCCTCGACTCGGGTAATCCATAGGCTTGATCGTGAATGCTCTGCAACAGCTCCAATTCCTCCCAGGCATCCGGGGGCCAGCCCCCGGGCTGGCCGTGCTCGCCCAGGACCAGATCTTGAAACAGGACTTCGAACGCGTCGACATCGCCCCAGCCCACAGTCAGGTAATTCAGTGCCTCGGGGAACTCTGTCTCCAGCGTGCTCGAAAGGCCCCGTTTGCCTCCCACCCAGTGCTTGCCCGGCCCGGCAGGGGCGGGGAACGACTTGGTCCGAAGCCAATCGGGCTCCTCCGATCGCTGCGAGCCCGAGCTGGGTGGCGGCTTGGGCAACTGATCCAACAACAGCTTGACGCAAGCCCTGAGCGCCTTTCGCGGGTGCTCGAATTCCAAGAGCAGGGCATGCAACTCGGCCCAGTCGAATCCCTTGACCCGTGACTTATGGACCTCGAGCACCCGTGCCCTGAGCCGGATACCGGGCAGATCCTTGGTGCTCACGATCGAGAAACTGATGCTCTGATCCCTGTCATAGGCATCGAAGACGGTGACTCGGTGCCGTCCCTTGGCGACGTGCAACAGCGTTCGACGCAGCTCCTCGGCGTCGTTGACCGTCACCTCGAGCGCCTTGACCAGACCCCCGGGGTCCTCCTGGTCCGGAGCCGTCGTCTCACCGGTCTGGAGCATTTGCAGCAATCTCTCCAGTCTCGACTGGCTTCGTGGCGAGAGACTCACGAAGCGCACCGCCACCAGATAGCGCCCATCCTCGAGCTGTCGCGCGCGCAAGAGCCGTGCCTCGGCGGTGATGTGTGCGCCCCGCTTCCAGGGAAGGGTGATCCGCAACAGGCCGCCTTCGTGACGTAGCGGCTCGGAGAGGACGAACAGCGCCCCACCCCAGGAGATGTTCTGGTTGATCGCACGCAGAGGCTCATCGACACCGGGCAAGCTCAGCGTGATCGGGATCTCGACCCGAATCCGAACTTGGGTGCGTCGATCTCGCAAGGCCGAATCACTGTATACCTGATTCATCATTCTCATCATGAGGAGTCGGTGTGCCGATATCGATCCGGATCCTTCTTCACCTTCGAGGGTGTCGCGCTCCAGGGTAACGGGAATCGATGGATCATCAAGCAACCCCCACGGCGCCCCTCTTGGCCCTCGATCTCATGGACGGGCGAGGGCTCGAAGAGGGGCGGCGAAAAGGCCAGTGACCATATGGTGCGAAGTGTATTGAATTTAGGCAGGCGAGGGAAAGCGGAACCGCCGAGCAGTCTCTGCTGCACGCGTTGAACAATCGCGCGCTGAACCATAGAATCGTGCCCTTTGATTGCTGGTCGCCCCATCACAATGCGCACCTCCCAGTTCCCCCTGCAGACCGTCAAAGAGACCCCGGCGGACGCCGAGATCGCGAGCCACCGTTTGCTGCTGCGCGCGGGCATGATCCGTAAGCTCGCGGCCGGTCTCTACACCTGGCTGCCCCTGGGACTGCGTGTTCTGCGCAAGGTCGAACGGATCGTGCGCGAGGAGATGGACCGCGCGGGGGCATTGGAAATCGCGATGCCGGCCGTGCAGCCGGCCGAGCTCTGGCAGGAATCCGGCCGCTGGGACCAATATGGCCCTGAGCTCCTGCGGCTGCGCGATCGCCACCAACGCGATTTCTGTTTCGGTCCCACCCACGAAGAAATCGTCACGGACCTCGCCCGCAACGAGCTCAAGAGCTACAAGCAGCTCCCGGTCAATCTCTACCAGATCCAGACCAAGTTTCGCGACGAGATCCGACCTCGCTTCGGCATCATGCGTGCCCGCGAGTTCCTGATGAAGGACGCCTACTCCTTTCATCTCGACGAGGCCTCGCTCGCCACCACCTACCGTCAGATGCATGCGACTTACAGCCGCATCTTTCGCCGCTGTGGGCTCGACTTTCGGGCGGTGCAGGCGGATACCGGCAGCATCGGCGGTGAGGTCTCGCATGAATTCCACGTGCTGGCCGCCTCCGGCGAAGACGCCATCGCCTTCTCCACCGAGAGCGACTATGCCGCCAATGTCGAGCTCGCCGAGGCCTTGCCGCTGGCCGAGACCCTGCCCCCACCGCGCGAGGAGGCGCGCCTCGTCGACACGCCCGATGCCCGAACCATCGCCGATCTGGTGGCACAATTCGATCAGCCGATCGAACAGACGCTCAAGACCCTGGTGGTCGCTGGCTCGGATGCAGTCGAGGGCAAGCTGGTCGCACTTCTGGTGCGTGGCGACCATGAGCTCAATGCCGTCAAGGCGCAGCGGCTACCCCAGGTCGCCTCGCCCTTGCGCATGGCCACCGAAGGTGAGATCCGAGCGGCGATCGGCGCTGGCCCCGGCTCGTTGGGTCCGAAAGACCTGCCGATCCCCTGCGTCGTCGACCGCACCGTCGCGCTCACCGCCGACTTCAGTGCCGGTGCCAACCGGGATGGCCAGCATTGGTTCGGTTTGAATTGGGGCCGCGACCTCCCACTGCCCGCGGTCGCCGATCTTCGCAATGTGCTACCGGGCGACCCCAGCCCGGATGGCCGAGGCACCCTGACCATCGCCCGCGGTATCGAGGTTGGCCATATCTTCCAGCTCGGACGCAAATACAGCGAGTCGATGAATGCCCGAGTGCTGGGTGAGGACGGCCGGGCGACGACCCTGACCATGGGCTGCTACGGCATCGGCGTCTCGCGAGTCGTCGCCGCCGCCATCGAGCAGCATCATGACGAGCGTGGCATCTGCTGGCCGGCGCCGATCGCGCCCTTCGAGGTCGCGCTGCTGCCGATGAAGCTGGCCAAGTCCTATCGGGTCCGGGAGGCGGTCGAGCAGCTCTATGGCGACCTTCAGGCGGCCGGCGTCGAAGTGCTGCTCGATGACCGCGACGCGCGTCCCGGCTTCATGTTCGCCGACATGGAACTCATCGGCATTCCCCATCGCATCGTGGTCGGCGACAAGGGGCTCGACGACGGCCTGGTCGAGTACAAGGGCCGCACCCAGGACCAGATGCAGTTGATCCCCATTGAAACCATCGTCGCGTTCGTCCGTGAGCGGCTGCACGCCGTTTCCTGAGATGTCCGAGGCCTGGGGGCGAGCGCCCGGCCGCGCCGTACCCCCGCTCACCTGCCAAGAGAAGCCATGGAATCATGAGAAAAGAAGCCTCTTTCGAACGAGACGAGTTGCTCGCCTGCGGCTACGGCGAGATGTTCGGGCCTGGCAACGCCCAGTTGCCAGTCCCGAACATGCTGATGATGGATCGGATTCTCCGGATTGCCAGTTTCGGTGGTGCCAACGGCAAGGGCGAGATCCTGGCCGAACTGGACATCCGACCGGAGCTCTGGTTCTTCCAATGTCACTTCCCCGGCGACCCCGTCATGCCTGGCTGTCTTGGTCTCGACGCCCTCTGGCAGCTGGTGGGTTTCTATTTGGCTTGGATCGGCAACCCAGGTCATGGTCGCGCACTGGGTGTCGGCGAGGTCAAGTTCACCGGCCAGGTGCTGCCGAACGCGAATAAGGTCACCTACCATATCGACATGAAGCGGGTCATCAGCCGCAAGCTGGTGCTTGGGATCGGCGACGGTGTGGTCCAGGTGGACGGTCGCACCATCTACACGGCCAAGGATCTGCGGGTCGGTCTCTTCACCTCGATCGAGGGCTTCTAAGGCGATTCTTTCAAGATGACCCGAATCGATTTCTATAGCCTGGAGAGCGACAGCCGGGGCGACCGCTTCCTTCTGACCTGCCGGCTGGTGGAGCGCATTCGCGGCCATGGACTGAGGGTCATGATCCACTGCCCGGACCCGGAGCAGGCCCGCCACCTGGACCGGCTCCTCTGGACCTTTCGTCAGGACAGCTTCCTTCCCCACGGAATCGTGGGTCGCGCGGATGCCGGTCTCACACCCATCCTCATCAGCCCGGATGGACAGCCCGAGACGGAAGACCAGGTGCTCCTCAATCTTTCAGATTCGATGCCCGACTTCTTCGATCGCTTCGACCGTCTGTGCGAGCCGATCGACCATGACCCGGCAGTGAAGGGTGCCGGACGCCAGCGCTTCCGCGGCTACCGCGATCTGGGTTACGAGCCGAGACATCACAGGATTCGGCTCTGATCCTGTGAGGCGGCTTGCCGAGCGAAGCCGAGGGGCAGCGGCTTTCGCGTCGTTTCGGTTGACGCCGCCCTATTTCTTGACTAAAGATATGTGATATGCGAGTGATTTTATACACGCATAGATAAAATCTATTCCAAGAAATAATCTTAAAGAGGAGCGATGGAGATGATTCAACCCGGCGTCCAGCGCGAGAGATCCGCAGCAGCCCGCTCGTTGCCTCTGGATGAAGACGGATTCCTCACTGATCCTGACCTCTGGAGTCGGAGTATGGCGCGCTTCATCGCCAAGCAGGACGGAACCTGGCCACTCGGACCGGAGCATTGGGCAATCATCTATTATCTTCGCGAGCACCGACTGACCTATGGTGCTCTGCCCCCGGTCTCGCAGATCTGCCGGACGCACGGCATGCAGCGAGACGCCGTGCGTCGGCTCTTCGGCTCCTGCCGTCAGGCTTGGCGCATCGCGGGACTGCCGAATCCAGGTGCAGAGGCGCTGAACTATATGGTTTGAGGCGACGCCGTCGGCTCTGCCATTGACAGAAATCGCCTAACCCGCGACCAGGCCCTCCACCCGCTGAAAGCCGCGTGGCAAGAGGCGGCCGCGTCTACCTCGCTCCCCTTGATAGACGACCAGGTCGGCCGGCTTGAGCCTGAAGCTGCGTTTCCCGGAGAGGACCGTCAGGCCGCCGCCTGCCGGGACCACCGCAATTGCGACCATCCTCTCTTCCTGGAGTTGGGACTTGGCCACCGGGATGCCGATGATCTTATTGCCCTTGCCGCGTGCCATCTCGGGCAGCTCGGAGACGGGAAACAGAAGGAGGTGGCCGCGGCTGGTCGCCGCCGCTAGCTGCGACCCTGCGGGATCTCCCAGCGGTACCGGGACCAATGCCTTGGACCCTGCGGGCAAGGTCACGACGGCCTTGCCGGCCTTGGGCTTGGCGATGAGCTCTTCCAGCCGAACGATGAAGCCATAGCCGGCATCCGAGGCGAGCACATAACGCCTCTCGGACCCATCCCCGAGCACGGCGATGAATCTCGCGCCCTGCGGTGGATCGAACCGGCCGGTCAGGGGCTCACCCTGACCGCGCGCCGAGGGCAGACTGTGCGCCGGGAGCGAATAGCTGCGGCCCGCGGAGTCCAGGAAGACGACGGTCTGATTGCTGCGTAGCCTGGCCGACCCCAGGAGACGATCGCCCGCGCGGTAGCTGAGACCCGAGGCGTCCACTTCGTGACCCTTGGCGGCCCTGACCCAACCCTTCTCGGACAAGACCACGGTCACCGGCTCGCTCGGCGCCAGCTCGGTCTCCTCGATCGCGATTGCGGCCTCGCGTGCGACCAGCGGAGAGCGACGCGCGTCGCCATGCTTCTCTGCGTCGGCGCCGATCTCATCACGAATCAGTCGTTTCAGTGCCCGCTCATCGCCCAAGAGGCGTTGCAAGCGTCCCGCCTCCTTGGCCAAGTCCTCCTGCTCGGCGCGGATCTTCATCTCTTCCAACCGCGCGAGCTGACGCAACCTGGTATTGAGCACATAGTCGGCCTGGGCGTCGGACAAGGCGAAACGCGCCATGAGGACGGGCTTGGGCTCGTCCTGGGTACGGACGATCCGGATCACCTCGTCGAGATTCAGGAAGGCGATCAGCAGGCCTTCCAAGAGGTGCAGCCGTTCTTGGACCCGGCTCAACCGATGCCGCAGACGCCGACGGACGGTCTCGGTCCGGTACGCGAGCCACTCGATCAACATCTCGCGCAGGCCCATGACCCGCGGGCGGCCGTTCAGGCCGATCAGATTCATGTTCACTCGATAGCTGCGCTCGAGGTCCGTGGTCGCGAACAGATGCAACATGAGACGCTCGACATCGACCCGGTTCGAGCGTGGGACGATCACTAGGCGGATCGGATACTCGTGATCGGACTCATCGCGGAAGTCCTCGATCATGGGCAGTTTCTTGGCGTTGAACTGGGCCGCGATCTGCTCGAGCACGCGACTCCCCGAGACCTGATAGGGGAGGGCCGTGATGACGATATCGCCTTGATCCAGCTCGTAGCGGGCGCGCTGCTTGAGGCTGCCGCTACCCGTCCGATAGACCTTCAGAAGATCCTCTGGCGTGGTGACGATCTCGCCGGCCGTCGGGAAATCGGGACCGGGAATGAAGCGAACCAGCTCCTCCAGCGTCGCCTCCGGGTGATCGAGTAGATGCATGCAGGCCTGTGCCACCTCGCGCAGATTGTGCGCCGGGATGTCGGTCGCCATGCCGACGGCGATCCCGGTCGCACCATTGAGCAGAAGGTTGGGCAGACGGGCTGGCAGTAGTCTGGGCTCCTCCAGCGTCCCGTCGAAGTTGGGCTGCCAGTCCACCGTCCCCTGGGTCACCTCGGCCAACAGCAGCTCGGCATAGGGTGTCAGGCGGGACTCCGTATAGCGCATGGCGGCGAAGGACTTGGGGTCGTCCGGCGAACCCCAGTTGCCTTGTCCATCCACCAGTGGATAACGATAGCTGAAGGACTGGGCCATCAGCACCATGGCTTCATAGCAGGCAGAATCGCCATGGGGGTGAAACTTGCCGAGCACGTCACCCACGGTCCGCGCCGACTTCTTGAACTTGGCGGTCGCGGAGAGGCCCAGCTCGGACATGGCATAAAGGATGCGACGCTGGACCGGCTTGAGGCCGTCGCCCACGTGGGGCAACGCCCGGTCGAGGATGACGTACATGGAATAATCCAGATACGCCTTCTCGGTGAAGTCTTTCAGGGGCCTTTGCTCAAGGCCCTCGGGGTGCTTGATCAGGGTCTCGGACATGGGTCGATCGATGGTCGTACGCGAAGAAGCGGCGCATGATGCGCCAAGGCGAGCCGAAGGACAAACCTCCGAGAATCCGTTTCGAGGGTGCCAAGGGCGGTAAGGCGATTTCTGTCAATGTTCAT
>JANQGF010000259.1 GCA_028277465.1 Chromatiaceae bacterium
ATCACGTGGGAGCGGCGCCCCGCCGCGAAGAGCGCGCGATCGCGGCGGGGCGCCGCTCCCACCAACTAGGTGCTTGGACCAACCGATGATCGAGGCCGCGCTCGGGGCAGCTGAAACTGCGGCTCGCTGAAACCGCGTCCAAGGGGATATGCGTTGTTTTGTGTTTATTCTCGGCGTCGCTTCAACCCGCGACCCTTGGGGTCGACGCGGGTTAAATATCTAATTTCATTTATATTTCAAATCGCGTCCAGTGCGGATCCAGTGGCTTGCTCAACGCAGTGGACAGTCCAAGAGAATAGGTTTCTCGCCCTGGACGCGGTTTAGTCTCCGGGTTGCTAAACTTAGAGTTCGAGATGGCCGTTCGAGAGTAATCGCCATGCAGGGTTCGAGGCTTTTCGCGTATGTCGCGCACCCTCCGTTCCGCCTGGTCTGGATGGTCCTGGTCCTCTTGGTGATCGCGAATCAGGTCGCCGGCGCCGGGCGCGAGCTCGCCATCACACCCGGGACGGACTATTACGGCCACGACTATGCGACCCTGAAGGAAATCGAGCTCGAGGAGTGCCAAGCGGCCTGTGTCGAGGACCTCCGTTGCGAGGCATTCACCTTCAACCTCAAGTCCGGCTGGTGCTTCCTGAAGGACAGCTTCGGTGACCGCAGGCCCTTCTCCGGCGCTGTTTCCGGCCACATCCTTCAAGGGCGCATGAGCCCGGCCAATCTGGCGGCGACGCGTGGTTCAGAGCTTCGGTTTCTGCCTCCTCGCGAGCTCGAGGCCGCGCGCGCGCTTGCCGAGCGCATCGCCCGGATGCGCGTTCCCGCCGACACTCTGTCGTCCCTGGTCGAAGAGGCGAAGTCCGCCGCGGCCTCCGGTAAAGCCGCGCACGCGGCCGATCTCTTCGCCGCCGCACTGCGCCTGGATCCCGCGGACCAGGCGCTCTGGGTGAGGCTCGCCGAGGTAGCCTTGGCGGCCGGTTCCGCGGATCGGCGGACCCAGCGTCGGCTCAGGGGGGATGCCACGGCAGCCGCGATCAATGCCTATCTGCGCTCCGAACGAGCGCAGGAGCGTGCCCAGGTGTTGGACCTGCTCGCCCGCACCCTCAGCCAGCGCCAGGCGTGGCGAGAGGCGATCCGCGCGGCCCGTGCCTCCCTGCAGCTGATCGAGTCGCCTCAGGTGCGGGCGGCCTATGATCGGCTGGTTGCCGAGCATGGCTTTCGGGTGACGGGGCATCAGGTCGACTCGGACGCCGCCAGCCCACGAATCTGCATCCAATTCAGTGGGCCGCTGGCGCGGACGCACCCCGACCTGAGCGACTTCGTCCGGGTCGCCGACAGAACCGATCTGCCGGTCGAGACGGAGGAGCGACAGATCTGCGTCGAGGATGTGCGGCATGGGGAAAGCTACCGGCTCCTGGTGCGCGCCGGGCTGCCGAGTGCGGATGGGGAGACCCTGGCGAGGAGCTCCGACCTGGATATCTATGTCCGTGATCGGTCGCCCGCGGTCCGTTTCCTGGGTCGCGCCTATGTGCTTCCGAAAGGGGACGGGGCGGCCATCCCGCTGGCCTCGGTCAACACGGATCAGGTCGAGGCAGCCGTCTATCGGATCGGCGATCGCGCTCTGACCTGGGCGATGAAGGACGGGGTCTTCCCGAAACAGCTCGGCAAGTGGGACATCCGCCGGATCGCCGACAGCCGAGGTGAGTCGATCTGGAAAGGGGTGATCGAGGTTCGTCCCAGGCTCAATCGCGAGGTCACGACATCGGTTCCGGTTGGCGCCCTCGTCCCGGAGATCGAGCCGGGCGTGTATGCCATGACCGCCCGTGCCCAGCAGGCGCTGAAGGACCCGGATAACCTGGCGACCCAGTGGTTCCTGGTCTCGGATCTGGGTCTGGCGACCTTCTCCGGTCAGGATGGGCTGCATGTGTTGGTGCGCTCACTCTCCACGGCCGCTCCAGTCGCCGATCTCTCGCTGCGTCTGGTCGCGGCGAACAATGAGATCCTTGGGCGTGGGACGACGGATGCCCAGGGGTATGCCCGCTTCGATCCGGGTCTCCTGCGCGGTGCGGGTGGCAATGCGCCGGCCCTCCTCACCGCGGAGGATCCCGGCGGCGACTACGTCTTCCTCGATCTGACCCAGAGCCCCTTCGATCTCGCCGACCGCGGTGTCGAGGGTCGGCCGCCGCCCAAGCCACTGGATGTCTATCTGGTGAGCGAGCGGGGTGCTTACCGCCCGGGTGAGCGGGTGCGGCTGACGGCTTTGGTTCGCGACGCCATGGCCAATGCCGTCACCGACCTTCCCTTGACCCTGATCGTGAAGCGGCCCGACGGGGTCGAGCATCTGCGTCTCCTGACCCGGGACCAGGGAGAGGGCGGACACGAGGCCGAGGTGATCCTGGGTCGGACCGCGATGCGTGGCACTTGGCGGGCCTCGGTCCACAGCGATCCCCAGGGACCCGCGCTCGCGGATCTGGCCTTCTTGGTCGAGGACTTCGAGCCTGAGCGGCTGAACTTCGACCTGGCGAGCCCGGCGCGGCCGCTCGATCCGGCTGACCCGCCCGAGGTCGGGTTGGAGGCCCGTTATCTCTATGGCGCGCCGGCCGCCGGGCTGAAGGTCGAGGGCGACATCCGGTTGCGACCCACCGACGGCCTCGCCGCTTATCCCGGCTACAGGTTCGGTCTCGAGAGCGAGTCCTTCGAGCCGGTCGGTGGTCCCCTGCCGGCGACCGCGACCGATGCGGCGGGCAGGGCCCGCGTTCGTTTGGACGTCCCACGAGTGGGGCCGACGAGCAAGGTGTTGGAGGCGAGCCTTCAGATCCGCCTGCTCGACGAGGGCGGGCGTCCGGTCGAGCGGTCGCGGCGTCTTCCGCTCGCGTCGAAAGCGGCGCGGATCGGTGTCAAGCCGCTGTTCGAGGGGTCCGTGGATGAGGGTGGCAACGCGCGTTTTCATGTCATCGCCCTGGGTGCCGATGGCCGGCGAATCGAGCTCCAGGGGTTGCGTTGGACGCTCTCGCGGCTGCAGACCAGCTTCCAGTGGTACGAGTCCGACGGGACCTGGGACTATGAGCCGATCACCTCCAGCCAGCGCGTCGCCGCTGGCACACTCGATGCCGGGTCCTTGGATCCCGGCCGGATCGAGTCGCCGGTCGAGTGGGGTGCCTATCGTCTCGCGGTGGAAGGTCCGGACGCCGGCGTCCTGCCCGTGGACCTGGAGTTCGAGGCCGGCTGGTACCTCAAGCCCAAGGTCCAGGACACGCCTGACCTCCTCAAAGTATCCTTGGACAAGTCGGCCTATCGGATCGGTGAGCGGGTCGTGGCCCGCATCGAGCCGCGTTTCTCTGGGCTGGCACTGGTCATGGTGATCGACGATCGTCTGATCGAGATGCGGGCCATCGAGGTCCCGGAAGAAGGCGCGACCCTGGAGTTGCCGGTCACCGCCGCCTGGGGTCCAGGGGCCTATGTCACGGCGGTGCTCTACCGGCCCATGGACCTGGCCGCCCGGCGGATGCCAGCGCGGGCGATCGGGCTCACCTGGGCCGAGGTGGATCCCGGAGAACGCCGGCTCGCGGTCTCGCTCGGTCGGCCGCCGGCCAGCGAGGCAGGGAGTGTGGGCCCGCGTCAGACAATCGAGATCCCGGTGTCGGTCGACAATCTCCCGCCCGGCGAGACGGCCTACGCGACGCTCGCCGCGGTCGATCTCGGCATCCTCAACCTGACCCGCTACCAGCCGCCTGCCCCAGACGACTGGTACTTCCGCCAGCGGCGTCTGGGGATGGAGGTCCGCGACCTCTATGGCCGGCTCATCGACCGCATGCAGGGGGTCCCCGGGGTCGTGCGCTCCGGCGGCGATGGGATCCAACTGCGGATGGAGGGACCACCCCCCACCGAGGATCTGGTCGCCTTCCATTCGGGGATCGTCAAGCTGGACGCGACAGGCAAGGCGCGCATCTCGATCCCGATTCCCGACTTCAACGGGACCCTCCGCCTCATGGCCATGGCCTGGTCGGCGACCGGCGTCGGGCATGGGGTCGAGGATCTGCTGGTCCGCGACCCGGTGGTCGTCTCGGCCGTCCTGCCGCCCTTCCTGTCGCCGGGAGACCGCTCGCGGCTGCTGGTCGAGCTGGCCCATGTCGAAGGCCCCGCCGGCGAGCTGGAGTTGAGTCTTGCGAGCTCCGGTGGTCACACCCGGATGCGGGCCGCTGACGCCAGGCATGCGCTGACACTGACCGCGGGCGGTCGCGCCCGGGTCGAGGTGCCGATCGAGGCCGTGACCGTCGGCGACGATCGACTCGCCATCCGTCTGCGCACAGCGGACGGTCATGAATTGCGCAAGACCCTGAGGCTCCCCGTCCGTTCCAATGCGCCACCCACGAGTCATGCTCGGATCCTGGACCTGGCACCGGGTGCCGAGCTGCGATTGGACGCGGGCTTGCTGGCCGATCGACTGCCGGGGACCGGCTCGCTCCTGCTCTCGATCGGGGGTGCCGGCCGACTGGACGTTGCCGGTCTGCTTCTGGCCCTCGACCGCTACCCCTACGGCTGCACCGAACAACTCACGAGCCGCGCCTTGCCCTTGCTCTATCTGGACGATGTCGCCCAGTCGGTCGGTTTGGGTGACGCGGCGGGGCTTGGCGAGCGGGTGCGTACCACCATCGCCGAGATCCTGGCCAATCAGGCTAGTCACGGCGGCTTCGGGCTCTGGGGGAGCGCGGCGGGAGGCGACACCTGGTTGGACGCCTATGTCACCGATTTTCTGACCCGCGCCCGTGAGCAGGATTACCAGGTGCCGGATGTGGCCTTCCACATGGCCCTGGAGAATCTGCGCAATCGTCTCGCCTATGCCCCTGACTTCAGCTCTGGCGGCGAGTGGGTCGCCTATGCGCTTTATGTCCTGGCACGCAACGGCCGGGCCTCGATCAGCGATCTCCGCTATTACGCCGACACCAAGCTCGATGCCTTCTCCACAGCGCTGGCGAAGGCCCAGCTGGGTGCGGGTCTTGCGCTCTACGGCGACCGTCCGCGCGCCGACCGGCTCTTGGGTGCCGCGCTGGAAATGCTCGCGAGCCGAGAAGACCAGGCGTCCTGGCGGGCCGATTTCGGTTCGCAGCTGCGAGACGGTGCGGCCTTGCTGACCCTCGCCGCCGAGACCGGGGCGGGGTCGCTCGATCTGCAGGCGCTCGCCGGGCGTCTCCAGGATGATTGGTCCCGCGCCGGTGCCACCAGCACCCAGGACGATGCCTGGCTCCTGCTCGCCGCGCACGCCTTGATGCAGGGCGCGGACCAACCGGCTCTGCTGATCGGTGGCGAGCCGTCTCGGGGCGGGATCTATCGTCGGTGGGATGCGGCGGCCCTGGCGGCCCATCCATTCGTGGTCGAGAATGGTGACACTCGACCTCTGGAGTCACTGGTCAGGATCACCGGGGTCCCACGGATACCTGCGCCCGCCGGTGGTAACGGTTATCGTATCGAGCGTGCCTACTATGATTTGAAGGGCCGGCGCGTCCAGCCTTCCGCGGTCATTCAGGGAGCCCGGATGGTGGCCGTGGTGACGGTTCGTGCCGAGACGCAACGGCAGGCGCGGCTGATCGTCAATGACCCGCTTCCGGCCGGCTTCGAGATCGACAACCCGCATCTGGTCGCCGCTGGCGACATCGAGCAGATTCCCTGGCTGGGTCTGGAGACGGCTGCGGCACACACGGAGTTCAGGTCCGACCGCTTCGTCGCCGCGATCGAGCGGGGGCTCAAATCAGGCAGGGACTTCCAGCTCGCCTACCGTCTGCGCGCCGTCTCGCCGGGCATCTTCGCTCATCCCGCGGCCACGGTGGAGGACATGTATCGGCCCGACCAGCGTGCCTGGACGGCGACGGGGAGGGTCGAGGTCCTGCGGCCGCCCACGCCCTGATCCTGCGTGATGGATCGGCGCGGTCACCAGCCCGGCTCAGCCGCGGACATCCCGAGGCAATGGTCAACGACCGTTTCTAGAAGGTTCGAACCTCTTGGGCTCGCCTTCGCAGTGGCGTTCGTCTTCGGTGCGCTCATCCTGCTGGGCCTCGAATCCCTGGTCCGTGCGACGCAGCTCCCGAATCCCCGGCTCGCGACCTCGACTCTGGTGCTCGACCGTCACGGACGTCTGCTGCGTCCCTTCCCCGTGGACGGCGGCCGCTGGCGGCTCCCAGTGGCATTGGATGAGGTCGACCCGCGCTATCTGAGCCTGCTTCTGTTCGTGGAGGACCGCCGATTCTACGCGCATGCGGGGGTCGAGGCGCGCGCACTCTTGCGCGCTGCCTGGCAGCTAATGACAGCGGGGCGTGTCGTTTCCGGTGGCTCCACGCTCACCATGCAGCTGGTTCGGCTGCTCGACGGCCGCCCGACGCGGCGGCTCTCCGCCAAGCTGCGCCAGATCCGCGTCGCCCTGGCCCTCGAGCGCACCCTGGACAAGGAGAGCATCCTCGCCAGCTACCTGACCTTGGCCCCGTATGGCGGCAATCTTCAGGGTGTACGCGCCGCCTCCCTGGCCTGGTTCGGCAAGGAGCCACGCCGATTGAGCGCCGCCGAGGCCGCCCTGCTGGTCGCATTGCCCCAAGCCCCGGAGTCGCGCCGCCCGGACCGTCATCCGGCCGCGGCGAGACGCGCGCGCGACCGCGTCCTGGAGCGGGCTCACCGGGCCGGGTTGATCGATGCCATCGAGTTCGCCGCCGCACGACAGGAGCCGCTCCCGAGCCGGCGGCGATCCTTCCCCATGCTGGCCGCGCATCTGGCTCGAGGTCGACGGCAGGCGCATCCGGGGATGGCGGTCCAGCGCTTGACCATCGATGCCCGGCTGCAAGGGCGTCTGGAGCACCTCGCTGCCGAGCGCGCCCCCGCGCTCGGCGACCGGGTCTCGGTGGCCATGCTGGTGGCGAATCATGCCAGCGGCGAGGTGCTGGCCTCGGTCGGCTCGGCGGGTCTGTTCGATGCGGGGCGGGGCGGCTTCGTCGACATGACTCGGGCCGTGCGCTCACCGGGCTCGACTCTCAAGCCGCTCATCTACGGGCTCGCCTTCGAGGATGGAGTCGCGCATCCCGAGAGCTTGATCGAGGATCGCCCGACCGGCTTCGAGGGTTATGCCCCCACCAACTTCCATCAGGACTTCCAGGGGACCGTGACGGTGAGGCGCGCGCTACAAGGCTCGCTGAATGTCCCGGCGGTAAAGCTCCTGGCCGCGGTTGGTCCGGCGCGACTGATGGCCCGTTTGCGCCGGGCGGGTGCCAACCCCATTCTGCCGGACGCCGCATCGCTTGGACTCGCGGTCGGTCTTGGTGGAGTGGGGTTGACATTGATGGACCTGGTGCGGCTCTACGGTGCCATCGCGCGTGGAGGTACAGCGCTCGAGCTGCGGGTCGGTGGGTCCCCCCGGTCCAACCCTGGTCTGGCCGGAGGTCAGCCGGGTGTGCGGGTGCTGGAGGGGCGTGCCGCCTGGCATGTGGCCTCGATTCTGGCCGGGGCACCGACACCTGCCTATGCGCTGGCGGGTGACCTCGCCTTCAAGACGGGGACCTCCTATGGTTATCGCGACGCTTGGGCGATCGGCTTCGATGGGCGGCATGTCGTTGGCGTCTGGGTCGGCCGACCAGACGGGGCGCCGGTGCCTGGGCTGGTGGGTATCGAGGGGGCTGCTCCAATCCTCTTCGATGTCTTTGCGCGTCTTGGCCGGCGCGTCCCCTTGCCCGCAGCGCCACCCGGTATCCTGACCTCGTCCACCGCCGACTTGCCGCCGTCGATGCGGAGGGTAAGGAGCTCGAGCCGTTGGGAGACCCCGGGTTCGACCGAGAACGCGCCCCAAATCGCCTACCCGCCACCGGGGGCGCGGGTCGATCTCGGGCTCCGTGCAGGCCGAGTCGCCGAACTGGCGCTCGAGGTACGCGGCGGCCGGCCGCCCTTTCAATGGTTCGTCAATGGTGTACCCTTGTGTCGCGAGCCGTACGCCAGGGCTGCCCGTTGGCGCCCCGACGGCCCTGGCTATGCAACGCTTCTCGTCGTCGACGGTCTTGGTGTGGCAGCACGCACGAGGGTGCTGTTGGACTGATCTCCTCCTTCGGTCGCGAACGCCAACCCCGATCCTGGGAGGTCCAAGGTTCCGGCCGTTTTTGATTAGAGAGGCCGATTCCCTCATACTGGAGTGTACGCAATCCGGATTGTTCGACTGAATCGACCTCGCGCCATATGACACAGACCGTCATGGACGACTGCCGGCGTCCAGTCACTCTCTGCTCCCGTCTGCGGCCACTCGATCGGCGGGCCCGGTTGTGCTTCTCGCGCCTGGCCGCCGAGGTCGCGCCGCCCGGCCGGCGGCTGGTTATACTCTCGGGCGCGGGTGCGCCGTGATGTCGATCACCCGCGCGTGCCTGCGATCTCTCATGCTGGGATTGAGTCTCTGCATCGGGTCGCCGGCCGACCCGAGTCCGGCCGAGGCGCGCGAGCACCTTTTATGGCGGGAGGAGGAGCAGCGGTTTCGGGTCGGGCTCAAGCTCTTTCCCGCCTGTCTTGGGGCGGTGGAGTCGCTCCAAGAGAAGCGCTTGCCAGATGGCGATCTGCGGGTCTTGGTCGTCCATGATGGACCTGCACAGACGGCGAGCGAGGTCGTGCGCAATCTGAAGCGGCTGGGCGAGATCCGCGATTTTCCACTCCTCGTCGAGTCGGTGCCTGCAGCGAAGCTCGACGCCAGCGCGGTCGGCTCGGGCTCGGGCTCGGTGAGCGGGATCTTCATCGCGAGCGTCGGTGTGGGCTCCCAGCGTCTCAGGGCCTGGTCGGAGCGTTACCGGGCACTCGTCTTCTCACCCTTTGCCGGCGACGTCGAACGGGGCGCAGTGGCCGGGATCCATGTGACCGACCGTATCCTGCCTTATGTCAATCTGGTACAGGCCGCGCGCGCCGGGGTCCGCTTCAAGCCCTTCTTCCTTCAGGTCGCCAGGAAGCATGAGTGATACCTCGCGCCTCGTCGCCAACCGTCAGTCGCTGAGATTCGAGCGGAGCCTGGCGCTGATCTTTGCGCTGCTCGGCACCCTGCTCACGGCGCTCGTCGCGGCACATTGGTTTCTGGTGCTGGAGCCGACGCTGCGCGAGGAGGCCCAGTCACGTTCGCGCGCCATGGCGCAGGCCCAGACTCAGGGCATCGAGGAGTTGTTCGGTCGTGACCCTTCCCCGGATTCTCTCCGCGAGGCACTCAGGGTCGCATTGGATTCCATTCTGCTGCTCAAAGACCAGGCGACCGATAAGCCCTTTATCCGCAGGATCACCCTGAGTCTCGACTATGACTTTCTGGATGTACCCCGCGAGTCGCTTGACTTGGTCCTGGGGGTGGAGCAATGTGCCGATTGTTTCGTCGCCCAGATACCCATCTACCACCCGAGTGACCGACTCCTCATCGGTATCGTCACCTATTACTCGAGCCCGGAGTTTCTCCAGACCATCGTTCATGCGGTTCGCGGCAAGCTGCTCTGGGGCGGTTTGACCATTCTATGTACGATCGGTCTTGCCTGGGTCGGGGCCAGTCGGCTGCTTGGGCGGCTGGGCGAGAGCGAGGTGAATCTTCGGAATGTATTCGAGGCCGCGCCCTTTCCGATGGTCCTGAATGAGCGCGGACAGGTCGGTCTCACCAAGGCCAATCGAGCCGCCGTCGCCTATCTCGACCTGAAAGATGAAGGTTCTGGGCAGCTGACCAGCGAGGCCTGGCTGACACTCTATGCCACCGGTCTCCCGTCGCAGCCGGGGGAGTCCCGCGAGGTTTGCATCCCGGCCGCCAACGACGGCCAACGCTGGGCCTTGGTATCGGCGATACCTTTGAGTTTCTCGGGCGTGGCAAGCCAGCTCATCTCGCTCGCCGATATATCCGAATTGAAAGCGACCCAGGACGAGCTTCGTTCGGCATCCCATACCGACAGCCTGACCGGCTTGTTCAACCGACGTTATCTACTCCTGCAGCTCGCCAAAGAGATCGATCTGGTCAAGCGCTATAATCTCTCTTTGTCGATCATCTTGCTCGATTTGGACCACTTCAAATCCATCAATGACTTGCATGGGCATCGGGTCGGCGACGATGTCTTGGTCAAGGTCGCAGAGGTCTTGAGGGCGAGCGTCCGCGAAGTGGATGTGGCCGGCCGCTACGGGGGCGAGGAGTTCCTCGTGATCCTGCCGAACTCGGGGCTCGCAGAGGCTGTCGAAGCGGCTGAAAGGATCCGCGCCGTGATCAGGTCACTGGCTTGGCCCAACCTGCCGATCAGGGTGACGGCCAGCTTTGGGGTCTGCAGATACGACGGCAAGGATATCGACGAGTTCATCGCCGTCGCCGATGGCAAACTCTATCAGGCGAAGGCCGCCGGACGGGACCGGATCGTGTGGGAATCCTGACGCAGGTCCGGCGAGATCGAAATCGATTCCTGTCTCAATCTGGTGTGAGGATGAAGATAGCTCTGGTGGCGCCCAGTCCGGTGCCCTTCGTGGTGGGCGGTGCCGAGAACCTTTGGACCGGTTGGCTCGCGGCCCTGAACGCGCAGCCGGGGGTCGAGGCGGATCTCATCAAGCTCCCGTCGCCGGAGCGGGGGTTCTGGGAGATCATCGATAGCTACCGGCGGTTCGCCGAGTTGGACCTGCTTCACTTCGACCGTGTGATCAGTGCCAAGTATCCAGGCTGGATGGTGGCCCACCCGGACCATCACCTCTATCTGCTGCACAAGCTGCGCGGTCTCTATGATACCTGGCCCAGCGGTCTCGACGGCTCGGCCATGCCGGATGCGCCCGTGTTGGAGCGTCTCATGCGCGTCCTGGTGCGCTCCAGGGGTGCCCGCGGCGTCCTCCCGGAGATCCTGGGTGCATTGGAGGATCTGCGTCGCGAGGCGCCGAATCTGACCCCGGCGCTCTTCACGCTGCCGGGTCTCTTGATCCGGCGGGTGGTGCATGCCCTCGATGCCATCGGAACGGCGCCTGGGGCCATCCGTCGCTATGTGGCCATCTCCGCGACGGTGAGGGGCCGCGCGGACTACTTCCCACCGGGTGTCGCGGTGGAGGTGCTCCATCCACCCGCCGTGCCACGTCCGGCGCCCTCGGTGCACCCAGGGGTGCCTGGGGGCGCCGTCTTCGCGGCTAGCCGGCTGGATGGTCCCAAGCGGATGGATTGGGTGCTGCAGGCCTATCTGGAGGCGGGCCTGGAGGTGCCGCTCCTGATCGCGGGTGATGGGCCGCAGCGCGAGCGGCTGGAGGCGCTGGCGGCGGGACACCCCAGGATCCAGCTGGTCGGTCGCTTGACCGATGCCGAGCTGATGGCGGCCTACGCGCGGGCGCTCTTCGTCGTCTTCGTACCCGACCGCGAGGACTATGGACTGGTGGCGCTGGAGGCACTCCAGTCAGGCACACCGGTTCTGACCTGCGCGGATGCGGGCGGCGTCACCGAGCTGGTGCGCCATGAGGAGAATGGACTGGTCACGGAGGCATCTGTGCCGGCATTGGCCCGGGGCATGCAACGCTTGACCGACGACCGAGCCCTGCGCGAGCGGTTGGCGAGGCATGCGCGAGCGAGCGTGTCGCATATCCAATGGCCGGCCTTTGCGCGCGCATTCAGCCGGCCATGGCCGCGGGTGGCGGTGGTGAATACCTTCGGTATCTTCCCGCCCTGCAATGGTGGTCAGGTGCGCATGTTCCACCTGTATCGGCGGCTTGCCCGCTGGGCGAACCTGCGGGTGGTGAACCTGGGGCAGCATGACGTGGAACCTGAGACGCGTCTGTTGGCACCTGGCTTGACCGAGGTCCTGGTGCCCATGAGCGAGGCCCACGCGGCGTTCGAGTCGGATTTGAGCGAGGAGCTTGGTGCATCCTGCTCCGACGTGGCCGCGATGTTGCGGCCGGATCTGACGCCCGATTGGCTGGTGGCGATCCGGGAGGCGACGACCTGGGCGGATCTGGTCATCGCCTGTCATCCCTATGGCTTCCCGGCGATTCGTTCGGTCTGGTCGGGGCCGGTGGTCTACGAGTCTTTGAACGTGGAGGCCGATCTCAAGGCGGCGATCTTCGGCCACGCCCAGGAACGGCTCGAGGCGGTCGCACGGGTAGAGGCCGATTGTGCCAGACAGGCAACCCTGGTCCTCTGTTGCAGTCACGAAGACGCGGCGCGGATGCGCTCGCTCTATGGTCTGGGCGGGCTGCCGGTGGTGGTGCCCAATGGTGTGGATGCGGCGTCCTACGCCGCCTCGGACGCCGAGGCGCGTGTGCGGCTGCGCGAACGGATGGGTGTGGGCCAGACGCGATTGGCGCTCTTCGTGGGAAGCCTCCATGGTCCCAACCTGGACGCAGTCGCGGCACTGACCAAGGTTGCGCCGGCTTGCCCCGACGTCCTCTTCTGTGTCCTGGGCAGTGTCTGCGAGACGGTGAGCCTGTCGCAGGATACAGCGAATGTCCGCCTCATCGGTCGCGTCAGCGACGCCGAGCTGAGGGTTTGGCTCGCGCTCGCCGACGTCGGACTGAACCCCATGGTGACCGGCTCCGGCACCAATCTGAAGCTGCTGGAGTATGCCGCCGCTGGCCTTCCCATCCTCAGCACGCCCTTCGGTGCGAGGGGCGGGGTCCTGATGCCGGGGACCCACTTGGTACAGGCGGAGCTGGAGGATTTCGCCTCTGCACTGGTGGCCCTGCTCGCCCCCGAGGCGGAGGCGGAGCGTCAGGCGCGCGCGGAACGGGCACGCGTCCGTGCGTCGGAGGCCGGGGACTGGGCGGTCATTGCGGAGCGGATGTGGGAGGCGATCGCACCTCGGCAGCACGAGGCAGATCCTGCATGAGTCCGGCACTCCTCTGGAGCTTCGCCCGCCAGGAGCTGGTCGATCGTTATGCCGGCTCGGCATTGGGATTCGCCTGGGCCTTCATGCATCCGCTGGTGATGCTGTTCATCTTCGTGGTCATCTTCGGTCAGATCATGGCCGCGCGCCTGCCGGGTGTCGACGATGCCTATGGCTACAGCGTCTATCTGGTGGCCGGAATGCTTCCCTGGCTGGCCTTCTCCAATACACTCACGCGCGCCGCGTCGGTCTATGTGGACAAGAAGGGGGTCCTCTCCAAGATCGCCCTGTCGCTTCCCACGCTACCCGTCTTCATCGTCCTGGCCGAAAGCCTGAGCTTCGTGATCGGTCTGGTCTTCTTCGTCTTGGTGCTGCTCCTGCTCGGCATGCCGCTCAAGCCGCAACTCCTCCTCCTGCCCTGGGTGTTTCTGATCCAACAGATCCTCGCGCTCGGACTCGGGTTCGTCTTCGCCGTGCTCAATGTCTTCCTTCGCGATGTGCGTGAGTTCGCGGCCATCCTGGTGCAACTCTGGTTCTGGCTCACCCCGATCGTCTGGGTGCCGACCATCGTCCCCGCGCACCTCTATCAGACGCTCGGATTCATCAATCCCATGATCCCGATCACGACCAGTTATCAGGCCATGTTCGTGGGCGATTCCTCGCCGAACTATACGCAACTCGCGGCGGTCGCCTGCATCGCCAGCGTCCTGTTCGGGCTGGGGTATGTCTTCGTCAAACGGATGGAGAAAGACGTGAGGGATTTCCTGTGATGCGCTTCGTCCTGGGTGCCTTGGTGATCAATGGATCCCTGGTCGGCGCCTTCCTCTTGTTTCGGCACCGGGTCGCAGGTTGGCCGCTGCCTGGACTCTGGTGGCTCGCGGCGGCACTCGCGGCGACCTTGCTGACCTTGTTCCTGGCCGAGCGCACGCTGACGTGATCCGGGTCGATCGGCTCTCGAAGCGCTTCCGGCTGTATCGGCGCCCCGCCGACCGTCTCAAGGAGATCCTGCTGCGCCGCCCCTATCACCATCTGCATCAGGCCTTGAATGACGTCAGCTTCGAGGTCCCGGCGGGCCGGACCCTGGGCATCATCGGACACAATGGCGCCGGGAAATCGACGCTGCTCAAGCTCCTCAATGGTGTGCTCTTGCCCGATGGTGGCCGCATCGAGAGCAGGGGTCGCATTACCGGGCTCCTGGAGCTGGGGACCGGCTTCAACTTCGAGCTCTCCGGCCAGCGGAACATCGACAACAATGGGCTCCTGATTGGCATGACACCGGAGGAGATCGCCCAACGGCGCGCGGCCATCATCGCCTTTTCGGAGCTCGGCGACTTCATCCATGAGCCGCTCAAGACCTATTCCTCGGGGATGGTGATGCGATTGGCCTTCTCTATCGCGATTCATGCCGATCCGGATACCTTTCTCGTCGACGAGGCGCTCGCGGTCGGCGACGCGCATTTTCAGCAGAAGTGCTACCGGAGAATCCGCGCCTTCCGCGATGACGGCGGGAGCATCTTGCTGGTCTCGCACGACCTGAATGCCATCAAGATGCTCTGTGATCAGGTCCTGCTCCTGGATCGAGGAGAGGTGTACGAGATCGGCGAGCCCGAGCATGTCATCAATCTTTACAATTATCTGGTCGCCCGCCAGGGTGACGATTCGCTGACCTTGACGCATGACCGAGCCGCGCCTACCGAGTATGGCACTCGGGCCGCGGAGCTCATTGGGGTCGAGGTCTTCGGCGTCGCGTCGGGTGCCCGCACCTTCTGCAGCGGTGATGCCGTGATCTGCCGGCTGGACTACCGGGTCCATCAGCGATTGCCGGAGATCACTGCCGGTATGCTGATCCGTGATCGCTTCGGCCAGGATATCTTCGGTACCAACAGCCATCACATGGGTCTGGATCTGCCCACGGCGCCCGGTGATTGGCGGGTCGAGTTCGAGATGGACATGGACATCGGCCCCGGCAAGTACAGCCTCGCCCTGGCACTGCACTCCGACGAGAACCATCTGGATGCCTGCTACCACTGGAAGGATGCTGCCACAGGCTTCGAGGTCGCCGGGGCGCGTGGTCCGGTCTTCGCCGGTGTCTGCCGCTTGCGCCCGGTCTTGCGTGTGTCGTCACTCACCCACTCCTAGTTGGCCAGCGATCTCGTACCTCGACGCGATGTTCGCGAACCGGCCCCTTCCAGGATCCATCCCATGCCGCACTTGCCTGACCTCGACGAGCTCATTCAGCGCATTCGGGAGGAGGCCGAGCGGCCCGAGTACCGTGCCCTGCAATCCGAGCCGCTCGCGCCCCTGTCGACTCGGACCGCGGTGAGCGCACCGGCTCCATCGGGGCTGGAATCGAGCAAGCGCAACTCGTCGGCCGCCTCGGTCGATGACCTGCTCTTGATCGCCGACCCCGAGGAGTTCATCGATCAGGCCTATCAGGTGCTTCTGGGCCGGCCCGCCGATCCGGCAGGGGCTGCGCACCACAGGTCACTCCTGGATGCAGGCTTCGGCCGACCCTTTGTCTTGTCTACGCTACGGGCCTCCGAGGAGGGACGCTCGGCCGCATCCAAGCTGCCGGGCTTCGGTGCGGCCCCGGCGCTCTTCCAGCTCGGGCGGCTCGGGTACCGGCTGGGTCTCGGTCGACTCGCACGCATGATGAATCGCTGGTATCAGGGCTGGCGCTATCGGCGTCTGCTCGCCTCCGGTCGCCTTCTCACCGGGCTGCGGCGCCAGGAAGAGGAACGGTCGCGGTGGATCGACCGCGCGCACGAGCAATGGCGACAGGCCGAGCAGGGCCTGACCGAGCGCTTGGAACGGTACAAGCAGCGGCAGGAAGAGGAACGCCAACAGGGCCTCGATCGGTTTCGAGGCTTGGAGCGACGTCTCGAGGTCCAGACCGAGCGACAGCGGGCCCAGGACCGTGCGCTCGAGGCGGCCGTGAGCGACATCAACCTCTTGCGCGCGCGCTTGAAGGTCCTCCAGCAGCGCGCCTATCCCGAGCGGCCAGTGGGGTCAGCGTCAGGGCATCGACCGCAAGACGCGGCACTCGTCAGCCGTCTGGATGCCTATTATCTCGCCTTCGAAGAGGTCCACCGCGGGAGCGAGGCCCAGGTGGCCGGGGATCAGGGGATCTATCTGAGCGACCTGGCCAACCTTCCGGACGACCTCTTGATGCTCCCCATGCTGGATATCGGCTGCGGTCGTGGCGAATGGCTGCGGCTGCTGGCTGATCAGGGTTTCGAGGCGATGGGTGTCGACCTGAACCCGGATGCGGTGGTCCGTGCCAGACGCCAAGGGTTGGATGTGCAGCAGTCCGATGCGCTCCAGTATCTGGCGGGCCTGCCCGACGAGTCGCACGCCGCGGTGACGGGCTTTCATGTCATCGAGCACTTGCCTTTCGGCCTCCTCTTTCAGCTGGTCGAGCAGGCCTGGCGCGTGCTTGCCCCGGGGGGGCGGCTCATCGTCGAGACCCCGAATCCCGAGAATCTGCTGGTCGGCAGTCATACCTTCTATCACGATTTCAGCCATCGTTGCCCGGTCACCCCCACCGCGCTGCGTTTCCTCGTGGGTTATCATGGTTTTGCCGACATTCGGGTCTGGCGCCTGCATCCCTATCCAGAACAAGACCGGCTGATCGTCGATACACCCCTGGCGGAACGTATCAACGGCCATTTGTACGGCCCACAGGATTATGCGCTGCTCGCGACCAAGCCGATTGCCGAGTCCGGTGAGCGTGATTCTGCGACTGGGGCTGCCGGCGCGTGAACATCCTCGTTACCGCTTGTCAGGTGCCTTTCATCGAGGGCGGCGCCAACCATCAGGTCAGGGGGCTGGTGGGTGCGCTCCAAGCGGCCGGGCACCGCGTCGAGCTGGTCCGCCTGCCCTTTCAGTTTCAGCCCGCGGCGGCGGTTCAGCGCCTGATGGCGTTCTGTGACGGGCTGGATCTGACCCGGCCGAACGGGCAGCGGGTGGATCGCGTCTTCAGCCTGCAGTTCCCCGGCTATGGCGTGCAGCACCCCTATCACGTGGTCTGGGTCATGCACCAGTTCCGTGCGATTTACGAGCTGTTCGACGAGGCGGGTGCGACGCCCGAGGCCCTGACTCTGCGCGCGGCGGTCATCGACTATGATAACCGGGCCCTCGGCCGAGCGCGGCACCGCTTCGCCGAGTCCGCGCGTGTCGCCGAGCGTCTGGCGCAATTCAACCAGCTGACCAGCGAGCCGCTCTTTCATCCGCCGGCGCGCGTGGAGTCTTTCCGCACCGCCGATCCGCAGCCGTACATCTTCTATCCCAGCCGGCTCGAGAGCCTCAAACGCCAGGGTCTCCTGATCGAGGCCGCGCGCTACCTCCGTTCACCGGTTGCCATCCTGATCGCCGGCGCGGGCGGGCAGGCCGAGCACTACCGACACTTGATCTCCCAGTACGGGCTGCAAGAGCGGGTCAGATTGCTGGGTCATATCACCGAGGCCGAGAAGATCGCCTTCTATGCCCATGCGCTGGGCGTCTTCTTCGGTCCATTCGACGAGGACTATGGCTATGTCACGCTGGAGGCCATGCTCTCTTCCAAGCCGGTCCTCACCTGTACGGATTCTGGTGGCCCGCTGGAGTTCGTCGTCGAGGGCGAGACCGGGCGCGTGCTTCCCCCTCGACCCGAGGCGATCGCGGAGGCGATCGACGGCTGGTACGCCGAGCCCGGCAAGGCGATCGCCATGGGGCGAGCCGGTCGCGTGCGCTATCGGGACATGGGCATCAGCTGGCCCGCTACCATCGCGCGGCTCCTCGATGTTTGAAATGCGTGTCGACCAGACGCTGGTAGAGGTCCAGCGTGTTCTCGACACATCGCTGCCAGCTGTGCTGGCCGGCGCGTGCGAGTCCCAATCGACGCGCCTGCTCTCGCCACTGCACGTCTTCCAGTCCGCGCTCAAGGGCCTGGGTCAAGCCATCCGTGTCCTCGGGATCCACCAGGAGTCCGACCTCTCCGGCGAGCTCCAGCAGGGTCGGGCAGGTCGAGGTGACCAGAGGGACGCCGCTGGCCATGGCCTCGAGGAGCGGTAGCCCGAATCCTTCGTAATGCGAAGGCAGGGCGAACAGCCGTGCCCCCGCGTAGAGCAAAGGCAGATGGGTTTGCGGCACATAGTCGAGATAGCGAACCGTCCCTCGTCCTTGGGCGGCCTCGATGCGCCGGTGGATGTCCTGGCTCTTCCAGCCCGGCTCGCCAACCAAGACCAATGGAAAGCCCTGACGCAAGGCGGGAGGGAGCTTGGCATGTGCATCCACGAGCCGGCCGATGTTCTTGCGCGGCTCGATCGTGGCGACGCATAGACAATAGCCGCCGGGTGCCAAGCCGTAGGATTGGAGTGGGCCGGACAGGGCCTGCCGCCCGCGGGGATGAAAGGAGTCGTCGACGCCAAGTGGGATCGCACTGATTCGCTCAGCCGGCCAGTCGAACCGCGCGATGATCTCACGCCGAATCGCCTCGGCGTCCGTGATCAGATGACTGGCGCGCTCGAGCGTCTTGGGTAGCTCCCCGTTGATCAAGGCGACCCGGTCCTCGGGATGGAACTGCGGGTAGAGGAGGGTGGAGAGGTCGTGGATGGTGGCCACCGAGGGCCCATCGAATGGTGGGAGAAAATAGTTCGGTGCATGGAAGAGGTGATCCCGGAAGCCGCGCAAGCGCCACCGGTTCAGCAGGGGTGCCACACGCCGGTAGAGCCGGACCGCGAGTGGATTGGCTACCAGGGCGGCACGGGCGCGTCCCAGGGGCGACAAGGTCGGTCGAGGCTCGGCGGCAGGAGGCGCGACGGGCACAGGTGGGGCATGGAGCCACTGACCCATCGAATAGTAGCGCAGGGAGGTGGTGCGCGGGTGCCCCCCGAGGCCCTGCGCCAACTCAGAGGCGTAGCGCCCGATACCGGTCAGGGGGTAACGAATGGCGTCGACGGAGAGGATGATCTTCAAGGCGCCGATCCCTCTGGCCGGTAACCGAACCGCACATCGCGCCACCTCTCGGCTCGCGAGAACCGTACCGGGATCATTGAAAACGTGCCGCGTACTCGGACGAGTCGAGGAACCCGTTGATAAGATCGAGCACCGAACGCCCTGCGGTCAGCTCCCCGACCCAGAAGTCGAAGCCGCCGCGGTCGGGTGCGCGGCGCAGCATGCCGATATAAATCATCGTCACCTGCACCCATCGATAGCTCCGGTTTCGATATTCGTTCGATTCGGAAAAGAGCGTCATCATTTCACCGCGCGTCAACCCGCCGGCCAGACGGCCGATCCAGTAATCGAACCCTCCGGCATCCGGGTCGCGTCCGAGCAGGTTCCGATAGACCAATTCCACGAAGGCGCGGTCGTCCAATGCACCATAGGTGGTTTGGAACTCGTTGGAATCCGCGAAGGACTGCGAGATGGCATTCAGGCTCGTGCCTGACTGGAACTCCTGAATCCAGAACATCAGGCCCCCATAGTCGGGCACGCGGTTGAAATAGGCGAAGTAGAGTCGCGCCACGGGTGCGATCTTGTTCTGAAACTCGGGCGAGCTGAAGAAGAAATCCACGACCTGACCGCGGGTCATGCGCCCCTGCTGCAACTGCTCGGCCCAGAAGGCGACCTCGCTCGCCGCGCCTTCGCGACCCAGGAAGTCTCGATACTGCTGGGCGGTAAAGGCATAGGGGTCGCTGAGGACACCGCCGTGGGTGGTCACGCGGATGCTGTTCGAACTGCCGCTGGTGCCCGAGTCATTGTAGGCGCGCACACGATAGTAATAGGCCGTCGCGGCGGCGAGATGAATCACACTTTGGCTGGCGGTTGCTCCGACGTCGAGATCTTGATAACCGGGGACATAGCTCGAGAAGTCGCTGCTGGTGGCGACATCCAGCCTGTAGCCGCTGGCCTCGGAGACAGGGTTCCAGTTGGCGGTGAAGCCGGTGGTCGAGACGCCACTGGCCGCAATCGCGACGGGCGCCGATGGCAGGACCGGGCTGGCCGAGCGATAAGCGGCGATGATTTCTCTGGTTTGATCGAGCAGCCGACGATTGTCGCCGTCCAAGGCATCGCCCGCGACCGCGCCTCGATAGGTCTTCAAGGGTGTGGAGAAGAGTGGAGCGGATTGATACAGGCCGCCATACCCATCGGCGTTGTAGGCCATGATGGTGTGATAGGGGTTACCATCATCGCCCGTGAAATACCAGCCAGCTGAATACTGGTTGTCCAAATGCGGATTAGGGCCAGGAGAGTATGCTTGATACTTCGAGTGATGAGCGCCCAGATTGTGGCCAACCTCATGGGTCAGTGTGTGGCTGATGGCAACTGAACGGACCGAGCTTACCGTGAAGCCGTAGTCGGGCTCGCCCGACCAGGATGAAAGTGTGTAGCCGAGGCCTACGGTACCATAGGCGCTCCCTGTATCGACGAGCATGGCGACCAAGTCGGCGCCATAATCGTCACGCGAGATGTGCACGGACGTAAAGACACCGCCACCCGTTTGCAGCGCTTGCAGGTCATCGCCGAACGAGGTCGTGTTGTAGTCGACCGGCATTGCGTGAACGAGTCTGAAGTCGATGTCCAGGCCGCTGTTCTGCATGGCTTGATTCATTCGATTGACCACATCTGCCGAGAATGCCGCCATACCCCCGTTGGAGCTGGTCCAGGTGGTGGCCGTGGTGTCGTACACCAGCAGGATGTCAATCGTCGTCGCCTGGACGGTCCGTGCCAAAGGCCAGACCAGCAGGGAGACCACCAGAAGGGTAGCTATGGGATGCAGTCTAGGTGTTCCGGTTCTCGAGCGACTCATGCGGATTGCCTGGCTTTGTTTCTGCCGGTCGACGGGCTGGCGCCAGCTTGGCGTCAGTCGGCTTCGGCATCAGTTCACAGGGGGAACGAGCGGTGGCAGATGGAGGACCGGGGGCATGTCGCGGCGGTCGATCTCGGTGACCCGTCCGAGCCCGGTCTCGGAGTCCCCGACCACGCGATAGAGGTATGTCGTCTGGGGATCATCGTAGGTGATCAGATAGCTCTCGGGTGTCACCGTCAGCGACCAGGTTGCCAACTCCTGACCCGCCAGGCGGCCGTTGAGCGAGAGAATCTCGGGGCTCGGACGGGAGTCGGCGGAGATCTCTATCTCGACACTGACATCCGGAAAGAAGGTCAGGGTGAGCGACCGGCGCTGGAAGGAGGGCGGTATGCCGGTCTGCGGCTCGGTTTGGAAGGAGCTGGAGAGGAATCGACTGGTCTCCAGGACGACGACACCAGTGCGTGTCACAAAGGGCTCGGCATCCGCTCGCCCTCCTGTCGACTCCATCCAGGTGTCCGACGCGGTGGCCGGTCGCAAGACCCGGATCGCCTCGCCGTCAACAGCGCCGGCCTGAAACCAGGCCAACAGGAGCCCGGCACCCAGGACAAGCGATGCGGTCGCCTGGTGCAGCAATCCTTGGGGAGTCGAGCACCTCCACTGGTCGCGAGTTGGCATGATTGGGATTCCCTCGGTCCGCCTGAACGTCTGGTCTAAGATCTCGACAAGGAGCGATACCATACCGCATAGGGTTGAGCGATCCACCACTTGATCGGCACCCGACCATGATGTCTGCGCACGACATCGATGGCCTCGCGATAGTGCAGACGCCGCTTGGTGCGGGTCTTGGTGTCGAGATGCTCGCGGTTCACCGCGACGAATTCATCGACGAATTGCAGTGGACCACAGGTCTTGTAGAGACGCCACCAGAGATCGTAATCCATCGCCATCTGGAGACTCGGGTCCAGTCCGCCGATCCTTTCCCATGCCGAGCGCCGAATCAAGGTCGCGGGCTGGGTGATGAAGCAATAGATCGCGAACCAGCGCTCGCTGAAGGGCTGGACCCAAGCGGGGCTTCTCGAGCGGCTCTTCTCGAAGTAGTTCCATGCCCGGCCGTAGGCGGCGGAGGCCTGCGGTGCCGCCTCGAGACCACGCAACAGGGCCTTCAGGCCCCCGGGTAAGAGCCAATCGTCGCTATTGACCCAGCAAACGAAGGGAGCGCGGCCGGCGGCGATTCCCTCGTTGATGGCCGCGGACTGTCCCAGGTCCGGATGACTGCGCCATCCCGCCAATCGATCCGCCCAGCCTGCGATGATCTCGACCGAGCCATCGGTCGAGCCACCATCGAGGACGAAGACCTCGAGCGGCAGGTCCTGCTGGAAGATCGAGGCCAGGGCGTCATTCAGATATCGTCCCTGATCAAGCGACGGGACGGCGATGGTCACGAGTGGCTCCTGGGACATCGCGGTCGGTTGTCGACGATCTCGGTCGAGAGAGCAGAGGCGCTGTCCGCTCCTCTGCGTCAGGTCGTCCTGGTTCACAGATGGCTTGCTCGAGTCCCCAGGTCGCGCCGGTCTCTGCCGGGCGGTCCTACCTGGCCTCAGGGCGCGCTGTTCCTCGGCGTTCGCCCTGCGACAACTGGTCGAGCTCCGCCTGGGTCATCTCTTGGATCAGTTCCTGGAAGGAGGTCGTGGGAGACCAGCCGAGCACGGCCCGGGCCTTGCTGGCGTCGCCAACCAGATGGAGTGGCTCGGCCGGACGTAGAAAGTGCCGGTCGAACTTGACGTGGTGCTGCCAGTCGAGTGAGACCGCAGCGAAGGCGGTCTCGATCACCTGCTGCACGCTGTGCAGTTGACCCGTGGCGAAGACATAATCGTCCGGTGGCCCCTGGTTGAGCGCCAGCCACATGCCGCGGACATAATCGCGGGCATGGCCCCAATCACGCTGGGCGCTCGTGTCGCCGAGGGCGAGCTCCTCCTGCAGGCCCAATTTGATCGCGGCTGCAGCACGACAGATCTTACGGGTGACGAAGTTTTCACCGCGCCGCGGTGACTCGTGATTGTAGAGGATCCCATTGACTGCAAATAAATCGTGGCTGGCGCGATAGACGCGCACCATCTGGGTTGCGAACGCCTTGGCGCAGCCATAGGGGTTGATGGGGGCGAGCGGTGTCTTCTCGGTCTGTGGGCTTGCGGTCGGTCGGCCGAAGATCTCGCTCGAGGTGGCGTGGAAGAAGCGCGGCGGCTCGGGGAGGTCGCGTAGGATCTCCAGTAGCCGCAGGGTCCCCATGGCGGTGAATTCACAGGTGGTTTCAGGGATCTCGAAGCTCAGTCCGACGTGGCTCTGCCCCGCGAGGTGGTAGAGCTCCTGTGGTTGAACGGCGTTCAGCACGCGCCTCAGGGTGGTGGGGTCGTCCAGGTCGGCATAATGCAGAAAGAGTCGCTGATTGTAGAGGGTCGGATCGGCATAGAGGTGCGCCAGCCGGCTGCGCTCCAGTGTACTGGTGCGGCGCACCGAGCCATGCACCTCATAACCCTGCGCCAGGAGCAATTCGCTCAGATAAGAGCCATCCTGACCAGTGATGCCGGTGATGAATGCCCGCCTGGTCATGATCAGACCAGCTCGAAATCCGCCGGGTCGAGCCCGAGCTCCATCGCGAGCTTGCGGGCGACCCGCTTCTCGCTGTCGTCGAAGATGCCGTCCGCGCCAGCGATCGAGATGATCAGTCGCATGATGAGGCGGGCGGCGCTGTCATTGCTCTTCATCTTTCGCACCGCCTCGTAGGCCTTGGCCTCGCCCAGATCCTTATCGAATTCGATCTGCATCACGGTATTCTGGAAGGCCTCGATCAGCTCTTTGCTGGAGAAGACGGACAGGGGCTCGTAGTTCTCGATGAAACGCATCATCTTCTGCTTCTCATCGGAGGAGATGTTGCCGTCCGCCATCGAGATGAGCACCGAGCCATTCACCGCGGCATTGAGAAAATCCTTGTTCTTGAACTTGAGCGCCTCGTTCTTGAGCTCGGACGCCTTCTGTTTCAGGTTGTTGACGAAGTCTTGGAAGGCCATGGGTCTGCTCCCTATTCTGAGTTTCGTTAAGCTTGATGAAAGGTGCGCTGAGTCTTGGCCAGCGAGAAAGAGGACGCCAGATCGCGGCGGGCTCAATCCTTGCTCCCTCGCTGCCACTGCAATCCCCAGTGGTGCGCCTCGTCCACGTCTCGGTGTCCCCGATGATAATCCACCAGCTTGGTGATCTGCACCGATCCACCCTGATTCTCCAACAGCGCGATCGCGCACATGGGCAGGTCATTGCGGTGCGAATCCAGCCGGATCTCGATCTCGGGTTGGCCGGGGGTCTTGATGGTGATGAGGGCGTCGGCCTCGGCCCAATTCGGCGCGCCTTCGTAGATGAAGGCATAGACGAGCACCCGCTCGATGTCGTCCCAATGCTGGCCATTGATCCGGAGGTTCTCGCCTTGGGATCGGCTTCCGCTGCGATCGTCGGCGTCCAGCGCGATATAGGGTGGATTCCGGTAGTCGCCGAAGGTATTTCCGAGCGCCTGTACCGCGCTCTTGGAGCCGTCCTTGAGCTCGAACAGACAGCCGAGGTCCAGATCGATCTTGTTGGAGCGCAGCCCGGCGAAGAAGCCCTGCTTCGCGGGTGGCTGCGTCCAGTTGAGATTGACCAGGATCTCGCCGTGGCCAGCATTGTCCCGCTTCTCGAGCGAGACTCGGTTGCCACGTTTCTCCAGCGTGATCTTATTGAGATTGACCGGCGCTGGGGGTTGCTTGGCTGGTGCGGGCGGTGGCGGGCTCTCGGCGACCGTGCCGCCGAAGTGTTGCACGAGCGCCGCCAGCCCGCCGTTGAAGCCTTGGCCCAGGGCGCAGGTCCGCCAGACGCCGTCCTTGCGGTAGATCTCCTGGAGCATGAGTGCGCGCTCCCCGGCGAAGTCGGCGCCCGAAAAGGCGAAGCGACCAACCTCGGTGTCGCCATCCAGGAAGCGCACATAGCCGTCGCCGATCTGAGACATGGCCCCGGCCCCGTCCAAGGCCGCGGTGACCGTCAGCCGTTCGATCGTTTCCGGCAGCCTCCCGAGATCCACCGCGAAGCCGGCCGCATCGCCCGAGGGCGTCATGAGCCGCACCGCGCCACAAGGCGTCGTCGGCTGGTTGAAGAAGGTCATGTAGCGCTCGTCCGAGAGCTTGCCCTGACTATCCAGGCCAAAGCAAGCGAAGTCGATCGCCATTCCAGGCGCCTTGACCGCGACGCCGATCGTGAAACGCTGACCCTTTGGAAGGAGATCGGCGATCTTCGCCCGCTGTCCGCGTGATAGCCTCATTGCCGGATAACCAACGCAGGATTAGACGTTGACGCCGTGTTGCAGGGCGAGCGCACGCAGGCCCCCCGAGTATCCTTGGCCCACGGCCTTGAACTTCCAGTCCCCGCTATGGCGATAGAGCTCGCCGAAGATCATTGCGGTCTCGGTGGAATAGTCCTCGGACAGGTCGAACCGAACCACCTCCTGGTTCGTGTCGCGATTGACGACGCGCACGAAGGCATTGCTGACCTGCCCGAAATTCTGCTTGCGGGCCTCGGCCTCGTGGATGGTGACGACGACCGCCAGGCGCTGGATCTCCGGGGGAACCTTGGACAGGGTGACCATGATGGATTCGTCATCGCCCTCACCGGCGCCAGTCAGGTTATCCCCGGTGTGCTCGACCGAGCCCTCCGGCGAGGTCTTCTGATTGTAAAAGATGAAATAGGCGTCACTCGGCACCTTCCCGTCCTCTTTGATCATGAAGAGGCTGGCGTCGAGATCGAACGCCTGCCCGTCGGTCGCGCGCGCGTCCCAGCCCAGTCCCACGAGGAGGTTCTCCAGGTTGGGTGCCTCTTTGCTGAGGTTGACGTTGCCGCCCTTGTTCAGACTGATGGCCATAGGGTTCTCCTCAGGGTGTGTTAGAGAGTCGGTCGCACTCCGAGCCGGGGATGTGGCGGCCTATCCCTGCTCCGTCGTGCAGCGGTAGGTCAGACAACCGGATCCCAGCTTTTGCACCAGATCAGCAACGCCCTCTACCCGAGTCTCGTGACATAGGACAATGCGGGCGAATGCATCTGGCTCGACGTTATACAGATAATTCCGGATGCCCTCACGATAATTGTCGGCGAAGACGAGCCTTCTTCCAATGTCGCCGCCTAGCCTGATGGGCGACCGGGTGGTCGCTTGCATGGTCACCGCGAATCCACGTGCCTCCAAGAGCAGCCCGATCCGGAAGGCGAGGTGCATGAATTCTCCGGTTCCCAGCACCAGGACGGGAGCGCCCGGGGCCAGCCCCTGGCTCAGCCGGTCGATGTCCGCGGATGGGACCCGAAGCCGTCGGTCGATCCCGAAACGCCCCAGATCTCGGGCGATCTGCTCGGAGGCACGCCAGTTGGCACCGACGGCCGCGGCGGCTTGTTCGCCGTCTGGCATCTGGGTCGGCCGGAAAGAGAAACTCGCCTTCAAAACAGCCACGCACGACAGGGGTAGACCCAGTTCTCGCGAGAAACGCTCGCTGCTTTCCTGGCCGCTGAAATCCGTGATGGTCACGAACCACACCCGTTCCAGCTGCGGATTCCGGGACCGGTAGGCGGCCACCAGATTGCAGAGCGTCGCGCCGGTGCTGATCTCGTCGTCCACCAGGATGAGCTCGCGTGCATTGCGGAAGAGCGCCAATTGGTGGGGACGTGTCGGTTCGTAGAGGAGTTGGTCGGGGGCGTGACAATGGGGCTCCTCGAATTCCAGGAAGGCGCGATCCGCGACCCGGTAGCGGGTGGAATGAATGAAGAGCGCCTCGGTGCCCGCGCGCCGCCCCAGCACCGATTCGAAGATACCCTGTCCGAGTCCGGTGGCCGTCTCCGCCATCGCGACGAACAGGGATGGACCCGGGCCCAGGTCGAGTCGCGACGCCAGGTGATCATGGATCTGGCGCATGCGCGAGGGCGCGACCGGCCAATGCTTGCCGAGCACCTTGCTGACAAACAGAAATCCTCGTTTGCGGTTATCGCGGGCGGCGAAGCCCACCAACTCCTCGAGCGGAAAGGCGGCCTCATGGACCTGAACGCTGAGCCTGCCGGTCGCCAGCTCCGCTTGGCACAGGCTGGTCACGGGTCGTTGCGGTCGACCCGTGCGACCTGGATCCCCGACAGACAGGCGCGGACCGAGCCTGCCGGCGATCCATGGCTCGGTCTTCCCGACGCCGACTGGTTCCACTCAGGCATCTAGAGGTGCGGGCGGATCTGAGGCAGCAATTGCTCGAACGTCTTCCCCTGACCGACCTCGCCGATGGCGTGCATCTTCCATTCGCCCTGATGGCGGTAGACCTTCGCCATGATCATGGCGGTGTGGCTTCCTTGACAGCTCAGATCGTAGCGCGCGATCTCGGCGTCGTTGGCGCCGTTGAGGATGCGGCAGAAGGCATTCTCCACCCGGGAGAAGTCCTGGCCGGTGTAATTGTTCACGGTGAAGACCAGGCTCTTGACGTTCGCCGGCACGGCCGTCAGATCGACCCGGATCTGCTCGTCGTCGCCTTCGCCTTCGCCCGTGAGATTGTCCCCCGTGTGTTGAATGCTCCCGTCCTTGCTGCGCAGCTGGCGAAACCAGACGGCATCGAGCTGATTCCCCTGCTCGTCGAAGGTCAGGCAGGAGGCATCGAGATCGATACTCCCACCACCGCCGCCAAAGAGCCCCCCGAGCATCCCGGAGCCCTTGGCTGCATCCCAGCCAAGCCCCATGACGATGCGGGTCAGCCCGCCACCGGCCTCCTTGTCCAGCGAGATCTTCTGACCCTTCTGTAGGCTGATCGCCATTGTCGTTCACCTCGTTGCTTGCTTGCTGTCAACCCATGCCGGTCCGCTACGCCTGGGCACGGAAGAGGTCGCGGTTGCGTGAGCAGATGACCACCTTGCCTCGACCTCGGAACTTGATCACCAGGCCCTCGCCCGAGGTCGCGGAATTGACCAGTGTCCCGAAGAATCCACCACCCGTCTTGGGCATTCCGACCTCGAATTGCAGGTTGGACGACCAAGCCACCGCGTGGCTGTTGTCGATGACGGTGTCGCGCTCGGGCGAGACCTCGAGGGTGAAGATCGACCCGTATCCGGAGACCGCCAGCTTCCCCTGTCCCACGGCCTCCATGATCACGAATCCACCGGTTCCTCCGAAGAGGCCACCGCCCAGCGTATTCATGCGCGGTCGAACCTCGACCGTCGATTCTGCCGCCAGGAAGCTGCCATCGGAGAGGGTGAAGGCGGAATCCGGACCCACGTCCAGCAACTCGAGTCCACCTGGAAGCACGGGCGACAAGAGACAGTCACCGTCGCCCCCGACCGCCTCGATCTCCTGTTGAAACAGCGACTCGTCGGTTGCCAGCCGCCGCAGCAGTGCGCGACCCAATCCGCCGCGCATCTGACCCTTCACCTGCAGGGCGTCCTCCATCATGACCATGGCGTCGGATTCGCAGAAGATCTTCTCGCCCTTGCGCAGACTCACGTGCAGGAAGGGATCGATGTCTCCAGTCACATTGAAGCTAGGCACACTCGCTTCTCCCGGGGCGAATCTCCCCAAGGTGGTAATCGAACGCCCTCGGGTGGTCCGCCATCAGCCGACATTGACGCCATGGTCAGAGGCCAGCGCCTTGAGCCCGCCTGCGAATCCTTGGCCCACGGCCTTGAACTTCCACTCTCCGCTGTGGCGGTAGATCTCGCCGAACACCATGGCGGTCTCGGTCGAATAGTCCTCAGACAGGTCGAAGCGTGCCAACTCGGTATTGCTGTCCTGGTTGAGAACACGCATGAAGGCGTTGCGTACCATGCCGAAGTTCTGTTTGCGGCTTTCGGCCTCGTGGATGGTGACGGCAAACACGACGCGCTGAACATCGGCTCCGACCCCCGGGAGATTGATCGATACTGTCTCATCGTCGCCTTCGCCGGCCCCGGTCGTATTGTCGCCAGAATGAACCACTGCACCGTCCGGCGAGGTCTTCTGATTGTAGAAGACGAAGTGCCCGTCCGACAGGACCTTGCCCGAGTCCCCGACCATGAAGACGCTCGCATCCAGATCGAATGCCGCTCCGTCGGTGGAGCGGGCGTCCCAACCGAGCCCGACCAGCGCCTTGGTCATGCCGGGATCCGTCTTGGTCAGACTGACATTGCCACCTTTCTGTAAGCTGATTGCCATCTTAATTGCTCCTCAAGATCATCACAGAGAAAAAGTAAGGACTGGTCCGACGGTTACCGTGGAACAGCACCCCAGCCGCTCGATTTGGTGGGAGCGGCGCCTCGCCGCGACGAGCC
>JANQGF010000289.1 GCA_028277465.1 Chromatiaceae bacterium
ACTCAGGTGCGACTCGAGACCGGCGGCTCCACCCCATCCCAGGCGACGGGAACCTTGTCGGTCAGGGGCGGGCGGGGAAAATCGCCATACCGGGCCGCGCTGAAGGGTTATACTTGGAAGCTTGCGGTACGTATGATGCCGATCGGTTGGCTGGCCGCTCGCTGCGGACCCGAGCCATTGTCCGGGCGCGCCCCAACGCTTCGACCGGACCACGACGCTGGGAGTCGATCCGGAATGGTCGGCGACATCTGAATTTCGAGTCCTGCCGGGTTCCGCCTGAGCGCTGGAGAAGGGAAGAATGGCAGTGGCTGCAAGCAAACGATCTGTGATGACCCTATTTTCCGACCCCGTTTGTCCTTATTGCCACCAGGTCCGCATGGTACTCGCCGAGAAAGGAATCGCGGTAGACGTGGTCGATGTCGATGCGGGTGCCCTGCCAGACGAAGTCATGGACTTCAATCCCTATGGTACGGTACCGACCTTCGTGGATCGGGATCTGCGCCTCTACGAGTCGCGGATCATCATGGAGTATCTCGACGAGCGATTTCCGCATCCGCCTCTACTCCCGGTCGATCCGGTCTCACGCGCCAGTGCACGTCTCTTCATGTACCGCATCGATCGCGACTGGTATTCGCTGATGAGGCGTATCCTCAAGGGTAGCGACGACGAGGTGGCCCAGGCTCGCAAAGAGCTGAGTGAGAGCCTGATCGTGACCGCGCCCGTCTTCTCGGCCCATACCTTCTTCATGAGCGACGAGTTCTCATTGGTGGACTGCTGTGTCGCGCCTCTGCTCTGGCGACTACCGGTGCTCGGCATCGAGTTGCTGCCGCAGGCGGAATCCGTGCGTAGCTATATGTCGCGGATCTTCTCCTGGGACGCCTTTCGGCGGAGTCTCACCGAGGCAGAGAGGGAGATGATTGCGGACATCGCGCGATGAGAGACGGTACCGGAGCCATGACTTCGAGCAAACCCTACTTGATTCGAGCCATCTACGAATGGATCTTGGATAATCAGATGACGCCCCACCTGGTGGTGGACGCGGACTATCCGGAGACCAGCGTCCCCCGGGAGTTCGTCGAGGATGGAAGGATCGTGCTCAATGTCTCGCCCGGAGCGGTCCGCGGTCTCGTGATCGGCAATGACTGGATTCAGTTCAATGCCAGGTTCAGCGGGGTGGCGCGGGAGGTCATGATCCCGACCGAGGCCGCGGTCGGGATCTTCACCCGCGAGAACGGGCAGGGAATGGTGTTCCCGCAGGCAGCACCCCTGCCGTCGGAGGCCGAAAGCGCACCTGAGGCGAGTCGACCGACACCCAGACCGGTTGCGGACGAGAACCCAGGATCCGGGCCTCGATCCTCGTCACGTCAGCCGAAGACCAAGGACAGGGACGGACCGACGCTCAAGGTCGTCAAATGACGCACTGGGCCACCTGACCAGGATCTCAGGCATCCTCAGGCTGGCTCGGCAGACCGAAACTCAGCTCCTCCAGGTCCAGGCCGCGCAGCACCAGATAGCCGCTCTGCCGGCCGACCCCCTCCTCACTGAAGTCGAAGCGAAAGACCCGACGTATCCGAAGACCCTGCGACTGCCACGACAGGCCGAGCCGGCGTAGGGCAACGGCCTGGTCCAGGAACTGAAGCTGGCGCTGGGAGCATGCGGCTTGACAGATGGCAATGGCGATCTCGCGTGCGCGCAGGCTGTCGAGCCAGAACCAGCCGAGCAGCAGTAGCAGAAAGATGGCGAAGAGGTTACTCATACCTTCACGCGCGCCGAGAATCGCGGAAACGCCCCGCCAGACCTGACACCAGTCGGGGCCTCGACACGCATTGGGTGCCCGCTCTGATACGAAGTCCCTTTGCCTTCACAGCGACGCGGGCTGCCCAAACAATCAATCGCCGCGGTTGAACTCGAACCTGGGCAGGCCCGACTTGAGCCACCAGGATTTCTTCTGTTCATCCCACTGCCAGACCTGTCGGTCTTGAAGCTCTTTGACGACCTGTCGGTCTTCATAGAGGTACTGGATCAAGACGATCTGGGTCGCACTCTCGTTCTCGAGAATCCGTGGCGGCTGAATCACGTCGTACCCGGTCAGCTGCAACCCATCGAAGGCCGCCGGAAGGGGCTTGTCCGAGCGTAGATCCGGATGCAGATAGCCAAAGGCGGCCGGGTAGTTGCCCCATCGGAGCGCCGTATGATAGCCGCTGGTGGCCGATTGCAAGGTGACAGTCATCTGGTCCTTCTTCACGGCCCCACAGCCGCCGAGCAGCGGCAAGGCCAGGACGGCGCAGACCAGAAGCGACCACTGATACCGCGCCTGAGTTGTGGCTGCTCGCATCGGGAGTCCCGTGATCATCCGAATCCATCGCCCGCGATGATACGGCATCCGTGCCAGGGAACCAACGCGCGCTGACGCTGACTCATCAGTCCTTGCCGAGTGCGCTATCATGCCGCCCCTTGTTCCCTCTCGGTGGTGAGCCCAACATGGCCGAATCACTCGAACCTCAGCGCGAGATCCTGGTCGATGGGGTCCGAATCACCCTTCTGGGTACCGCGCACGTGTCGCGCGCGAGCGCCGAGCAGGTACGCAAGCTGCTGCACGGCGGAGAATACGACGCCGTGGCGGTCGAGCTCTGCCAGAGCCGCTTCAATGCCTTGATGGATCCCAAGTCATTGTCCCAGATGGATCTCTTTACGGTGATACGCCAGAACCGAGTCCACATGGTGGTCGCCAACCTAGCACTCTCGGCCTACCAGCAGCGGCTCGCAGACCAATTCGGTGTCGAAGCGGGTGCCGAACAGCGCACCGCCGTGCGTTTGGCAAGGGAGCAGGGTCTGCCGATTCTGCTGATCGACCGCGAGATCGGCATCACTCTGAAGCGGATCTCCGCCAATCTCGGCTGGTGGAGACGCTACAGCCTCTTCGTGGGATTGCTGGTCGCCATGGTGACCTCCGATACGGTGACCGAGGAGGAGGTGGAGCGACTGAAGGAGGGCGATGTGCTGGAGACCACCTTCGCCGAGTTCGCCGCCGAGCGCCAAGACCTCTATGGCCCACTGATCGAGGAGCGCGATCGCTACATGGCGGCCAGGCTCAGACGCGAGGCGAAACGCTTGG
>JANQGF010000326.1 GCA_028277465.1 Chromatiaceae bacterium
ATCCTTCGTTCCGCATTGCGGTAAACGTGGGGTAAAGAAAATCGGCCAGTCTCGCAGAGCTATTCACATCAGTGGGTTAGAGACAGCGCAAATGGCTCAAAGTGATCTCGATGGCGCAGCCGAGCGACCCTGTCAGCCCGGCGATTCCTCAAGCCGTCCAGAACTACCACGCGCTCCGGCTTTGGCTGATACCGCATGTACCTGTGGTCATGTGCCTAGGATCTCACAAGCAACCCGGGCATCCACGGCGCGACTTGCCCTAGCACTCGAGCTGAACCGATGCCGGACTCGCCACGCGATTTTGCATCACCCCCGGCCAGCGACCGAGAATGCACCCCTGCTCTCCAGCCTGGCGCACCCCGATGTCGCATGACCAAAACTTCAAGAACCTCATCCTCGACTACCCGCAGGCGGCCCTCGCCCTGTTCGCCGCCGCCGAGGCGGCCGATCTGGATCCCGACGCGCGCATCCTCCCGGTGCGCCAGGAGCAGTTGCAGGAGCGCCTGGGCAAGCGCTTTCGCGAGCTCGACGTGCCGCTGCTGGTCGAATGGCCCGACGGGCGCCGCGCAGCCATCCTCTTCGTGCTCGAAGAGGAGAGCGATCCGCGCCGCTTCTCGATCCATCGCCTGGCCCACTACTGCCTGGATCTCGCCGAGCTGCTCGGCACCGAGCGGGTGGTGCCGGTCGTCATCTTCCTGCGCGCTGCCGCCGGCACTGCCGAGCGTCTGCGCCTGGGCGGCGACCGTCGGGTCTATCTCGACTTCCACTACCTGCGCTGCGCACTCGCCGAGCTGCGCTACGCCGACTATCGCGACAGCACCAACCTGGTCGCACGCCTGACGCTGCCGAGCATGGACTATCCGCCTGAGCGCAAGCTCGAGGTCTACGCCCAGGCGGTGCGCGGCCTGACGGCACTGGAGCCAGACCCCGAGAAGCGGCTCAAGTACCTCGACTTCATCGACATCTATGCCGATCTCAGCGACGCCGAGCGCCTACAATACCAGCAGACCTATCCTGAGGAGGCCCAGACCATGAGTCGTTTTGCCGAGCGTTTCCGTGAAGAGGGTATGCAGCAGGGCATGCAGCAGGGCGAGGCCCGCGTCCTCGTGCGGCAGTTGCGCCTGAAGTTCGGCGCGCTGCCGGAGGATGTCGAGCAACGCATCGCCGTCGCCGACGAGGCGACATTGCTCGTCTGGTCCGAGCGCGTGCTGACGGCCAGCGCGCTCGGGGAGGTGGTGCACTAACGCGCGCCATGCTGTTCAATGAAGGTTCAACCCTGAGCGCCCCGGAGCCCGATCCCCAAGGCGCCTGAATCCACATGAACGCCCCCGATACCCAGGTGCGCATCGACGGGCACTATGTCGGAACGGCGCATCCGCAAACACCGCTGCAACTCGACACCGGGCTCCCCGTAGGCACGGTCACGCTCAGCGCCAGCGCCTCAGGCTACAAGAGCACGGAGCGCAAGATCCAACTGCGCAATCGGAAGTGGGTGGAAGCCTCCTTCAGCCTCACCCGCAAAGGCCCCGATCCGCAGGAGGTCCTGCGTGAGCAACTGGCCACTTACCGCGCGCACATGGAGACGGAGCACTACACGACCGGCGATGGCGGCACCGCACTGCCGTGCTACCGCGCGGTCTTGGCGCTGGACCCGGACAACCAAGAGGCCAAGGACGGGCTGGCGCAGATGGCCCGTTATTACCAGAAGCAGGCGCAGGCTGCCTTGGCCGCGGACGCTCTGGCGAAGGCAGAGGAAAAGCTCGAAGGCCTGCGCCAAGTCGACCCCGACAGCCCCACGGCCAAGACGCTGGAGGCCAAGCTGAAGGCACTGCGCGCCGGCTTCGAGCCCGAGATGGTCCGCGTTGGCGGCGGCTGCTTCCAGATGGGCAGTCCACCGAGCGAGTCAGGCCGCGATGACGACGAGCGCCAGCATCGCGTCTGCGTCGACAGCTTCTCGATCGGCGAGTACGAGGTGACGCAGGCGCAGTGGGTGGCGGTGATGGGGAGCAACCCATCGCGCTTCTCCGGCTGCGACCGCTGTCCGGTCGAGCGGGTCAGCTGGAACGACGTGCAGGACTACATCGGCAAGCTGAATGCCCGCAGCGGCAAGCGCTATCGGCTGCCGACGGAGGCGGAGTGGGAATATGCCGCGCGGGCGGGGAGCACGACGGCCTACCCCTGGGGCGATGCTGTCGGCCTTAACCGGGCCAACTGCGACGGCTGTGGCAGCCAATGGGACGGTAGGCGCACGGCCCCGGTAGGGAGCTTCCGGCCGAATGCCTGGGGGCTGTACGACACCGTTGGCAACGTCTGGGAATGGACCTGCTCGCTCTATGACAGTAGCTACGGCGGAGCGGAGCAGCGTTGCTTAGTCAAGAATGATGCCCGCTCCCGGGTGAACCGGGGCGGCTTCTGGCACAACGGCCCGCGCAGGGTGCGCTCTGCCACCCGCTACAGGAACGGGCCGTACAACCGGAACAACAACCTCGGCCTCCGTCTGGCCCAGGCTACCCGTGATCCGCCAGGGCCGCGTATTCCACGGAAGGCGCGGGCGTGCCCACGGGAATCCATGAGCCCGCCTCCAGTGCCTCGCAGGGAGGGGAGTGTCGAATAGCCTTGCCAGGGACGACGGGCGGCGGGGCTAGTAGGCGCGCCGACGGCCCCGCCGCCGCTCTGCCGAGCACGGATCCAAGATGAAGCGCATCGGCGGTCTCTGGGACCGCGTCGTCCGGCGCTTGGTCTGGTCACGAGGCTCCAGCTTCGTGACCTCAGCGATGAAGCTCTGCTTCACGGCTCAGGCCGCTTCTGGCCCTTGCACTAAGCCGGTGGGGGCGCGAATCCTCGTGCTCGCGAAGCGGAGCTTCGTCACCAGGTCCGGATCGGGAAGTAGCATATGGACAGTTTCCCACGGCGCTGGAGCGCCCGAGCGGCATCCCCATCGGCAACCTCAGGAGCCAGTTCTGGGATGGTATCGATCCGAGCATGCACAGACGGTAACCCAACCTACGGCGCTCGCCGCCAGCCCGTCTCGCGATTGACCCTGAGTGCTCTATGGTTTGTCATAGGCGCAGACTTCGGCATGGATCGGGCGTCGAATCGATGCGACGGCTAGGGCTCTGTGGATGGTGCTGTCTCCTCTTCTTGCTGCCGGCGGGCCCGCTGGCGGCCGAGCCACTGTGGCTGGTCGATGGCGCCGAGGTCTACCGGGTCGCGCCTGGCTTTGCATCGGGCGCCGCGACCGTCACGCTGACGACGCCCGATGGCCAGGCGGCGAGCCAATCGCCCGAGCGTCTAGCCGGATTCGCCTGGGCGCAGACGCTGTGCGGAACCGGCTATCTGCAGCCCCAGCAGCTGGCCGAGCTCCAACGGCTGCGGGAGGCGAATGCGAGCGCGCTGGGGCTGCATCTGAGCATCAAGGGACTGGAATGGCTCCAGGACAAGCCCTTGCAGACTGGGGTCGCGGGGACGACGGCCGATCTGGGGCATGGCGGCGGCGCCTTTGCCGCCATGGACGGCGCGGCCAAGCAGGCGCTGCGCGATGCCCTGCTCAAGTCACCCGAGCTGGTGGCGGAGGAGTGGGGACTGCTCCATGTCACTGCTCCATGTCCAGGAGGGACTCAAGCGGCTCGAGCGGCTGATCGCGTTCACCGAGCGGCGGCAGCGACTGGCGCTGGACCAGAGCGCCGCGCGCCCCTTGGATGTCGCCGAGGTCCAGGCACGCTATCAGGATGCGGTCTGGGTCGACACCTACCTGATGCCCGCCAATCGCCTGCTGCAAGGCCTGCAGCGCGAGCCTGACTCGACCGCCCAGCTCCTGCACGGCCTGGGCATGGTACGCGACGCGGCCGCGGATCTGGTGCCCGGCTCGGGCGCGCGCACCGCGGCGGAGACGTTGCTGGCCGCAGACGACTTCACCGGCGCCTTGGAGAGCGCGGTCCCGGCGTTCGAGACCTTCACGCAGACGGCCGCCGCCAACCTCGAGAAGTGGCGCCAATCCGAGACCGGACTGGGTAGCGCGCCGCCCCCTGGCTTCGTCGCCGCGCCCTCGGGCCTCGGGGATGCCCAGGACGGTCGCGAGATCACCCCCGTCGTCGGGACGAGCCCAGGCGCTCAGTCCGGCGCCCCGCCGATCGTGGTGCTCATCGACAGCTCCGGAAGCATGAAGAAGACGGATCCGCAGGACCTGCGCCTCAAGGCGCTGGCCAGGATGCTGGACCTGATGCCGCCCAGTGTGCGGCTCGGGGTGATCGATTTCGACGCGCACGCACGGGAGATCAATCCCCTGGTGGAGCTCGGCCCCATGGCCGGCGAGCGGCGCGAGGCGCTACGCAAGCGCATCGGCCAGTCTCCTCGCCGGCAAGGCGGCCGGCCAGGATGTGGTGACCCTCCAGCCAAAACAGGCCGGCGTCTATCGCGTGCGGCTGGAGCTGCTGGGCCAGATGCCCAGCGGGGCGCCGGTGAAACGTGTGCTCGACCGCAGCTTCCGGGTTGCCCCGCCGGGTGAGGGCCTGCGGTATCGTCACGAGGTGGCACCCTTCATCCGCCGCGTCGAGGGCATGTTGGAGTGATGCGTCACAGGGCGGTCCACTGCTTGGCGACCGCGCCTCCGCGTCGAGGTGCCCGCGGCTGTCTTCGGGGACTCAGCGTTACCAGACCGAGAATCAGGGTCGGCACCACGCCGGCGCAGGAGTAACCCGGCATGGCCACGACCAGCATCCGCGCGGAGGACCGCTGCGTCTCCGCCAGACTCTCCCACCCCGGGCGGGTCCAAGACCACAACGAGGACGCCTGCGCGGCGCTGCCCAAGCTGGGTCTCTGGGCGGTGGCCGATGGCATGGGCGGCGCGAGGAGCGGCGAGGTGGCGAGCGCCATCGTCGTCGACTACATCGCGGACGCCGTTGCCGCGGGTGTCGCGCTGGCGGATGCGGTTGGCGGTGCGCACCATGCCGTTCTGAACGGTGCCGCGGAGGGGGCCGGCGGGGCTGGGATGGGCTCGACCGTGGTCGCGCTGCGCGTTGAGGGTCATGGCTACGAGGTGGCCTGGGTCGGCGACAGCCGCGCCTACTACTGGGATGGGCGCAGGCTGCGCCAGCTCACGCGTGATCACTCCTTCGTCCAGGGCTTGCTGGATCGCGCCTCCATCTCAGAGCAGGAGGCGCGCGCGCATCCCGATCGACATGTGATCAGCCAATCGCTTGGCTACGCCAATCTGCGGGAGGTGACGGTCGATACCGTCCGCGGCACCTTCTACCGCGACGGTCGCATCCTACTCTGCAGTGATGGCCTCACCAGTGAACTGAGCGACGGGGAGATTGCCACCATCCTCAAGGGCGCGCCGGATCCCAAGGGCTGCGTTCGGCAGCTGGTGGACAGCGCGCTCGAGCATGGGGGCTATGACAACATCAAGGTGTCCGGCGCCGATCAATTCATCGCCTCCCCGGTGATTGGTGACGTCAACGGTGACGCGCTCGTCGAGGTCGTCACGGCCGCCCAGAATGGTCAGATTGCCACCTACTCACTCAATCGCCGGGTCAGTCCCGGGAGTCTACTCTGGCCAGAGTTCCTGGGGAGCGGCGCTCAGGGCGGCCATTGACACCGGCTGGCACCTCGATGTCGTGGTGAGCCCCGCTGAGGATAGACGATGGGGTGATGTTCTGGTTTTTGAGATGAAATTTTAAGCCGCGTCCCTATCAAGGCCAGTGGAATCCTCAAAGCCAGACACGAAGTGAAAACGACACATTTCACTCTGGACGCGGTTTAGAAGGCCGTTCGGAAGGCGTCCAGAAAGCGATCGTAGTCCGCGTCCGGAAGCTCGTTGATGCCTGCCGCCGCTTTGCGTCCGCCCCCGGTCGAGAAGGCCCGGCAAAGCGCATCTGCCCCGTGCGGCCGAGCCAGTGGCGCACGCACGCTCACCAGAAACCCTCCAGCGGGGAGACGGGTGAGGATGGCATGGGCGTGACCTGCTGACCGCTGGGCGAGCTCGTTCCCCAGCACACCGCTGGCGCGGCGTGCCCAGGGCTCGGCGGGCAGCACGATCAAGCGATGGCCTGCGTCCTCGAAGGCCGGCTGGATGGATCGCGCTCGTTCCATGTCGTCTCGATAGCCGTCGCGCAGTGCCGCGAAGGCCGGGTCTTCGGCGATGAAGGCGAGCGGATTCGCGTAGGGCTGCAGACGTCTGAAGAGGGCATCGGGCGCGAAGTGCAGGTCCTCGACCCTTGCGCCATAGCCGTTGTAGTTGAGGTAGATCCCCAGGTCGCGCAGTGATTCGAGCTCGGCCTCGCGCAACCCCAGCGGCTCGGCCGCCTGGCGGGCCGCCAGATCGAAGTTGTCGCCGAAGGTCCCCACCACGGCCCAGGCCCGCTGCTCACCGCCGAGGTAATGGTCGACCAGAAGGCTGGTGCCCTTGTCCGGTCTGGTCTCCACATGGGCCTCAAGCGCGGGATGGGAGGGGATGTCGCCGGGGAAGTGATGGTCGAAATAACGCACATGGACACCCTCGGCGAGTAATCGCTCCAGGGCGGAGCGGTTCTTGTCCAGCGAGATATCGAGCACGGTGACGCTGGCGGCCGACCCGCTGGGGACCCGATCGAGCAAGCCGATCTCGCGCTTGGGCCCAGTCACCAGAATGCTCTCGTGCGGTTCGACCAGCCGCAGCTGCTGCAGGGCGCAGAGACCATCGGCATCGCCGTTGAAGACGTCGTAATGATTCATGATGTCACTGAATATGAAGCAATCCTTCGCGCTTCGCTGATTGCAGGATTGCCGATCCTGCGGCCTTGGGATCAGCGTCTTGCCGCGCTGGGGTCGGACCTGCGAAACTCTGAGCGAAAGATTGCTCGCCCGGCTCCGGTCATCGACTCCAGGAACAGCCTAATGAAGCTCAGATCCCTCTCCGTCATTCTACTCGCACTTGCCTGGACGACGGGCATGGCTGCCGAAGAGGGCACCCCAGCACCGAGCTGCCCGACGCCAGCCATCTCGGGTGGTGGGAGCGTCGATCCGGCGGCGCGGCGAGGCAAGGTCGTCTACCTGGATTTCTGGGCCTCCTGGTGCGGCCCCTGCGCCAAGTCCTTTCCCTTTCTGGATCGACTCCACCGAGAGCTCAAAGAGCAGGGGTTCGAGGTGATCGCCATCAATCTGGATGAAGAGCGCCGCGATGCGCTCTCATTCCTGAGCAAACACCCGGTGGACTTCACCGTGACGGTCGATCCCAAAGGCAAGTGTCCGCGACGCTACCGGGTGAAGGGCATGCCCTCCTCCTTCCTGATCGACCGGCGAGGCGACATCCGAAAGGTGCACCTGGGTTTCAAGGAGAGTGATGTCCCCCAGATCCGGGCAGAGGTCAAGGCCCTGCTGGCGGAGACCTGGAACCCCTGATCGAAGATGCGGACCCTCGAGCCTCACGAGGGCGTCCGGGCAAGGAGCCACCATTGCCCGGTCCAGCTGCTGCCGTTAGACTTGCTACTTGACTGCGAACCAGATGGATGGCCACCACCGACCCGCCTCGAGTCGGTTGGATGAACAGTCGACCTTCCGCTGTCGAATCCCGACGCCCCTTTAGATGTTCTAGCAGGAGCCCGCATGGCTATTGAGCGCACTCTCTCCATCATCAAGCCGAATGCCGTCGCCAAGGATGCCATTGGCGCGATTCTCGGTCGGTTCGAGGCCGCCGGCCTTCGCATCGTGGCAGCCCGCATGCTGCACCTGAGCCGAGAGCAGGCGTGCGCCTTCTACGCGGTGCATCAAGGCAAACCCTTCTTCGACGAGTTGGTGGATTTCATGATCTCGGGCCCGGTGATGGTCCAGGTACTGGAGGGTGAGGACGCCATCGCCGGGAACCGCGACATCATGGGTGCCACGAACCCGGCCAATGCCGCGCCTGGCACCATACGCGCCGATTTCGCCGACTCCTTCACCGAGAACGCCGCGCATGGCTCGGATTCCGCGGAGACGGCCGAGACGGAGATCGCCTTCTTCTTCCCCGAGGGCGTCTGTCCCCGCACCCGCTGACGAGCCCGGCCATGACCGCCGCGCAGACCAGGCCCAACCTGCTCGACCTCGACCTCACGGGTTGCGAGGCACTGGTCGTGGGGCTCGGTTTCAAGGCCTTTCATGGACGCAATCTCTTCAAATGGATCCATAAGCACGGCGTCCTCGACTTCGACGCCATGACCGATCTCCCCAAGTCGTTGCGCAGCGCGCTCCGAGAGAGGACGGTGGTCCAACTGCCGCGCATCGTTCAGGATCAGCCGTCGGCGGACGGGACGCTCAAATGGGTCATGGAGCTCTGGGATGGCCAGCGCATCGAGACCGTCTTCATCCCCGATGGTCGACGCACGACCCTCTGCGTCTCTTCCCAGGTGGGCTGCGTGCTCGCTTGCGCCTTCTGTGCGACGGCCAGGCAGGGGTTCAATCGCAACCTGAGTGCCGGTGAGATCATTGGTCAGGTCTGGCAGGCGACCCGCCAGATTGGCTCCCCACCGACCAACGTCGTCATGATGGGCATGGGCGAGCCATTGGCCAATTTCGAGGCGGTGGTCAAGGCGATGGAGACGATGCAGGACGACCTCGCCTATATGCTCTCCAAGCAGCGGGTCACCCTGAGCACCTCTGGCGTGGTCCCCAACATCTACCGTCTGCGCGAGGTCAGCGACGTCTCTCTCGCCGTCTCTTTGCACGCCCCGAACGACGCGCTCCGGGACCAACTGGTCCCCATCAATCGCAAGTACCCGCTCGCCGAGCTGGTGCCCGCCTGCCGGGATTATGTCGCCGACGACAAACGCCGCAAGGTGACCTGGGAGTACGTCATGCTCGATGGCGTCAACGACAGCCTTGCCCACGCCAAACAGCTCATCCGGTTGCTCGAGGGCGTACCCTCCAAGCTGAATCTGATCCCCTTCAATCCCTTTCCGGGCAGCAACTTCGTGACCTCGCCGCCCGAGCGGATCGAGTCCTTCCGGCAGCGGCTGATGCGCTCGGGGATCTTTGCCATGACGCGCAAGACGCGGGGCGATGAGATTGCCGCGGCCTGCGGTCAGCTCGTCGGTCGGGTGGAAGATCGTACGCGCCGGCTCGACCGCGCGCTGGTCGAGCGCGGCCGGATGGTGGCTTCGTGCTGAACCCATCGATGAATCGACGCTCTGCACGCTCGGTCGCGACACTTGGACTCTGCCTCCTCTTGGTGGCCTGCGGAGGCAACAAGCACTTCAACAAGGGCGACGAGGCACTCGGCCTGGATCCAGAGGATAGCCCGGCCGAGCTCTATGTGCGCATGGCCGAGGAGTATTATGCACGTGGACAGGTCGACATCGCCTTCCGGCGGGCACAACAGGCGCTCGAGGCCGACCGGCGTTATCCCCGCGCCCACATTTGGGTGGCCTTCCTTTACGAGGAGATTGGTCAAGCGGAGCGTGCGCAACAGCACTATGACCGGGCGGTCGGGCTCGCACCGAGGAATCCGGACGTGCGTTACGCCTACGCCTCCTTCCAATGTCGCCAGCAGCAATACGCGGAGGCCGATGCCCAGTTCGCGAAGGTGCTCGAAAGCCCGCTGTACTCGACTCCCTGGGTCGCCATGACGAATGCCGGCGATTGTGCAGCCAGCGCCGGCGACACCGATAAGGCCGAGCGCTATTATCGCGACGCCATCGCCGCGAGCCCGAGCTTCGGACCGGCCTTGGCAAAGATGGCGGAGCTGGCCTACAAGCGCGGCGACACCAAGACGGCGAAGCGTTATCTGGACCGTTATTTCGAGCCCCAAACGATTCGAGCGGCCTCGACCTCCTTTCTCGCACTCACGATCGGTACCCAGGTCGAACGTAAGCTCGGCAACCGCAAGCGCGCCAACTATTACCAGAAGGTGCTCGACGCCAACTTCCCAGAAGCACCGCCCAAGACCCGCGGATTGTAGGAATCCCCTTCGCCATGAACCAGCCGACAGTCATGCCTCCAGAGGATCAGAGCCTGGTCGACCTATCCCAGAGCCCGGGGCAGCGGTTGCGTCTGCAGCGCGAGTCGCGTGGACTGGAGATCGAGCGGGTCGCCTCCCAGCTTCATCTGCGACCTCAGGTCGTGGAGTTCCTCGAGCAGGATCGCTATGACAGCCTACCGGACCCGGTTTTCGTCGCCGGCTATTTGAGGAATTACGCTCGCTTGCTGGGGTTGGATCCGATCCCGATCGTCAACGCCTATCGCAAGGCCGCATCCATCCCGGAGATACAGACCACAGCCACCTTGTCTGGACGCCCGAGCCCTGGCGGTTCCTCCGGCGGTCTCTGGGTGCGTCTCCTGAGTCTGGGCCTGGTCGGCGTGGCGCTAGGCATGGCACTGCTCTGGTGGCTCGAGCCCTACAACCTGGGCCCAACCGCGGCCCAGGATGCCGCCACCGCCCAGCTCGACCAGGGTCAGTCGGCGACCGAGCCCGAGTGGGAGCTTCCGGATACGACCGGGACAGGCCCATCGCCCGTCTCCGATACCTTGGCTCAGGCGCCCCAGAGCCTTGCCCCGGAACCATCGCTGAAACAGGCACCCGACGAGCCGCCTTCTCCTGAGACGAGGACCCCGTCCGGCGTTGCCTCCCTCGAGGCGGAATCACCGGCACCCCGGCCCGACCCGGCGTCCTCCGTTCTGCCCGAACTCGCAGCATCGGCAACGGCCCCAGTCACGGACTCGACGGTCTCCCAGCCGGTATCCGGGACGCTGCCAGTGCAGACCCCTGAGATGGTCGCAGCCCCTGAGCCGAGCGGGGCCCCGGAGGTGGCCATCGAATTCACCGGCACCTGCTGGGTGGACGTGCGTGCAGCCGATGGGTCCGTGGTGCTCAACGGCGAGATGCGCGACGGGGATCGGCATCTGCTGACCGGTGAGCCGCCTTACAAGTTCGTGATCGGTAATGCCTTGGCCACCCGGGTCATGGTCGAAGGGCGGCCCTTCGACGTCATTGGTCGTTCGCGCGGCAATGTGGCGCGTTTTACGCTCGACCCGACCGCACCCCAATGACCGAGCGGCAGTCTCGACACTCCAAGCGCGGCCGAGCTGCACTCTTCCGTATCCTTCAGAATTTCTCTCATTCAGAATGAGCAAGTACATTCAAGCCATCCGCGGGATGCACGACATCCTGCCGGAACGGATCGCCATCTGGCACCGTATCGAGGAGCGCGCACGCGACTTGCTCGCGGCTTATGGCTATGCGGAGATCCGCACGCCGCTCGTCGAGGTCACGGACCTGTTCAAGCGCTCCATCGGCGAGGTCACCGACATCGTCGAGAAGGAGATGTACAGCTTCGCGGATCGCAACGGCGATAGCTTGAGCCTGCGTCCAGAAGGTACAGCAAGTTGTGTAAGAGCCGCCATCGAGCACGGCCTTTTGGTTCAGCCGCAACGGCTCTGGTACCAGGGTCCCATGTTTCGTTACGAGCGCCCCCAGCGCGGGCGCTATCGACAGTTTCATCAGATCGGTGTCGAGGCCTTCGGTCTGGCGGGACCGGACATCGACCTGGAGCTCATCCTGCTGACGGCGCGCCTCTGGCGGGTCCTGGGGCTGGGCGGGTTTCGACTCGAGCTCAACACGCTCGGCGACCCGGACGAGCGGCTCGCCTACCGCGGCCAGCTGGCTGCCTATCTCGGCCGGCATGTCGAGCGGCTCGACGCGGATAGTGCCAAACGTCTCGTGACCAATCCGCTGCGAATCCTGGACTCCAAGCACCCCCAGACCCAGCAGATCGTCGCGGACGCACCCTCCGTGATGGAGCATCTCGGCCCGGAGAGCCGGACGCATTTCGAGCGCATTTGCCATGGGCTCGACGAGGCCGGCATCGGCTATCGGGTGAATCCCCGCTTGGTCCGCGGGCTGGATTACTACAATCGAACCGTGTTCGAGTGGATCACCGAGGACCTGGGGGCGCAGGGGACCGTCTGTGCCGGCGGGCGCTACGATCGCCTCATCGAGCAGCTGGGGGGTCGCCCGACCCCCGCGGTCGGTTTCGCGCTGGGCATGGAACGCCTGGTCGAGCTCCTGGAGCTCGCCGGACATGCGGCTGCGCGACCGGTCGATGCCTATCTGGTCGCGGTCGGCGAGCGGGCCCAGCAGTCGGCCACCCTGCTGTCCGAGCGTCTGCGCGATGCCGTCCCCGAGCTGCGACTCATCACCCATTGTGGTGGCGGCAGCTTCAAGAGTCAGTTCAAACGTGCCGACAAGAGTGGTGCGCGCTACGCACTGGTTCTCGGTGAGGTGGAGTTGGACCGCGATGTCATCGGTGTCAAGCCGCTGCGCGAAGAGGGGGAACAGCGCGAGCTGGGACTGGACGAGCTGGCGGCCTTCCTGAGCCGCAACATCGGGGATCAGCGCGGGCCGACCCACCACCACCAAGCGGATTCTTAAATCGAGAGAGAGAAGGATGAGTTACGAAACCGACGAGGAAAAGGTCGAAGCCATCAAGAAATGGTGGAAGGAGAATGGCCTGTCCGTGATCGCCGGCGCCTTGATCGGCCTCGGCGCCATCTACGGCTGGCGCTTCTGGCTCGACTACCGAGACAGCGTCGCCGCGCAGGCCTCGACTGCCTTCGAGCAGCTGCTGATGACGGCCGGCGGGGCCACCCAGGCCGAAGGGGTCGCCGAGCGGGCGGACTTGATCCGCGAGGAATTCGGCTCCACGCCTTATGTGGCTCTCAGCGCCCTGGTCGCGGCCAAAGCACTCTACGAGGCGGGCGATGCGGCCGCGGCCATGGCCGCCCTGGAAGATGTCGTCGCAGACGCCCCAGACCCCGCCCTCACCCGGATCGCGGCCTTGCGGTTGGCGCGTATCCAAGTGGCCGAGGGTCAGTTGGAGGCCGCTGCCCACACCATCACGACCAATGACGTCAGCCCCGCCTTCGCCGGCGAGTTCGCCGCCGTGCGCGGAGACATCGCAGCGGCCCGAGGCGACGTCGCAGCGGCGCGCACCGCTTACCAGCAGGCCATCGAGCAGGGCACGGGCCTGTCGCAACTCATTCGTCTCAAGCTCGACAATCTACCCTCGGCCGGTTAGGCCTCAGGGACAGGTCACATGCCTTCGCAGCTCAGATCAGGATTCGGAGGTCGTGGATCGGGTCGTGCGCCCGTGCCGGCCGGCCGGCACCGACCACCCTTGCTCGCACTCTTCTTGGCGCTCTCGCTCGCGGGGTGCGGCTCCATCCCCTGGTTCGGCAAGGAGAAGGATCCGACACCGCCGACCAAGCTGACCGATCTCGTCTTGGAGGTCGGTGCGAGCACCCGCTGGTCTGCACGGCCCACGCGGGGGACCGAGGAGCGGCGTCTGTATCTGGTGCCTGCGTTTCACGCCGGGCGCCTCTATGTCGCCGATGCCCGGGGCCGTGTGGCGGCGCTGGACGCCGACGACGGGCGCCTCGTCTGGCAGCGGGAGATGGGGCTGGCGTTCAGCGGCGGTCCGGACATCGAGGATGGTCGGCTCGTGCTCGGCAGCAGCCTGGGGGACCTGGTCGCCTTGTCCATCGCAGATGGGACGGAGCAATGGCGGGTGCGGCTGGGGAGCGAAGTGCTTTCGGTCCCGCGCTTCACGGGAGACGGCAAGGTCGTCGTCCATACGCTCGACGACAGCCTCCACGGCATCGAGGCGGCTACCGGCAAGGAGCTCTGGCGGATCGCCTATCCGGCGCCCGTCCTGACCCTGCGCGGTAGCAGCACGCCGATCATGGTGCCGGACGGGGTCGTGGTCGGCCTCTCGGGCGGCAAGCTGGTCAAGCTCGACCCAGAAGATGGTACCCCCTTGTGGGAGACCATCGTGACACGACCCAGGGGGCGCTCGGAGATCGCCCGCATCGCCGACATCGACGCCGACCCCATCCTGATCGGCACGACCCTCTTCGTCGGCTCCTACAATGGCGACCTTGCCGCCGTGGATGCCGTCACGGGTGAGGTCCTGTGGCGCCGCGAGCTGTCGGCCCACGCCGGTCTCGCGGCCGATGGCGCCGGCATCTTCGTCACCGACTCGGATGATCAGGTCTGGGGGGCCGAGCTGGTCACCGGCGCAGGACTTTGGAAGCAGGAAGGGCTGAGGTACCGACAGCTGACGGCCCCGGCGCTCATCGGCAGCCTAGTCGCCGTGGGCGATCTGGAGGGTTATCTACACCTCCTCGACAAATCTGACGGCCGACTGGTCGGACGCACCCGGATCACCAAGAAGGCCGGCATCCAGGCCCGGCCTTTGGTCGCCGGCGGACGGCTCTATGTCTATGCCGAAGACGGTACACTCAGCGCCTTGACGGTCGGTCCGGCACCGCCGCCACGGGGTCGCAGCAAGACACCGACCCTCGGTCGTCCAGAGACCGCCGACCAGACGCCCTGATGGTTTGGCTTGGTCGCAAACCAAGCCCCGAGACCCATGCTCAACGTCATCACACTCATCGGGCGGCCCAACGTGGGCAAGTCGACGCTGTTCAACCGTCTGACCCGTACCCGCGATGCCTTGGTCGCCGACTTTCCAGGGCTCACCCGCGATCGCCAATATGGCATTGGTCGGATCGGGCCTCGCCCTTATGTCGTGGTCGACACCGGCGGGATCGGCACCGCGCCCGAGGGCGTCGAGGCGCTCATGGAACGTCAGGTGCAGTGCGCGATCGACGAGGCGGATCAGCTCTTCTTCATGGTGGATGCCCGGGACGGCTGCACCCCGGAGGACATCGCCATCGGTGCGCGTCTGCGCCGACTCGGCAAGCCCATTGCGCTGGTCGTCAACAAGAGCGACTCCACCGAACCCGCCCTGGCCGCGGCCGACTTCCATCAGCTGGGTCTGGGCGAACCCTGGCCCCTGTCGGCCACCCAGGGATCGGGTGTCCGCGCGCTCATCGATCGGGTCTTCGACGCCTTGCCGGCACGCGGAGAGGCCCCCGAGACCCAGGACCCGACCGGGATCCGAGTCGCCGTCGTCGGACGTCCGAACGCCGGTAAGTCCACCTTGATCAACCGTCTGCTGGGCGAGGAACGTCTGGTCGCCTTCGATACCCCGGGTACCACGCGCGACAGCATCTTCGTCCCTTTCCTGCATCAGGACCGTCATTACACCCTGATCGACACCGCCGGCTTGCGGAGGCGGGCGCGGGTCCAGGACGCTATCGAAAAGTTCAGCGTCATCAAGACGCTGCAGGCCATCGAGGCGTCGAACGTCGTCATCCTGGTCCTCGACGCCCGAGCCGGGATCGGCGAGCAAGACGCCACCCTGGCCGGACATATCATCCAGAGCGGGCGCGCGTTGGTGGTCGCCATCAACAAGTGGGACGGTCTGGACGCCGATCAGCGCGATCGGATCAAGATGGAGTTTTCGCGTCGACTGGGTTTTCTCGACTTCGCCCAGCGACACCTGGTGTCGGCCCTGCACGGCAGTGGTGTGGGCCTCCTGCTCGATGAAGTGGACCGAGCCTATGCCAATGCGACTCGCGATCTCGCGACTCCGGTGCTGACACGCCTCCTGGAGGCGGCGGTGCGGGAGCATCAACCGCCCTTGATGCAGGGTCGCAGGATCAAGCTGCGTTACGCCCACCAGGGCGGGCGCAACCCTCCCATCATCGTCATCCATGGCAATCAGACCGGGTCGGTTCCGGAGACCTATCGGCGTTATCTCATCAACCGCTTCCGCAGGGAGCTCGATCTGCTCGGCACCCCGCTACGGATCGAGTTCAGGACCGGGAGCAACCCCTATGAAGGCAGACGCAATCAGCTGACGGCCAGACAGATCAGCAAGCGTCGGAGGCTCAAGACGTTCACCCAGCGCAAGCGTCGATGATCGGACCTGGAAGCGGCACCGGACCCTCTATCTGGGTAGATCGGAGCGGCCCATGAGCCACTCATCGACGGCGCGAGCGCATTGACGACCCTCCCGGATGGCCCAGACCACCAGCGATTGCCCGCGCCGCATGTCGCCCGCGCTGAAGACCCCCTCGACCGAGGTGTGATAGGCCCTGGATCCTTCCGTGGCCCCCTTCACATTGCCGCGCCTATCCAGCTCCAATCCTTCGGTCTCGCGGAGCTCGTCGATCATGCCGGCGTGCACCGGATGCACGAAGCCCATCGCCAGCAGGACCAAATCCGCCTTGAGCTCGCCCCGACTCGCGGGCACCTCCTCCATCTGCCAGCGTCCGTCGGCGCCCTTGTCCCAACGGACCAGTGAATACTCCAGGGCGGTCACATTACCCTCTTCGTCACCTCGGAAGGCCTTGGTCGCGACCTTCCACAAACGCTTGCAACCCTCTTCCTGTGAGCTGGATGTCCGCAACCGATTCGGCCAGTTCGGCCAGGTGAGGCCCTTGTCCTCCTTCTCCGGCGGGCGATCCAGGATCTCGATCTGGGTCACGGACCTGGCACCATGCCGGTTGGAGGTGCCGATACAATCGGAGCCGGTATCCCCGCCGCCGATGACCACCACATCCTTGCCCTCGGCACTGATGAAGTCGTCGTCGGGGACATAGGAGCCCTGCACCCGCTTGCTGTTGCGGGTCAAGAAGTCCATCGCGAAATGGATCCCGGCGAAGCTGCGGCCGGGCACGTCCAGATCGCGCGGCTTCTCGGCCCCGCCCGCGAGAATCAGGGCATCATGATCCTGGCGCAGCTTACTCACCGGGATATCCACCCCAACGTGCGCATTGGTATGGAACTCGACCCCTTCGGTGCGCATCTGCGCCATCCGGCGGTCGATGAGCCGCTTGCTCAGCTTGAAATCCGGGATCCCGTAACGTAGCAGCCCCCCGATCCGGTCGGCCTTCTCGAAGAGCGCCACCTGATGGCCGGCGCGGGCCAACTGCTGGGCCGCCGCCAGACCCGCTGGACCCGATCCAACCACCGCCACCCGCTTGCCGGTACGCCGCTCCGGGACTTGGGGTTTGATCCAACCCTCCTCCCAGGCCCGATCCACGATCGCACACTCGATACCCTTGATGGTTACAGGACTGTCGTCGATGTTGAGCGTGCAGGCCGTCTCGCAGGGGGCGGGACAGATCCGACCCGTGAACTCCGGGAAATTGTTGGTCGAGTGCAGCACCTCGATCGCGGACCGCCAGTCGCCCCGATACACCAGGTCGTTCCAGTCCGGGATGATATTATTGACTGGACACCCTTCGTGACAAAAGGGGATCCCACAATCCATGCAGCGAGCACCCTGTACACTGACTTCCTCCGCAGTCAGCGGAATCACGAACTCGTTGTAATGAACGACACGGTCGCCGACCGGCTGATAACCCCAGTCGCGACGCCTGTATTCCATGAAACCGGTCGGCTTACCCATGTTCGGCGATCCCCTTCAACTGCTTGTTCGGTTTCGGTGGCCTGCTCTGGCTGGACTGCATCTCCTCCAGGGCACGGCGGTAGTCCACCGGCATCACCTTGACGAACTTGGACAGAGAGAGGGTCCATTCGTCGAGGAGACGACGGGCCACCGCGGAATTGGTGTAGTGCAGATGTTTCTCGATCAGTCGCTTGAGCCGGGCCGCATCGTGCCGGGTCATATCACGGCTGATGTCGACGCGCCCGTGCGTCTCGAGATCACCGCGTTGAAGATCGAGCGCCTCCAAGGCATCGTCTTCCTCGGCGATGGGCTCCAACTCGACCATCGCCAGGTTACAGCGGCTCGCAAACTCGCCCTCGCCGTCCAGCACATAGGCGACGCCGCCCGACATACCAGCGGCGAAGTTGCGCCCGGTCGGCCCGAGCACCACTGCGATCCCGCCCGTCATGTACTCGCACCCATGATCGCCGACGCCTTCGACGACCGCCGCCGCGCCCGAGTTGCGGACGCAGAACCGCTCGCCGGCGACGCCACGGAAGAAACACTCGCCGCCGATGGCGCCATAGAGCACCGTGTTGCCGACGATGATGTTCTCCTCGGCCCGACCGATCGCGGATGTGGTCGGTGGGTAGATGATCAGACGGCCGCCCGAGAGCCCCTTGCCGACATAATCGTTGCCCTCGCCCTCCAGCTCGATGGTGACACCCCGGGCGAGCCAAGCGCCAAACGACTGACCGGCCGTGCCGCTGGCCTTGATATGGATGGTGTCTTCCGTCAGGCCGGCATGGCCGTAGCGCTCGGCCACGCGCCCAGACAACAAGGCCCCAAAGGTCCGGTTGTAGTTCCTGATCGGCGTCTCGATACAGACCGGCTCGCGGCGCTCGAGTGCCGGTTCGGCCTTGCGGATCAGCTCGTGATCCAGGGCCTGCTCCAGGCCATGATCCTGTGCCTCGCAGTTGTAGAGCGCGACCTCGGGACCGACCTGGGGCTTGGCGAGCAGACGCGAAAAATCCAGTCCGTGCGCCTTCCAGTGTTCGATGGCTCGACGCATTTCCAACCGGTCGGACTGGCCAATCATCTCGTTCATGGTCCGGAAACCGAGCTTGGCCATCAGCCGCCGGGCCTCTTCGGCGACGAAGAAGAAATAATTGATGACATGCTCGGGCTTGCCAGTGAAGCGCTTGCGCAGCTCCGGATCCTGCGTCGCCACACCGACCGGACAGGTATTCAAATGGCACTTGCGCATCATGATGCAGCCTTCGACGATCAAAGGCGCGGTCGCGAAGCCGAATTCGTCGGCGCCCAGGAGCGCACCCACGACCACGTCGCGCCCGGTGCGCATGCCGCCGTCAACCTGCACCGAGATGCGTCCACGCAGCCGGTTCAGCACCAGTGTCTGGTGCGTCTCGGCCAAGCCGATCTCCCATGGCGAGCCCGCATGCTTGATGGAGGTCAAGGGGCTCGCGCCGGTTCCGCCATCATAGCCCGCGATGGTGACATGGTCTGCATGTGCCTTGGAGACGCCCGCCGCCACCGTGCCGACGCCGACTTCCGAGACCAGCTTGACCGAGATCCGCGCCCCGGGATTGACGTTCTTGAGGTCATGGATGAGCTGGGCCAGGTCCTCGATCGAGTAGATGTCGTGGTGCGGCGGCGGCGAGATGAGGCCGACCCCCGGAGTCGAATGGCGGACCCGCGCGATCTGGGCGTTGACCTTGTGCCCGGGGAGCTGCCCGCCCTCACCCGGCTTGGCGCCCTGGGCGATCTTGATCTGGATGTCGTCGGCGTTGACCAAGTACTCGGTAGTCACACCGAAACGACCCGAGGCGACCTGTTTGATCGCCGAGCGTTCCGGGTTCGTCGAACCGTCGGGTAGCGGTTGGAAGCGTTCGGGCTCCTCGCCACCCTCGCCGGTGTTCGACTTGCCACCGATGGCATTCATGGCCTTGGCCAGCGTCGAGTGCGCCTCGTAGCTGATCGAGCCGAAGGACATGGCGCCAGTCGCGAAGCGTTTGACGATCTCCTTGGCCGGCTCGATCTCTTCGAGCGGGAGCGGCTCGGCTGCGAACCTGAAGTCCATCAGGCCGCGGAAGGTCAGCAGGCGCTCGCTCTGCTCATTGAGCATCCGGGCATATTCCTCATAGGTCCCCCAGCTGTTCCCTCGGGTCGCGTGCTGCAGCTTGGCAATGCTCTCCGGCGTCCAGACGTGGTCTTCGCCACGCAACCGGAAGGCATAGTCGCCGCCTGGGTCCAGATGTTTGCGCAGGGTCTGTTCGGTGCCATAACCCTGCTCGTGCCAGCGCACGGCCTCCTCGGCGATCTCCTCTAGACCGATTCCCTCGACCATGGTCTGGGTACCGGTGAAGTAATGGCGCACGAAGTCGCTGTTCAGCCCCACCGCGTCGAAGATCTGCGCGCCGCAGTAGGACTGGAAGGTCGAGATACCCATCTTGGACATGACCTTCTTCAGCCCCTTGCCGACCGCCTTGATATAACGGCCCTGTGCCTCCTCGAAGCTGAGCCTCTCGGGCAGGCGTGGCCGGAGTGACTGGATGGTGTCGAAGGCCAGGTAAGGATTGATCGCCTCCGCACCATAGCCGGCGAGGGTCGCGAAATGATGCACCTCCAGCGCCGCTCCGGTCTCGACCACCAGCCCCGAGCTGGTGCGCAGCCCGCGGCGAATCAGATGATGATGCACGGCCGAGGTGGCGAGTAACGCCGGGAGAGGGACATGGTCACGGTTGGTGTGACGATCCGAGAGGATGAGGATATTGTAGCCGTCACGCACTGCCTGCTCTGCCTCCTGACAGAGCCGATCCAACGCCGGTCCCATCCCTGCTGCGCCATCCACGGCCGGATAGACCATGTGCAGGGTATTGGTGCGGAAGGCCGAGCCCGAGTTGTTCTCGATGTGCCGGACCCGTTCCAGGTCCTCGTTCGTGAGAACGGGTTGATTGACCTCCAGCCGCCAGTAGGTGCCCATCTTATCGAGCCCGAGCAGGTTGGGGCGCGGGCCGATCAGCGAGACCAGCGACATGACCAGCTCCTCACGGATCGGGTCGATGGCCGGATTGGTGACCTGGGCGAAGTTCTGCTTGAAGTAGGTCGAGAGATGCTTGGGTCGATTCGAGAGAACAGAGGGTGGATTGTCGGCGCCCATCGAGCCGATCGCCTCTTGCCCCGTCACGACCATGGGGGTCAGCAGAAACTTGAGGTCCTCCTGGGTATAACCGAAGGCCTGCTGTGCGTCCAGCAGGGTGTTCTCGTCCGGGGCCATGGGGGCCACGTCGGTCGGTAGCTCGTCCAGATGAATCTGGGTCTTGGCCAGCCACTCTCGGTAGGGCCGGGCCGAGGCGAGCTCGGCCTTGAGCTCGGCGTCGTCGATGATGCGGCCCCGCTCCAGATCGATCAGGAACATCTTACCCGGCTGTAGACGCCACTTCTTGACGATGCGGTCCTCCGGGATGTCCAGCACACCCATCTCGGAACCCATGATCACCATGTCGTCTTTGGTAACCAAGTAGCGTGCCGGGCGCAACCCGTTGCGGTCCAGGGTCGCACCGATCTGACGCCCGTCGGTGAAGGCGACCGCCGCCGGGCCGTCCCAGGGCTCCATCAGTGCGGCATGATATTCGTAGAAGGCGCGCCGACTCGGATCCATGAGCTCGTTTCCGGACCAGGCCTCCGGAATCAGGAGCATCATGGCGTGCGCCAACGAATAGCCCCCCATGACCAGGAGCTCGAGTGCATTATCGAAACAGGCGGAGTCGGACTGACCCTCGGGAATCAGCGGCCAGATATTCTCGAGCTCCTCGCCCAAGAGCTCCGAGCGCATGGTATGGCGGCGGGCGGCCATCCAATTGACGTTCCCACGCAGCGTATTGATCTCGCCGTTATGGCAGATCATCCGAAACGGCTGGGCCAAGTCCCAGGTTGGAAAGGTGTTGGTCGAGAAGCGCTGGTGGACCAGGGCCAGGGCGGACGCGAAGCGCTCGTCACCGAGATCCAGATAGTAGGAACCCACTTGGTGCGCAAGCAGCATCCCCTTGTAATTGATGGTCCGCGAGGAGAGGGAGGCGACGTAATAGCTGGTCTTGTCGTAACCCGCCTCGCGAATCTCGTTGTCCATTCGCTTACGGATCAGGAAGAGCCTTCGCTCGAAGGCATCCTGATTCGGGCAGCTCTCGCCACAACCGACGAAGACCTGGCGCACGACCGGTTCGGTGGGTCTGACGCTCTCGCCGAGGTCACTGTTGTCGACCGGTACATTGCGCCAGCCGAGGACCGTCTGACCGCCTGCCTCGAGATGCCGCTCGACCGTCTGCTCCATGGTCTGTCGGGCCTCCTCGTTCGGCGGCAGAAAGACCATGCCCACCCCATAGGTGCCTGCCGGAGGAAGCTCGAATTGCGCCACGGCACGGAAAAAGGCATCTGGAATCTGGACCAGAATACCGGCACCGTCACCGGCCTTGGGATCGGCGCCCACCGCACCTCGGTGGGTCAGACGTTCCAGGACTTCGAGCCCCTGCCGGATGATCCTGTGGCTCGGATGATTCTTGATGTGACAGACGAAGCCGACGCCACAGGCGTCGTGCTCGTTGCGGGGGTCATAGAGACCCTGCGCGGGTGGCAAGGCGCGAAGGCTCATCGCGGACCTCCTTGATACCTGGGGTAATAGGGTTTCGATTGTGGCGCCGCTGCCGGCATGCTTCCACCCTTGGACGGCTGGGCAGTCTCTAACACCCAGTGGTGGGCAACACAATCCCGTGGTTCGACGATTCGGATGTTCTCTCGATCAGGAAGGCGCGGGGCCGCGGACGGAACATCGAGTCACTGCGAAGCCGTTAAGGATAACCTCTAAGCACGAGCCATACCAGATACAAGGAATGCTGTGGCCTAGGCTCAGACGATTGGTCACCTGAAGATCGGTCGTTATTTTGCACCAAGCCGAAGCGGCATGCCTCTTCCCGAGGCATCGCGACGGGTCCCCGAATCAGACCAAAGGTCACTGGCCCCTACGCGCCGACTAAGGCGATTTCTGTCAATTCTCATACCACCTGGCTTGTCTTGACGCCCGCCTTCTGCGTCGCGCCAGCAGTCACATAGCCCCGCTATGCTCCTGCCGGCGCTCCTTGAAGGCAGACGCCAATCCGGCGCCAGCTGGCATGAGAATCTCCGGCAATCGCCTTAGGACACCTGAGAGACAAGGAGGAGCAAGAGTTGGAACCGCCTTCGGCATGGGTTTCCCTACCCGCTCTCCGGATGTAATGCGCCGATCGCCTCGACAGGAAACGGCGATCTCGCGCTTGCGCACCGGCCCTGGATCGAATGCCTTCTCGCCACGCGTGAGCCCCGCTCGCATGCTAGATCGAGGGCGAGGCTAGTGTAATGGCATCTCCCAGTGCTTCACTGGGGGAACTTGGATCATTCAAGGCGATTGCCGGAAATGTTTATACCAGATGGCGCCGGATTGAGGCTCGCCTTCAAGGAGCGCCACCAGGAGCATCGCCGGGCGATGTGACTGGTG
>JANQGF010000354.1 GCA_028277465.1 Chromatiaceae bacterium
AGTGAGCTATTCCCGGCGGGCGGTGCCTTGCCTTGGCGCCTTTGGGGGGCTCTGAGCATGCAAAATAAGGCGAAACGGGGTACTAGGGTCGCCTCACTCTCGCTGATGACTGGCACTTCCTGGAGCAGGATTTCACGTCGACCCTCTTCGCCGAAGGGATCGCCCCGCCGCAAGCCGCGCAAATCCGGACTGACGCGGTCGTGTGCCGTTCGTCGGGTCATGTTACAGGCAGTGTCCCGCCAGTGACCCATGAGTGTCCCGCGGTAGGTCGAGGAATGAAGCCACAGAGCCTACACCACCACCGAACGACCTCGCGCTTCACGCGTCATCACGCCATTCGGTGATCGCGCGCCAGATCACGATGGGCACGCGTTGCGATGTCGGCTCACGGGTCTTCACCCTGCTCGCCAGCGTCTTGAAAAAATAGTTTAGGTGCTATACATTCATGCTCATGAGAACTGAAAAAGATGACTCAGTCAATGCGTTGATCCGGAAACTGCTGAGGCTGCTCAACAAGTTGGGCCGTATCGAGGAGCAGCCGATCTCAGTGGACGATCACATCGAGCTCACGACCAAGGAGATCCATACCATCGAGGCGATCGGTAACAGGAAGAAAATGAATGTCACGGAGGTGGGCGCGCATTTCGGTGTCACCAAGGGTGCGGCCTCGCAGCGGATTAGCCGCTTGGTCGAGCGTGGATTCGTCACCAAGGCCCAAGCGGCGCACAGCAGCAAGGAGTTCGAATTGACATTGACGGAGCTGGGCTGGCGGGCGTTTCATGCCCATGAGCGTTTTCATGGACAGGCCAGAGCCGAGCTCGTCAGCCGGCTGAGCGAGCTGACGCAGACACAGATCGATGATGTGGCGAGCGTCTTGGATACCATGGAGGTCATCATGAACAAGCGCTTGAACGAGATGTAGTTTTTTTTGCCCTGAAGGTTTAGTTACTAAACCTTTGTTGCGTTGGAGGTCGAGTCATGACTAGTCGGTACAAGACGATGGTGGGATTTGCCGGCCTGTTGCTGCTGGCGGCGGTACCGCTTTACTACGGCGTCTCGGGGAGCCTCTCGTCTGAGGATGCGCGCTCTGCGGCCAGCTCGGTGATGCGCCCGGTCCCGACCGTCGTCGTCGCAGGATGCCCGGCTGAATGCCAGCGTCGCGTGACTCGCGAGTTTCCGGGTAGCGTGCGCGCCAATCGACGCGTGGAGCTCGCGTTCGATCTTGACGGCCTGCTCGTCGAGCTGCACGCGCGCGAAGGGAGCCGCGTCACCAAGGGCAGCGTGCTGGCGCGGCTGGATGCCAGGAATGCCCGGAACGCCCTGAGCGCGGCGCAGGCACACTTCGACGACGCGTCCCGGACACTGGAGCGGACCAAGACGCTGCGCCGGCAGAGCCTGCTCTCCGAATCCGAGTACGACCAGGCATTGTCGACATGGGAGATCGCCAAGGCGGACCTGCGGATCCGTGAAAAGGCGCTCGCGGATACCACCATCGTCGCGCCCTTCGACGGCGTGGTGGCGGCGCGGCACGTGGAGAACCATGAGCGCGTCGAGGCCGGGCAGAAGGTGATCTCGCTTCAGGATACCTCGCGTGTCGAGGTCGTGATCCAGGTGCCGGAGCACCTGATCGCCCACGGAGGCATCGAAGCACTGCGCGATCCCAAGGTGCGACTCGACGTGTACGAGGGGCGCTGGCTCAAGGCGCGGGCGCACGAGTACCGCGTGCAGCCGGATGCAGCGACGCGTACCTACGACTTGATCGTCGCCCTGACACCGCCGGAGGACATCGAGGTCCTGCCCGGCATGACCGCGACCGTGAAGGCGCAGATCGACGCTGCGGACCTGCTCGCCCTCGACCCATCGGGTCCCGACTGGACCCGGATCCCCCTGGAGGCGATCTGGACCGACGGCAGCGGCACCTCTTATGTGTGGGTCATCCCCGAGCAGGGCGGCGCGCCACGGCAGGCCCGCGTCGAGCTCGGCCCGCTGCAGAACGGACAGGTCCTGATCCGCTCCAGATTGAGCCCCGGTCAGCACGTCGCCGTGGCCGGACTCCATGCCCTGCGGGCAGGGATCCAGGTGCGGCCACGCGCGGTCGAAAAGGAGGGACTGGAAGGATGAACCCGGCTCGGCTCGCGATTCGCTACAAGACCGTCACCCTGCTGTTCTGCGCTTCGTTGATCTTGGGCGGCGTCCTGTCCTATGCCAACATCGGCCGTCTGGAAGACCCCGAGTTCTCGATCAAGGAGGCCTTGATCGTCACCCAGTATCCCGGCGCCACCGCCGAGGAGGTCGAGCAGGAGGTCACCGATCCGCTGGAGACCGCGATCCAACAGATCAAGCAGCTGAAGGAGGTGCGCTCCATCTCGCGCGCGGGCGTCTCCATCATCATCGCCGAGATGGAGGAGATCTACGACAAACGCACTCTGCCGCAGGTGTGGGACGAGCTCCGGCGCAAGGTGCGCGACGCAACCGACCAGCTGCCACCCGGCTGCGGCGAGCCCAGGGTCAACGACGACTTCGGTGACGTCTACGGCGTCTTCTTCGCCATCACCGGGGACGGCTATTCCAAGCACGCGCTCAAGGAGATCGCCGAAGACCTGCGCAAGGAGCTGCTGCTGTGCGAGGACGTCGGACGCATCGACTTCTGGGGCATGCCGAACGAGGCCATCTATGTCGAGATCGACCGCGCCCGGCTGACCCAGCTGGGACTGCATCCGATGGCGATCTTCGATGCCATCAGGCACCAGAATGCGGTGACGAGCGCGGGCGAGGTCAAGGTGGGGGCGAAGAACGTCCGCCTGCGCGTGACCGGGGATTACGCCGGCATCGCCGACCTCGGCGAACAGCTGGTGGAAGGTGGAAACGGCCGCCTGTTCCGCATCAAGGACATTGCGACGATCGAGCGCGGCACCATCGAGCCTGCCGACCGCCTCTTGCGCCGCAACGGCCGCAATGCCGTGGGTCTCGGCATCTCCACCGTATCCGGCGGCAACGTCATCGCCATGGGCGACTCGATCAACCAGCGACTAGAGGCGCTATTGCCCCGGATCCCGGCCGGCATCGAGCTCCAGCCGATCGCGCACCAGGGTGACACGGTCCGCGAGAAGGTCGACGGCTTCGTGCACAACCTGATCTCCGCCGTGGTCATCGTCATCCTGCTGCTCGTCGTCTTCATGGGGCTGCGCGAGGGGCTCATCGTCGGCACCGTGCTGCTCCTGACGATCCTGGCGACGCTGCTGTGCATGTACGCGCTGGACATCACGCTGCAGCGCATCTCGCTCGGCGCACTCATCATCGCGCTCGGCATGCTGGTGGACAACGCTATCGTCGTGGCCGAAGGGATCGTCATCAAGTCGCGCGGCGGTATGACGCGCGCCCAGGCGGCAGAGGCGACGGTCGCCGAGACCCAATGGCCGCTGCTCGGCGCGACGGGGATTGCGATCCTGGCCTTCGCCGCCATCTCGCTCTCGGACGACATGACTGGCGAATGGCTGGTCAGCCTCTTCCAGGTCATCTGTCTGTCACTGAGTCTGAGCTGGATCCTGGCGATCACGGTCACGCCGTACCTGTGCGCGACCTTCTTGCCGCCCATGGTCGAGGCTCGGGAGAGAGCGCGCGATACCGCCTTCTATGGGCTTTACCGCGCACTGATCGGCTGGTGCGTCAATCACCGCGTGGTGTCGCTTGCCCTCGTCGTCATGGTGCTGATCGCGGCCATGGCCGGCTTCTCCCAGGTGAAGCAGGATTTCATGCCCAACATGAACCGCAACCAGTTCACGGTCGATCTGTGGCTGCCGGAAGGCACGCACATCGACGCGACCTCAGCCGAGCTGCGGGCCATCGAGCAATACGTCGCCTCGCTGCAAGGCGTCACCGACGTCACGACCTTCGTCGGTGCGGGCTCGCTCCGCTTCCTGCTGACTTACAGCCCGGAGATGCCCAACAGCGCCTATGGCATGCTGCTCGTGGACGTCGAGGACTTCCGCGACATCCCGGCGCTGTCGCGGCAGGTGATGGGCTACGTCCGCGAGCACCACCTCGACGTGATCGGCACCGCCGATGCGTTCAAGCTCGGCCCCGGTGGTGGCGCGGTGGAGGCACGGCTCACGGGGCCGGAGATCCCGGTCTTACGACAGCTCACCGCCAGTATCGAGGTGATCATGCAGAACGACGAGGGCGCGCGGACCATTCGCACCGACTGGGGCGACCCGGTGCCGGTGCACCTCATGGAGATGGCGAGGTCTCAGGCACAGCGCATCGGCGTTACGCGGCCGGAGATCGCACAGGCCCTGGCGATGAGCTTCTCTGGCTCGAGGGTCGCGACCTACCGCCAGGGCGACGACCTGCTGCCGGTGATCGTGCGCCCCCCGCGCGAGGAGCGCGAGGGGATCGACAATCTTGGCAATGTCCAGGTCTGGTGCGAGGCCACGGACCGGTGGGTGCCCGTCGAGCAGGTCATGAGCGGCGCGATGACGGGATGGGAAGACCCGGTGATCCGCCGGCTGGACCGCCAGCGGACACTGTCAGTCCTCTGCAAGCCGGTCTCCGGCACGACCGACGCGCTGTTCCAGCGTCTTCGTCCGCAGATCGAGCGGATCGCGCTGCCGAACGGCTACCAGCTCGAGTGGGGCGGCGAACACGAGGCCGCCACCGAGGCGAACGGCAAGCTCATGTCCAACTTCCCCCTCGCCTTCGTCGCGATGTTCCTGATCGCCGTCATGCTCTTCAATTCACTGAGGCATCCGCTCGTCATCTTCCTGGGCCTGCCACTGGTGATCGTCGGCGTCGCTCCAGCCATGCTGCTGGCGGACAAGGCGTTCGGGTTCATGGCGATGCTCGGGTTCCTCAGCCTCTTCGGGATGCTGATGAAGAACGAGATCGTCCTGCTGAGCCAGATCGACCTCGAGCTGGCGAGCGGCAAGCCGCCCCATCAGGCCATCATCGACTCGGCGGTCAGCCGCGTGCGCCCGGTCACCATGGCGGCCTTCACCACCGTGCTGGGCATGGTGCCGCTCCTGTGGGACGCCTTCTTCTCACCGATGGCGGTCACCATCATGGGTGGACTCAGCGTCGCCACGATCCTGACGCTCGTCGTGGTGCCGGTGCTCTATGCGGCGATCTTTCGCGTGGATTCGGCGGCCGAGGTCCCGGCGAGGTGCTGCGACTCGGCTCCGGCGGGGACCGGATCGCCATCGCCCGCTCGCCGTTGAGCCAGGCGCACTCGCCCTGGTCGGCTGCGATCTCGCCGAGTGGTGGCCATGATCAAAGCCCCATCTTCTCGAAGAAGCTCTTCACTCCATCCAACCAAGAATGAGACTGAGGGTTGTGCCGTGAGCCACCTTCTTGGACGCTCTCTTCGAATTCCTGCAGCAGCTCCTTCTGACGCTCAGTGAGATTCACCGGGGTCTCGACCGTCACGCGACAAATGAGGTCGCCGACCGGACCGCCACGCACAGGTTTCACGCCCTTACTGCGGACGCGAAACATCTTGCCGGTCTGGGTGCCGGCGGGAATGCGGAGCATGACCTTGCCGTCCAAGGTTGGGACCTCGAGCTCACCACCGAGCGCTGCGGTAACGAAGCTGATCGGGACCTGGCAATAGAGATTGCTCTCTTCCCGGGTAAAGATCGGATGATCCAGGACCTGAATCTGGACATAGAGATCGCCCGGCGGGCCACCCTGCTCACCTCGCTCGCCCTCACCCGAGAGACGGATGCGGTCGCCGGTGTCGACGCCGGCGGGGACCTTGACCGAGAGGGTCTTTTCTTCTTGAAGTCGTCCACGACCGCGACAGTGTCCGCACGACTCCTCGATCACGGTGCCGGACCCCCGGCACTCCGGGCAGGTCTGCTGAATCGAGAAGAAACCCTGCTGCATCCGCACTTGGCCGATTCCGCCGCAGGTCGGACATTGCTTGGGCTGGGTACCGGGCTTGGCACCGGTGCCACCACAGAACTGACAGTCCACCAGGGTCGGGATTCGGATCTTGACCTCCTTGCCCGCAACCGCATCCTCCAGGGACAAGGAAAGGTCGTAGCGTAGATCGACACCCCGTTGGGTCCGGCGGCCTCCAGCACGGCCACCGAAGATGTCGCCGAAGACGTCGCCGAAGATGTCCGAAAAGGATCCAGCTCCGGCGAAGTCGCCGGGCCCGCCGCCACCGACATCGACTCCGGCATGCCCGAACTGGTCGTAAGCCGAGCGCTTCTTCGGATCGCTCAGAACATCATAGGCCGACTTGGCCTCTTTGAACTTGACCTCGGCATTCGAGTCGCCCGTGTTGCGGTCAGGATGATACTTCATCGCCAGCCGCCGAAAGGCCTTCTTGATATCGGCCTCGCTGGCGTTGCGTGGGACACCGAGGACGTCGTAATAGTCGCGTTTTGCCATTTAACTTGCTTCCAGCCGTCAGCTGCCGGCCGGTGAGACGGCCCGATCCAAGGCGAAATTCACTCCCTTTCGCCAATCACCAAATACAGAAAGCGCACGGGCGCCCAATGCACCTGTACGCTTTCATCCCCGCGCCGCGAACTCGGCGGCTAATCGGGTTACCTCAGCGCTTGTCGTCTTTGACTTCTTCGAACTCCGCGTCGACCACGTCGTCCGGGGCACCAGTCTGACCCGTGCTGGTGTCGGCGCCATCGGCGGTGCCGGTATCGCCGGTCTTCGCGTAGAGTCGCTCCGCCATCTTACCGGAAGCCTCGCCGAGGTTCTTGGTCAAGGACTCGATGCGTTCTTTGTCCTCGCCCTGCATGGCCTCTTCCAGCTCCTTGATGGTCTCTTCGATGGAGGCCTTCTCACCGCTCTCCATCTGGTCACCGAGTTGCTCCATCGACTTGCGCGTCGCGTGAATCATGGTGTCGGCCTGATTGCGCACCGCCACCAGCTCGTGGAACTGACGGTCCTCCTCGGCATGGGCCTCGGCGTCCTTGACCATCCGATCGATCTCCTGCTCGCTCAGACCCGAGGACGCCTTGATGACGATCGACTGCTCTTTGCCGGTGGCCTTGTCCTTGGCCGAGACATTGAGGATGCCATTGGCGTCGATATCGAACTTGACCTCGATCTGCGGGACACCACGTGGCGCTGGCGGGATGTCGGTGAGGTCGAAGCGACCGAGCGACTTGTTGCTGGCAGCGCGCTCGCGTTCGCCCTGCAAGACGTGAACGGTGACGGCCGTCTGGTTGTCGTCAGCGGTCGAGAACACCTGTTGCGCCGAGGTCGGGATGGTGGTGTTCTTGTCGATCAGCTTGGTCATGACACCGCCCAGGGTCTCGATCCCGAGCGAGAGCGGGGTCACATCGAGCAAGAGGACGTCCTTGACCTCTCCGCCCAGAACGCCACCCTGGATCGCAGCGCCGATGGCGACCGCCTCGTCCGGGTTGACGTCCTTGCGCGGCGCCTTGCCGAAGAACTCCTCTACCTTGGCCTGCACCTTGGGCATCCGGGTCTGTCCGCCGACCAGGATGACCTCGTCGATGTCACCGGCCGTCAGACTGGCATCCTTGAGCGCGATCCGGCACGGCGCGATGGTGCGCTCGATCAGATCCTCGACCAGCGACTCCAGCTTGGCACGGGTGAGCTTGACGTTAAGGTGCTTCGGCCCCGTCTGGTCGGCCGTGATATAAGGCAGGTTGATATCGGTCTGCTGACTCGATGACAGCTCGATCTTTGCCTTCTCGGCTGCTTCCTTGAGGCGCTGCAGGGCCAGCGGATCATTGCGCAGATCCACAGCTTGGCTCTTCTTGAAATCGGCGACCAGGAAGTCGATGATCCGCAGGTCGAAGTCTTCACCCCCGAGAAAGGTATCGCCATTGGTCGAGAGGACCTCGAACTGGTGCTCGCCCTCGATCTCGGCGATCTCGATGATGGAGATGTCGAAGGTCCCGCCACCCAGATCATAGACGGCGATCTTCTGGTCGCCGCGCTTCTTGTCCATCCCATAGGCCAGCGCCGCGGCGGTCGGCTCATTGATGATGCGCTTGACCTCCAGACCGGCGATCCGCCCGGCGTCCTTGGTCGCTTGCCGCTGAGAGTCGTTGAAATAGGCCGGGACCGTGATGACCGCCTCGGTGACCTTGGAGCCCAGATAGTCCTCGGCGGTCTTCTTCATCTTCTGAAGCACCTTCGCCGAGATCTCCGGGGGGGCCATCTTGCGGCCGTTCACCTCCACCCAGGCGTCGCCATTGTCCGCCTTGACGATTTTGTAGGGGACCATGTCCTTGTCCTTGCCGACGACCTGGTCCTCGAAGCGCCGCCCGATCAGGCGTTTGATGGCGAAGAGCGTATTGGCGGGGTTGGTCACCGACTGACGCTTCGCAGATTGACCCACCAGCACCTCCCCCTCCCCCGTGTAGGCCACGATGGACGGAGTCGTGCGATCGCCTTCGGCGTTCTCGATAACCTTGATGTTCTCGCCTTCCATCACGGCCACACAGGAGTTGGTGGTTCCGAGATCGATGCCGATGATTTTTCCCATGAGCGTATTCTCCGCAGTCTCTTGTGTGGCGCAACGGCGCCTGATTATCGGGTTGATCTGGGGTAAAACCCCGCGCCGTTCAAGCCTGTTGGCCGGCGTCCTGCTGGGACACCAGGACCAAAGCCGGCCGCACCAGTCGCCCGTTGAGCGTGTAACCCTTTTGGATGACGCTCACCACCGTGTTGGGCGGTACGTCGGTGCGCGGCTGCATTGAAATGGCTTGGTGGAATGCCGGATCGAATGGTTGATCCAGCGGATCGACGACAGCCACACCAAACTTCTCCATGACATCCCCGAGCAGCTTCAGGGTCAGCTGCGTACCTTCGCGCAGCTTCTCGATATCGGTCGTCTCGTCCATGGCCGCGCTATGCCCGAGCTCCAGGCTGTCGCGCACCTGCAACAGCTCACGCACGAAACCGTCCAAGGCATATTTGTGGGTCTTCTCGAGCTCGTTGGCGTGGCGCCGCTTCAGGTTCTCCAGATCGGCCCGCGCGCGCAGGAGCTGATCGCGTTGCCCGTTTGCCTCCGCACGCGCCGCATCCAGCGCTGCTGCCAACTCTTCCGCCGTGGCCTGGTGCTCCTCGGGCGGCGGCGCCTCGTCCTGCCCTGCGCTCGGTGCGACATCCGCCTCAGTCGCCGAAGACGCCTCATGGTAGGCCTCGACGGCGGCGCGCAGCACCGTCTCTTCTCCAGCTGGGGACTCTCCAGGGGGTGATTCCGTTTCCGGAGAGTCCGTTTGGTTCGGGTCCCTACTCATGATCACCTCCAAACTCATGCAAAGGGCCGCACCCTCGCGCTCTATTTCAGCGTCCGGCTGCAGCCCAGGTTCATCGAATTCTGGGTCCAACGGCGGCAAACATGGCTGATCACTGGCGCAGCGCTGCCGCTAGAAGCCTCGCCGTCACATCGACGATCGGTATCACGCGTTGGTAATCCATTCGTGTTGGGCCGATGACGCCGAGCACGCCGACCACCTGGTCCTCGACCCGGTAGGCGGTGGTGACGAGACTGCATTCATCGAGCAAGGCATAACCCGATTCGTCGCCGATGAAGATCTGCACACCATCGGCTGCGATGCAGCGATCCAGGATGTGCAGGATCTCGCGTTTCTGATTGAACGCCTCGAACAATTGTTTGAGCCGCTCCATGCTTGCCAGCTCTCCAAACTCCATGAGGTTGGTCTGACCGGCGATGACGCAGTCGTCCTTGGTCTCGGCGGCCTGGACGACCTGGTGCGCGAGCGTCGCGGCGCGCATCATCAGCTGGTCCATGTTGGCATGGGTAAGCTTCAAGTCCTCCAGAAGGCGCTTGCGAACCTCCCCCAACTCCTGGCCGGTGAAGCTCTGGTTGAGATAGTTCGCCGCCTGCTCCAACTCGGAGGCCGTGAAGAGACGGTCCGTCGTGATGATCCTGTTGTGGACATCACCGTCGCTGGTCACCAGGATGGCCAGCACCCTGGTGTCGGACAGGGGCAAGAATTCGATCTGCCGGAAGACATGCCGCTCATGGCGCGGCATCATGACGACGCCGGCCAGATGCGTCAGCCCCGACAGGATACTGGAAGTCTTCTCGACCAGCAGCCTGGAATCCATGGGCCCGTCGAAGCCATGACGCAGAGAGGCGATGTCGTCCTCCGAGGGCGGACGCACCGTCAAGAGCGAATCCACGAACAACCGATAACCGGCCACCGTCGGCACTCGGCCGGCAGAGGTATGGGGCGAGATCACCAGACCCAGGTCCTCCAGATCCGCCATCACATTGCGGACCGTCGCAGGACTCAGATCCAGGCCGGTATCTCTCGCCAAGGTGCGCGAGCCGATCGGCAGCCCCTCTCGGATGTAGCGCTCGATCAGTGCCTTCAGGAAGTGAAGTGCCCGCTCGCTGACCTGTGGGTCGCCTTGTCGCTGGTCTTCTGAAGCCAAATTGTACCCGTTAGCGCTCACGAAGCGGATCTTCTTCAAGAGTTCAGCGTGTAAAAACCGTCTCTGCCGTCTATTTAGCACTCACCTCATGAGAGTGCTAACACGCGAATTTAGGGATTCGTCGCCCGCCTGTCAAGGCTCGCGGCATGCGGCGCCATCCCTCTCGCCCCGACTATTGGCGCCCTTGGCGGCCCATGCTAACGTTTATCCGTTCTCGCCGCCCCTCTCCATGCCATTGATACCCATGCCGCAGTTCAAGATCGTCGGCATCATCGCCAAGCAGGGTGATCCCGAGCGCGTGCGCGGCACCCTTCGGCGTCTCAGCACTCATCTGCGCGCGCGCGCGCTGCAGGTGCTGCTGGATGCGGAGAGTGCGCATCTGCTCGATGCCACCGCCGGTATGGCTCTTCCACTCGGCGAGCTGGGTCCGCGTTGCGAGCTCATCGTGGTCGTCGGCGGTGATGGCACGCTCTTGCACGCGGCCCGCTCGATGGCTCCACATGGCGTGCCACTGATGGGCATCAACCTCGGCCGCCTCGGCTTCCTGGTCGATGTCTCGCCGCATCACATGGAGTCGGCAATCGATCAGATCCTGGCCGGCGAGTTCGACTCGGACAGCCGCTCCATGCTGCAGGCGGCGGTGGTCGCCGACGAGGTCGTCGGCCCACCACATGCCGCGCTTAACGACGTGGCGATCCATAAGTGGAACACGGCCCGCATGATCGAGTTCGAGACCTATATCGACGGCGTGTTCGTGAATGCCCAGCGCTCCGATGGACTCATCGTCGCCACCCCGACCGGCTCGACCGCCTATGCGCTCTCGGGGGGTGGCCCGCTGGTCGACCCGGCGCTCGACGCCATCCTGCTGGTCCCCATTTGCCCCCATGATCTCAGCAACCGCCCCTTGGTCGTCCCTGGCGATCGGCAGATCGAGATACGGGTGCGTGGACACGATCGGGGTCATGTGCAGGTGACCTGCGATGGACAGACCGACCTCCAGTTGCCACCAGATGCGCGGGTGCGGATCGACCGTCATCCGAACCGGGTGAGCGTGCTGCACCCGAGGGGACACGACCACTACCAAATCCTGCGTGCCAAGTTGCACTGGGGTGGCCACAATTCATCGCGAACCCCATCATGCTGACCCATCTGTTGGTACGCGACCTAGCCATCGTCAGTAGCCTGGAGCTCGATTACGCGCGTGGCATGACAGCACTCACCGGCGAGACGGGTGCCGGCAAGTCCATCTTGATCGACGCCTTGGGGCTGGCCTTGGGCGATAAGGCCGAAGTCGGAATGATCCGCCCGGGTCGCGCGCGGGCCGAGATCATCGCGGAGTTCGACCTCACCGCCTGCCCTGCGGCTTGCGCCTGGCTCGCCGAGCGCGATCTCGATGAGGAGGGAAGCTGCATCCTCCGGCGGCTGATCGTGCGCGAAGGGCGTTCGCGCGCCCTCGTCAATGGGCGCCCCGTGACGAGTGTCCAACTGCGTGACCTCGGCAACCTGCTGGTGGATATTCATGGCCAGCACGCACACCAGTCGCTCTTGCGGGCCAATGCCCAGCGCGATCTCCTCGACGCCTATGGTAATCACTCCTCGCTGGCCGAGTCTGTGGCCGGCTACTTTCGCGAGTTTCGCGCACTCGAGCAGCGGCTCCTTGCACTGGAGTCGGCGAGCCGGGAGCGGGCGGAGCGCATCGATCTCTTGCGCTTCCAGGTCCAGGAGCTTGCGGCGCTTGGATTGACGGCCGCCGAGATCGAGGCCTTGGATCAGGAGCAACGGCGACTGAGCCATCTCGACCGCTTGCAGGAGAGCGCGGCACGAATCCTCCAGGCGTTGGCGCAGTCCGAGCCCTCGATCGAGGATCAGCTGCGGGGCGCGAGCGCCGAGATCGAGGGGCTGGCCGCAATCGACCCCGCACTGACCGAAAGCCGGGACCTGCTGGAGACGGCTGCGATTCATGTTGGCGAGGCCGCTGCCGGTCTGCGGCATTATCTCGCGGGCTTGGAGTTGGATCCGGCCGACCTGCAAGCCGTCGACGCTCGGCTGGCGCAGGTCCACGAGCTCGCCCGCAAACACCGGATCCTTCCCATCCAGTTGCCGGACACACTGGAGGAGCGGCGCGCCGAGCTAGAGGATCTGGAGCAGGCGGACCTCACTCTGGAGGGGCTGCGCGAGTCCCGCGATGCCGCCTGGGAGGCGTTTCTGGAGGTGGCCAGACGGCTCAGCGCGCTTCGCGCGGCGGCTGCAGAACGTTTGGCCGAGACCGTCACCGGCGCCATGCAGCAGTTGGGCATGGCCGGCGGCTCACTGAAGATCCACATCGACCCCCTCCCCCCGAACCGAGCAGGTAGCGGTGGACTGGAGCGTCTCGAGTTCTTGGTCAGTGCCAACCCCGGACAGCCCCTGCGCCCCCTCGCCAAGGTCGCCTCTGGCGGCGAGCTCTCGCGTATCAGCCTGGCGATCCAGGTCGCCACGGCCGAGTGCGGCAGCGTCCCGACCCTGGTCTTCGATGAGGTCGATGTCGGTATCGGAGGTGGTATCGCCGAGATCGTCGGGCAACTCCTCCGCCGGCTCGGCGAGTCGCGCCAGGTCCTTTGTGTCACCCATCTCCCCCAGGTCGCCGCTCAAGCGCATCAGCAGTTGCTTGTGCGCAAGCAGAGCACCGGCGGTCAGACCTATACTCGGATCGAGACCTTGGATCAGGAGGCCCGGGTCGAGGAGATCGCCCGCATGTTGGGTGGCACCCAGATCACCGAGCGAACCCGCGATCACGCCAGCGAGATGCTGGAGCGGGGAGCGGGCGGGACAGAGGCGCCTGCAAGTTGCAGCGAGCGCTGATTCTTGTGTGACGAGTCGCGAATGATCAAGAAAATCGGGATTGACCAACTGAAGCCAGGCATGTACGTCCACGACCTCAACTGTGGTTGGATGGAGCACGGTTTTCTGCGCCGCCGATTTCTCGTCGATGCGGACAAGAACCTGGCGCGGATCCGTCAACTGGGTATCCGCGAGCTCTACATCGATACGGAGAAAGGGCTCGACGTCGCGCTTGCGCCGACCGCAAGCCAGGTCGAGGACACCCTGGAACAGGAACTGATCGAGGTCGCCCAGGAGGGTCGTGCCGAAGAGCCCAGCGCGACCTTGACCGAAGAGCGTGTCCGGGCGAAACGGATTCACAACGAAGCGCTCAGCGTCGTTTTCAACCTGATGGAGGATGTGCGTCTCGGTCAGCAGATCGATTTGGAGCGAGCGAACCCGCTGATCGGTCAGATGGTGGAATCCATCTTCCGCAATCAGGACGCGCTCCTGGCACTCACCCGCATTCGCCGCATGGATCGCTACACCTTCGAGCACTCCGTCAATGTCGCCGTGCTCATGGTGTCCTTTGCCCGTACCCTGGAGCTGGACCCCCCCACGATCCATGAAATCGGGCTGGGCGCCCTGCTGCACGATATCGGCAAGATCCTGATACCGCCCACCATTCTCAATAAACCCGGCCGGCTCACCGAAGAGGAATTCGTCATCATGCGGGGCCATGTGGTGCAAAGCCGGGACCTGCTGGCCAGTGTCCCTGGCATCCGGCCGGTGGCCCTCGCGGTCGCCGCGGAGCATCATGAGCGAGTCGATGGCAGTGGCTATCCCGACCGCAAGGCAGGTCGCGAGATCTCGCGTTACGGACGGATGGCGGCGGTCGTCGACGTCTATGACGCCATCACCTCCGACCGGGTCTACCACAAGGCGGTCACGCCTCACTTGGCGTTGCGCAAGCTGATGGAGTGGAGTCGTTTCCATCTCGACCCACAACTCGTGCAGCAATTCATCCGCTGTGTCGGCATCTATCCGATCGGGACCCTGGTGCGTCTGCGTAGTGGCCGGCTGGGTGTCGTCGTGCGTTCAGGTCAGAGCGGCTTGCTGCAACCGGTCGTGCGCGTGGTCATGGATGCCAATCGCCGCTGCTATCTTACAGCACAAGATGTGGATCTGTCGCGTCTCGAACAGGGGTCGAGCGAGCGCATCGAAGGCGCCGAATCGCCCGAGCAGTGGCGGATCGATCCAGAAGAGGTCCTACAGACCCCCTGCTGATCACCCCGCTACCTTCTCGTTTGATCCGGAAGGGGCTAATTCAAAAGGGCCAACTCGAAGCCTCCCGAGCGGGTCGTTCCGGCGATGGAAATCTAAGTATTCCTACGGACTTGGCAAACACCTCCGAACCGTGAAGACTTAGGTGTCAACGGCAGCTGTCGTTTCTAACCTCGCGCCGCGCGATTCTCGAAAGGCGTGGTTCAAGGGATGTCTCGACTCTGACGCCGGGCGAACGGAGCACAAATGTCTGTGTAATGCGTCCGTCTTGACAGACCCTCCGTCGTTTCCGTTCTGTCCAAGCCATCATCGACGCCGCTGTGGACGTGTTCCAGCGAGCGGCGTGCCACCGGAGGTTGGCTTTCATGCCAATGAGCACAGCGTTCATTCCCGCTGAGGACAGGCTCGATCTATCCTTTCACGGCGACCTGGATCTGACCCTCTCCGAGGATGTCTGCCAGGTATTCGCCAGTATCCCGACCAGTCTGCAGACCTGCATCATGGATCTGACCGGTCTCGAACGGGTCTTCGATTCGGGTATTGCGCTCTTATGGATGCTGAACGAGCGTCTGCAACAGATTGGTGCAACCGTTGTCGTCTTGAGCGATCACCCGGAGATTCAGCAGCGGATTCCTCGCGTCATGAGTAATGTCTTGAGTGTCACTCCGCAGGATTCGCCCAACTCGATCCGGGCTTCGATACCCCCGCATCTGGCATCTCTTTAGATCGCAGGGCGGCGGGGAGCACCCCGCCGCCTGACGCCGCGGAGCGTCCTGTCGGTTGTTTCCCGGACGATGCCTAAGCCGCTCTCGCCCTTTCCACTGCTCGACGATTGACCGCTGCCAAGACCGCCTTCAGCGAGGCCGCCACCGTATCGCGATCGATCGCGGCTCCCACCACCATTTCGCCATCGAGCTCCATGTGCACATAGGCGGCGGCCTCGGCGTCTGTGCCCTCTCCGATCGCGTGCTCCTGATAGTCCAGCACGCGGGCTTGCCGTCCGGTCCAACGGGTCACGGCATCGACAAAGGCAGCGATGGCACCCTCCCCCTCGCCGTGCAGCAGCTGCTCTCCTTCGCGCCCGCCGATCCGTACCTCGATGACGTCGTGCCCATTGCGATCGAGCCGATATCCCAGTAGCCGCTGCGGAGACTGATCGGAGACGAAGTGGGTGTGGAACAAGGCATGGATGTCGGCCCCGTCCATCTCACCACCCCGTACCTCGCTCTCGTGCTGCACCAGCCGCGCCAGCTCTATCTGTAGCCAACGGGGTAAGACCAGACCGTAGTCGCGCTCCAGCACGAAGGCGACCCCACCCTTCCCGGATTGGCTGTTGACGCGGATCACCGCTTCATAGCTGCGGCCCAGGTCCCTGGGGTCGATCGGTAGATAGGCCACCTGCCAGGGGCGACCGGCCTGCTGACGGGCCAGTGACTTGCGGATCGCGTCCTGATGGCTGCCGGAAAAGGCGGTATAGACCAGTTCGCCGACCCACGGGTGCCGCGGATGCACATCCAGGCCCGTGCACCCTTTGTATGTTTGAACGATCTCCTCCGGATTGCCCAGATCGAGCTGGGGATCGACGCCTTGACTGTAGAGGTTCATGGCCAGCGTCAGCAGATCGGCATTGCCGGTCCGTTCGCCGTTTCCAAGCAGGGTCCCCTCGACTCGATCCGCGCCCGCCAGAAGCGCCATTTCCGCCGCCGCCACGGCGCCACCCCGATCATTGTGGGTATGGACGGACAAAATGACGCAGTCGCGCCGACTGATGTGGGTCGCGAAGTACTCCACTTGGTCCGCAAACACATTCGGCGTCGAGACCTCCACGGTCGCCGGCAAATTCAGGATGCAAGGTTGCTCGGGCGTCGGCTTCCAAACGTCCAGGACACGCTCGCAGACGTCCACCGCATAGTCGGGCTCGGTGGCCGTGAAGCTCTCCGGCGAGTATTGAAAGACCCAATGACTGCGCGGATAGAGACGCGCTTCGCGCAACACCCATTCGGCGCCCTGGCGGGCGATCGAGGCAACACCCTCGCGATCCAGGCCGAAGACCCAATCACGCTGCACCGGCGAGGTCGAGTTGTAGATATGGACGATCGCCCGCCGCACGCCTCTTAGCGCATGGAAGGTGCGCTGGATGAGATCCTCGCGTGCCTGCACCAGCACCTGGATGGTCACGTCGGCCGGGATCCTGTCCTCCTCGATCAGCCACCGGGCGAAATCGAAGTCTGGCTGGCTCGCTGCCGGGAATCCGATCTCGATCTCCTTGAAGCCGAGTTTGACCAGCAGGTCCCACAGGCGACGCTTCTGCACCACATCCATCGGCTGGAGCAAGGCCTGATTACCGTCGCGCAGGTCCACACTGGCCCAGATCGGCGCATTCTGAATGGTTCGATTCGGCCATTGCCGGTTCGGCAGGTCCAGGACCGGGCCGGGGCGGTACTTGCGGTGATCGAAGCGGCGGCTAGGTTTGTCACGCATGGGTGTCTCCCTTGGGCTGGATCGAATGCCTCTGCTTGACAAGGATAGAATAAGGATACCGGCAGACGATTGCGAAAATAGCTGTCATAAGTATGAATTTCGCAATAATCTGCCAATCTATCGGATCCGCTGCGAATATTGACGGAGACCACAACATGAAACTCGACCGCTACGATCGGCAGATCCTTGTCGAGCTTCAGCAGGATGGACGTATGAGCAACCAGGAGCTCGCCGAGCGCATCGGTCTGTCACCCTCTCCCTGTCTGCGCCGCGTCCGAGCGTTGGAGGAGGCCGGGATCATCCGTGGTTATCGTGCCGCGCTCGATGCGAAGAAGCTCGGTCTGAGTCTCATGGTAGTGCTCAGCATTTCAATGGATCGACACACACCGGAGCGATTTGAACGTTTCGATACAGCCATCGCCGCCATGCCAGAGGTCCTCGAATGCCTGCTGATCACAGGGCGCGACGCGGACTATCAGCTCAAGGTGGTGGTCCGCGACATGGATGCCTATCAGGACTTCTTGCTGAACAAGATCACCCGCATCGAGGGCGTTTCAGGTGTGCATTCCAGTTTCGTTTTGCGCCAGGTACTGGAACGCTCCAGTCTGCCGTTAAACGGATAAGGAAGCTGGCACAAGAGATGCTGCGTCTGGGGTGAATCCTTCAGTTTCACCCCAGACGAGGAGTGACGACATGTTGATCGAGCAACTGCAAACGCTGAACAGCGGCCAGGAGACCCAAGACCAGGCCCGGGCGCGCCGGTTACGCGGGGCGCTCACCCAGATGTCGCTTCGTAACGAGAACCTCCTCTATGCGAACACCCGCGGCATCAGTCAGAACAACCGTTCGAGCGGATTCCGCCCTGGCTATCTGAACCGAGCCAATGGCGAGCTTGCCCTGTCACGCTTCAGTGACGGCAGCCCCGCGCCCATCCATGTTCTCGATGGCCTACCCGAGACCTGGATCGCCGCCCGAGACAAGGACGGTCGGGTCACCGCGGTCAGTCCAGAGGTCGTCTCGGGCTTCATTCGCGATGGCCTCTTCTATACGCGCGATGAGGCCATCAAGGCCGCGGCCCATTGAGCGCGTGGGCCGTCCGACCCGGCGCTGATCATCGTCCCGGCCATGCCCGCTCGGCGACCGGGGGCGGTCCGCACAGCGGACCCTACAGCGACGCGGGATCTCGTAGGGTCCGCTGTGCGGACCGTACGGCTACAGACCAGTTCGTTGCGGCAGGCGATTGCCGGAAATTCTCATGCCGGGTGGTACGAGAATTGACAGAAATCGCCTCAATAGACCGGTGCGGCCTCGTCATAGCTCAAGCCGACGCCGGCGGCCTGCTCACGCAGGGTGCTGAAGAGCTTGTGATCCAGCGAGTCCTTCGCTCCACCCGCGGCTTCTACCTTCTTCTCCAGGTAGTCGGCACGCCGGGCCGTCAACTCCTGGATTCGACCACGCAGCTCCTGGCGCCGGGCAGCCGTCTCCGCGATCAACCGGCGTTGTGACTCGAGATCCAGGTCGGCCACGGGCGCGGGCAGTTCCTCCGCCGGGAGCCCCTCCAGATCGACCCGTCCACTCACGACCTCCTCCACCAGCTCCTTTTCGCCCAAACGGCTCGCCTCACCACTCTTGGAGGCCAGGAATTCGGCGCGACGAGCAAGCGCAGCCGGCGAGGCCGCGGCTTGCTTCGCCTTGGTCTCGGCGACCTCATCGCGCTTGCGCGCCCGCTCCTCCGGGCTGCCATAGTAGATCCGCGTCTCATCGAGCTCGGCCGATAGCCGGGCCAGGGTCTCGTCGTAAGGCGTCGCGATCGCCACGGCCCCGCCAGCTTGGTCGACCTGGAAATAGCTACCCTTGCCGAGCTGGGCGATGCGCTTCCACTGGGTCGCCGTGCTGGCGATGTTCCCGCACTGGATGGCGTTCACCCGAATGCCCCGCCGTTTCGCCTCGGCCAGGGTCTCTGGATAGGGTACGTCGTCTTGATAGTCCATATGCGCCGGTGCGTCTCCGACCAGGAAGATGACCCGATAGACGTTCGGATCCTGACTCCAGCCGATTCGGTTCAGCGCCTCGTCGAGCGCCTGATTGACGCTCTCGGGTCCATCCCCCCCGCCGCTGGCCTGAAACTGCATCAGCTCTCCATGCACGGCATCCAGATCCTTGGAGAGACCAATCACTCGGGTCACATAGTCGTCGCCACGGTCCCGGTAGGCCACCAATCCCATCCGGATCAGAGGAGCGGGCTCGGCCGCGGCCATGGTGGAGGCGATCGACCAGATCTTGTCCTTCGCGGCCTGAATGAGACCGCTCATGCTTCCCGTGGTGTCGAGCACGAACACCGCCTCGATCATGGGATGTTGGCCAGCGATCGGGAGCTCGATCGTATCTGTCCCACCCGGCTGCAAGGCGTCGGGTGATTCGGCCCAGATGAGGCTGGGGCCATAGACGACCGTGGCAGCGGTCACACCGAAGAGGCCGAGTGCCATCAACTTGGTCTTCATGGATGTCTTCATGGGGCTTCTCCTGCGAGCCGCTTGCGGCTCACTCCTGCGTGGTCAGACGCCGGAGCGCCCGTTCGGCGGTACGCTCGGCATTGGCAAAGGTGTCGGTCTCGACGCGTCCCAGCGGCTCCTCGCCCGCGCGGCTCGGGATCGAGCTGAATAGCGCCTGGATCAGCAGCAGGCTCCAAACCGCCAGAAAGAGGCTGCCGGTGCGCTCCAGCGCCCAGACAGCGGCCGCGAGCCCGATCAGCCCCAGCCCAAGATCCAGGAGCGCCCCCAGGGGCGTGGACTGGTAATAGAGGGATCGCGCCAACCAGAGCAGGCCGAGCTGGGCCAGAACCTGCGGCCAGATGCCTGGAAAGAGGGTTCCAACGACCAGGGTCGTGAAGAGCCAGACGATGAAGGTCAAGAGCCGCCCGATGCGCTCGCGGCTGCGCCCCAGCAGGTAGACCAGGTAGCCCAGCCCGAGCCCGACCACGACCCAGCTCAGGGCGGCGGGCGGCGCCAGGATCAGGGCCAAGACTTGAGCGCCGACGGCTGCGGCCAGGGCGCCGCTGAGCGCGACCAGGACACCCTCGGCGAAGCTGGGGTGGCTCATGACACCGACTCCCGCTGGCGCTTGGCCCGCAACAGGGCGACCTCCACGTCGGCATCCCGCACCCCTGGCGCATTGAAGGACCAAGATGCGGTCGGCCCTACCGGCTCCGGGTCGCACTCCTGCTCCTGGATAACCGCTCGTGCCTGCAGATCCGCGAGGCGGGACTCCTGGTCCCGGATGCGCTGTGAACGCCGCTCGCGCTCGGTCTCCAAACCCATCCGGCGGCGCCTGAGCGCGGCGGCTTGCTGCTCGGCCTCGAGTTGGCGACGAATGACCGGGCGCGCGAGATCCTCCTGTCCCGCGGCCAGACAATCCTCGAGTGCCTGCCCAGCTTGATCGAGGACCTGTCGCAGCTCCGCCTCCTGGTCTCCAAGCCGGGCGATCTCTCGATCCAAACGCGCCGCATAGCGGCGCTCCCTGTCCAGGGATTCTTCCATCTCGCGTAACGCCTGTGCGAGCACCAGGTCCGGTGTCTCCAGACGATCCAGCAGTCCATGCAGGTCTGCACTCAGAAGCCGGGTCAGGCGTGTGATGATTGCCATCTGTCGTCACCTCCAGGGATCTCAGGGGTCTCTGAGCACAGTCTAGTGAGGCCCTCTGGAGCGGCGTAGACAGGTCTCTGTAAAATCTCGACGCGAGTCTTTACATGGAATTTACCCCTGAGGCAGACGAGGCAATGCTAGGCTTTGGTGGGAGCCCTTCTAAACCGCGTTCGGAATGAAGTGCATTGTTTCAAGTGACTCCAGCCGCGCAGCGATCACGAACCATCGGTGGGACGCGGTTTAGAAAAATTAT
>JANQGF010000355.1 GCA_028277465.1 Chromatiaceae bacterium
TCGAGGCGATCGGCGCATTACATCCGGAGAGCGGGTAGGGAAACCCATGCCGAAGGCGGTTCCAACTCTTGCTCCTCCTTGTCTCTCAGGTGTCTAAGGCGATTGCCGGAGATTCTCATGCCAGATGGCGCCGGATTGGCGTCTGCCTTCAAGGAGCGCCGGCAGGAGCATAGCCGCGCTATGTGACTGCTGGCGCGACGCAGAAGGCGGGCGTCAAGACCAGCCAGGTGGGATGAGAATTGACAGAAATCGCCTAACAACGTGTGTGGGATCCAGTGCTGCAAGGTTACGCTTGGAGGTCAATATAGTAAACTGCCTCCCTCGCCTTGTCTTCTTCGAGTGGAGACGCACGGGCGAGCTGTCCCGACACCTATCTGCCGGGGCGCTCTATCTTGAACCGCGCTCGCAAGACGCAGTCGAGCTGCGGTTCCTGCGCGATCTTTTCTGGGATCCGACGTCAGCGATCAAGACCGAAACTCCATGGGAACGAACAGACATGACGGTAAGCAAAGGTATGTCTTTGTCTGCGGGACACCGCGTTCAGGGACGACGCTCTTGGCGAAGGTCTTCGGAAGCAATGGTCAGGTCGTCTTGGGTATCGAACGATTCAAGAGGTTGCTTGGGTGCGGGTATGTACCAGAGCTCTTCGTCAAGGATCGTTTCTTCGACTTCCAGGTGTCGGACACGAATGCGCGTTACGAGGCCTATCGCGACTATTATGAGAGCGCCCGGCGCAAGTTCGAGGACGCGCGGTATATCGGCGACAAGATACCCAATTTGTACAAGAGAATCTCTCAAGTCAACGACGCCTTTTCCGGTGAGGCGACCTTTGTATTCTGTTACCGCAATCTCTTCGAAGTCGCCGCATCCTGGAATGCTCGGGCGCAGAATCCAAAGGACCGGAACTGGCCCGAAGCGAATGATTACAGAGAGGCGGTCAAGCATTGGAATGATTCGTTTCGCCAAGCGCTCCAGGCGAAGCAACGGGGAATCGATCTGATTCCCTTCAGTTACAATGCGTTTGTCGATTTCGGATTGAGCAGCGGCAAGGCCTACTATGTTGACTTTCTGCGCGAGCTTGGCTTGCCGCTTGGTCAAGCGGACGAGGAAGCGCTGACGCTGGAGTTTACACGACTACCCAAGATCAGGGCGAGGCGGGTTGGCCTGGCTCCTGAAATGATTACATTCCTCGAGGCCCATGTAGAGGTCGACCTGATCAGGCGTTTCATTAGACGCTTTCATGCTGCAGAGCCCGGATTGTTGGATTCCATTGTTTCTTGCCGCCAACCGATGGCCGGTCAGCCGTCGGGAGGTCCTTCTCCGCCACGGAGCGTCGTCAGTGGGAAATGCTAGCCTGGTCTTCTTTACCTGCTGCAACAGGAGGTATGAACACTTCGCTCCCCTTTATGCCTTCTCTATTCTGCATCATAATGCCGACGCGCTCGTCGAGATCGGCGTCGAGTCGAGAAGCGAGTTTCTTGATTACTGTGGGAGTGAGCTGAGCTTCATTCTTGATCTTTACGGCCGTGACTCGGTGCATGTACGCGAGGTGGCTTGGGAGACCCAGTCAGGTAAGCGCATTTTGCCGCATCGCGTGAGATTCATGAATGCGCCTGAGCGCGAGGCGAGGTACGTGTATATCGGGGATGTCGATATTCTCGTGCTCGACTCGGACATTCTCGAGACCCATCGCAAGAGGATGAGGGAGACGGGGCTTCCTTACAGCAACTCTGTGCGTCCCGGGACGAAACGAATGAGTGGTCTGCACTTCTCGGAATATCGTGCCATGTATCCTTTACCGGAGTTTCCGGGGATAAGAAGCGCGACAGGAAACGACGAAGAGCTGCTGTATAAGATCGTGACGAGGAAGGGCCTGCCTTTACCGGCGGGTGATTGGTTCAGGCCGACACATGGAATCCATATGAGTCCGAATCGAGAGCCGAAAAGGAGGCAAGTGGGCAGACGTATCGTGCCAGGATGGGGCATAGAGGCTTACCGGGAGGCCTTTCTCGCGTTCGCCCAGTCCTGTCACTTTCGAGACTACTACCAGCTATGTAACTTGAGAATCTTTGGTGCTCTTGCGCAGATCTTTGAATATATCCGTCGCGCGGACCTGAGGACGACCGCTGGCGCTGTGCGGGTTGACGAAGGCCAAGGGTACTGAACACCTGGAGGTAGAGGTGACGATGGATGATCCGATCGAACAGGCGGAAGAGGCCATGCGTGCCAGCCGGTGGCACGAAGCGGTGCAGTACTGGCAAGCGGCGTTGGATGCGGCGGAGGAACCGGCACCCGTCGTCTATGCCCGAATGGGCAAGGCCCAGCGGCATGCACGGGCCCTGGACGAGGCGGAGATGACGCTTCGGGTCGGGATGGAGCGCTATCCCGCTTTTTCGGCCCTTTTCACCGAGTATGCCGAAGTCGCCATGACGCGTCAGGATTGGACGGAGGCGGCAAGACGCTGGCAAGAGGTCGTCGATCGCTGCCGGGAAGCGACTCCTACCGGCGTCTTCGTGAGGATGTCGACCTTCTTCTGTCAGCAAGGGCGGTACGAGGAGGCAGAACGGGTCATCAGCCAGGGCAGGGAGTGGCATCCGGATGAGGTTGCTCTGAGTATGGAATTTGCCGAGATCGCCATGTTCCAGAAGAAGTGGCCCGAGGCCATCAAGCGTTGGCAGGATTTGAACCGATGATGTCTGTGATCGCGACCGGCTATTCGGGCAGTGGATGGGAGATGGCACTGGCCTTTCTCGAGTGCGCCGGGCTCGGGTCGGCGGACGAAGAACTCTCGCAATGGCACGATGCCGTCTTGGAAGCGGCCCCTTCGGCTCCGGAGTCTGGGCCGCCTCAGCCGCTGTCTCCGGATCGGCAAATGGTTCTCCGGCTTCGCGAGATCATGGATGCGCGCTCGCCGAAAGCACCTTGGTCATTTGCCGATCCACGTGGTCTCTGGCTGTTGGATTTCTGGGCCTCCGAGTTCCCTGAAGCCCGTTTTCTATTGTTTTACCAGCGGATAGAAAAGGCGCTTGCCTCTGCGATCGCGCAGGGCAGGATGCCGCAGGAGTTCGTCTCCGGGTGGCAGGAGACGAATGCCTATCTCATGAATTTCCAGCGTCGCCATCGCCGGCGCGCCTTGTTGTTGGATGCCGATCTGGCTTGCCAACACCCTCATTCAGTCGTGAGCGCTGGTCGCCAGGTCGGGCTCGAAATCGATCTCGCCGATGGTGTCGGCGAGACGGTCGCTCCTGTTTCTGTCCTCGAGCGACCCGTCGAGTGGTTATTGGCACGCCAGTTTCTTGCCGAGCACACTGGGCTCGCGGCCGTCGAAGCCGAGCTGGAGGCGACCTCCACCCCACTCGGGGAGGCCGCGGCGAACGGGGTGCCGGATTCCGATACGCTCATTCGAAGCTATCGGGATCTCCAAGCGCGATTGAGCCAATTGACGAGGGTTCGCGATGAGCAAGCCGAGCTGGTTGCTGCGCTCCAGAAGCAGCGCGAGTCTCTGAAGGCGGAGAAGACGAATCTGAGCGCCGCCCGCGACGAGCAGAGCAAGCTCGCCGCGGAGCGTCAGAAGCAGCTTGACGCTTTGAGCACGGAGAAGATGGCCTTGTTGAAGGACAAGGCATCACTGAGCGCTGCCCGCGATCAGCAGCTCAAGCTGGTCGCAGGGCATCAGCAGCGTCTCGAGGCGTTGAGTGAGGAGAAGGCGACGCTGCTGAAAGAAAAGGCATCCTTGATTTCCGCCCGTGACGAACAGGCCCGGCTCGCCGAAGAACGTCAGGCCGAGCTCGTGAAGGCCCGTG
>JANQGF010000402.1 GCA_028277465.1 Chromatiaceae bacterium
AAATTATCCAGGTGTCCCAAGCTGTTGTCAATTCCCGGGTGCCGCGTCGACAAGCGGCGAGTCACCAGCCCGATACAGCTCTCTGCATGGCATAGACCATGGGTCGCCGCATCCCGTAACATGGTCGCTCAACGCCCATTCAGTTTCGGTCTGGCGCGCACTGGTTCACGATCTCTGGCTCCAAGGGCATGCGGCTCCTTGTCATCCTCATCACGATCCTCTGGGGAGCTGGCGCCGTCTTTCTGGTTGCGCTGGTTGCCGAGAGGTCGCAAGACGCCAAGCTGACAGCGACTTACCTGTGGGGTTGGCCGGTCGTGGCGGTGACGCTCATGCTCAACGAGCCAGTGCCTTTGTGGTTGGCTGCGCCCGCTGTCGTGGGTTTCTTGCCCTGGTTGATGGCGGGTCCGCGTCTCTTCGCGCTCCTGAAGGGTTTGCTCCCTTCCGGTCCCGGCGGAATGGTCGGTATCCCATTTCTCTATTGGGGTTGGGGCGCAATCGGCTCGGTTCTTCTCGGCCTGTTCCTCGGTCGCCTGCTTTGAGGAGCTTTGTCCTCAATGACCCCTGCCAACCTCCAAGAACACGTCACTCCCATCATGGATCACACGGCCTCGATTCACGACCTGATCAGTATCATGGCGCGCCTGCGCGATCCAGAGCATGGATGCCCTTGGGATCTGGAGCAGACCTTTCGCACGATTCTCCCTTTTACGCTCGAAGAGGCCTACGAGGTTGCTGAGGCGATCGACCAGGGCGATATGGATGCCTTGCGCGATGAGCTTGGGGATCTGCTGTTACAGGTGGTCTTCCATGCGCGTATGGCACAGGAGCTGGGCCATTTCGGTTTCCAGGAGGTGGTTCAGGCTATCTGCGACAAGATGATCCGTCGCCATCCACACGTCTTCGCGGATGCGGAGTTGACGAGTGCGCAGGCGGTTTACGCCAACTGGGAGAGCGTCAAGGCAGCGGAGCGAGCCGGTCAGAAGAGGGCTCGCGAAGAGAGTCTGCTGGCGGGGGTCGCCCGCTCGCTGCCGGCACTGGTGCGCGCCGAGAAGCTGCAGCGTCGTGCGGCGAGGGTGGGGTTCGATTGGCAAGATATCGAAGGTGTCTTCGAGAAGGTCGTCGAAGAGCTCGGCGAGTGTCGCGAGGCCATGTCCAGTGAGGTAGACCCCGACGCGCGGGTCCAGGAGATCGGGGACCTTCTCTTCTCCTGTGTGAACCTAGCCCGCCATCTGGGGGTGGACGCGGAGCAGGGACTGCGGGAGGCGAACCATCGATTCGAGCAGCGTTTCGGATGGGTCGAGCGTGCGCTGCGGTCAGAGGGACGCGAACCCGGTCCGGCTGTACGTGATGAAATGGAACGTCTCTGGAATCTGGCCAAGCAGGAGGAGGGCTGATGTCGGGGCGCGCAGCCGCCGGCCATGCCGAGGCATTGGTGCGATGAGCTTTCTCGATAAGGTTCGGGCCTGCAACGCTTGGGACCCGAGCGACTTCCTGCCCTTGACGCTGGATGGCACACGGATCGGCAGTCTGCGTATCGGCGCTTTGGATCATCTCAGACGCTGGCGCGACCGCTTCGAGGTGACGTCAGACGCCGTGCGCTGGATCCAGGCACCACCCGACTTCGATGGTCGAACTGCCGTCCTGGCGGAGGTGGTCGTTCGACTCGTGGAGGAGGGGGTCCTGGTGTCTCTTCATGGCGAGCAATACCCGGTCACCCCGGGTAACCGCAACCAGGTCCTCTGTCTGATCGACCGTGCGGCTGCGCCCTTCTTCGGCATGCGCGCCTTCGGGCAGCATCTGAATGGCTTCGTGCGCACCTCGCGTGGTATGGAGATGTGGATCGGACGCCGTTCGGCCAATCGGCGTCTCTATCCGGGGCACCTGGACAATCTGGTTGCCGGCGGGCTGCCCTATGGGTTGTCCCTGTTCGACAATCTCAGCAAGGAGTGTGCGGAGGAGGCTGGGATGTCCGCCGAGTTGGCCGGCCGCGCAGTCGCCGTCGGGGCCGTCACCTATTGCCGGGACTCGGACCGCGGTCTCAAGCCAGACGTGATGTACTGCTATGATCTCGAGGTCCCAGAGGACTTCGTGCCCCGCTGCACCGACGGGGAGATGGACGCCTTCTATCGCCTGCCGGTGGAGCAGGTCGGGGAGCTGGTGCGCGATACCCAGGAGTTCAAGCTGAACTGCAACCTGGTCATCATCGACTTCCTGATCCGTCACGGCTTCATCGACCAGAACGAATCCGACTACCTGGGCATTCTCCAGGGTCTGCGCTCGCCCTTACCCTGAGTGGGAAAAACCATCTATATTTGTCAAAATATCGGCTCCAGCCAGTCTTCACCCTGCGGAAAGAGGCACCATGACTCCAGTTCGATTTCCGATCCAAAGGCGGGTCTCGCTTCCGGTGACCATTGGTCCCGTCACTGTGGGCGGACTCTCGCCGATCGTGGTCCAATCCATGACCAATACCGACACCGCCGATGTGGAAGCGACGGTGCGTCAGGTGGCCGATCTGGCGCGGGCGGGCTCCGAGTTGGTTCGGATCACGGTCAATCACGAGTCGGCCGCGCGCGCCGTGCCCGCCATTCGCGAGTTGCTGGACGCCCAGGGTTGCGAGGTGCCCTTGGTGGGCGACTTCCATTTCAACGGGCATCGGTTGTTGACGGATTACCCCGAGTGCGCGCAGGCCCTGGCCAAGTACCGCATCAATCCGGGCAATGTGGGCAGGGGCGAGAAGAAGGACGGCCAGTTCGCGACCATGGTCGAAATGGCGTGCCGATATGATCGGCCGGTCCGCATCGGGGTCAATTGGGGCAGTCTGGACCCGGATCTCATCGTGCGTCTCATGGATGAGAATGCCCGTTCCGAGCAGCCGCGGGATGCCGAGCAGATCATGCGCGAGGCCATGGTCGAGTCGGCCGTCTCCAGTGCGGAGCGCGCCGTGGAACTCGGTTTGCCGCGCGACCACATCCTGCTCTCCTGCAAGATGAGCGGGGTTCAGGATCTGATCAGCGTCTATCGGATGCTTGCGGCCCGGTGCGACTTCGCCCTGCATCTCGGGCTTACCGAGGCCGGGATGGGCTCCAAAGGGATCGTCGCGTCCACGGCTGCACTGGCCGTGCTGCTGCAAGAGGGGATCGGTGATACAATCCGTGTGTCACTCACGCCGGAGCCCGGGGAGGCGCGCGCGCGCGAGGTCGTGGTCGCTCAAGAGATCCTCCAGACCATGGGGCTGCGTTCCTTCACCCCCATGGTCACCGCCTGCCCCGGCTGCGGGCGGACGACCAGTGACACCTTCCAGCATCTGGCCCACAATATTCAGACCTACCTGCGCGATCAGATGCCGGTGTGGCGTGACCAGTACCCTGGTGTCGAGACCATGCAGGTCGCGGTCATGGGCTGTGTGGTGAATGGCCCAGGTGAAAGCAAGCATGCCAACATCGGCATCAGTCTGCCCGGGAGCGGTGAGCGCCCCTCCGCGCCCGTGTATGTTGACGGCGAAAAGGTGGCAACGCTCAAGGGCGACGGAATCGCCGAGCAATTCAAGCGAATGGTGGATGACTATATCGAGGCCAGATATGGAGATCGGTCGCGATTGGAGGAGATGGATCCGTGATGAACAAGTCTTGGTTGTTCGCTTTTTGCGCCTTGTGTCTCGCGATTCCGGCCCGGGCCGAGGATCCCCTGGTGGTCCCCTTGAAACGACTGTCGCTCGATGCAGCGGTCAAGGTCGCCGAGGGGGCGATCGCGGCCTGTCGCGAAAGGGGGATTCAGATCGCTGTGACCCTGGTCGATCGCGAGGGAAATGTCCAGGTCACCTTGCGTGATACCATCGCCGCACCCATCACGGCGAAGATCAGCCGGATGAAGGCCTTTACCGCAGCGAACTTCAATGCCGCCACCTCCGCGATGGGTGCGCGTGCCGACACCCCAATTGGGCGTGTCGAGGGGCTGGTCATGTCGGCCGGCGGTGTGCCCGTGCTGGTGAGCGGTTCCTATCTCGTCGCTGGGGTGGGCGTGAGTGGTGCGCCCGATGGCGCGACGGATGAGGCCTGCGCAATGGCCGGCATTGCCAGGATCCAGGATGATCTGGATATGGCGATGTAGACTTA
>JANQGF010000116.1 GCA_028277465.1 Chromatiaceae bacterium
ACCGTGTAGGTTGGGGTGAGGGACGAACCCCAACATTCCCGATATCGACGGTGGCAATTTGTTGGGGTTCATTCCCGTTCACCCCAACCTACGCGGGCTCTGAAATTGATCACTGCCGTGCGGATTTCCGATTGTGCGGCTGCAATTGGATCTTCTTCGAGCGAAAGTCAGACTTGGACATTTCCGGTATCATCTTGAGGTGATATCGACCGAGGATCCTGAGCCATGAGCGCCTTACCGACGCTACTCGCCCTTGAGCGAGAAGCTCCCCCCCTGCACCAAGATTCGCAAGGAGTGATCCGCGTTGGTCAGACCCGTGTGACGCTGGAAAGCATCATCTCCCTGTTCGAGCAAGGTGCAAGTGCCGAGGAGATTGCCGTCCGTTACGATGTTCTGGATCTGCACGATATCTATGCGACTCTGAGCTACTTCCTCGGTCATCGGCAGGAGGTGCAAAACTATCTGGACCGCGCGCGCCAAACGTCCCTCAGGGTACGTCGCGACGCTGAGCGTCGTTCGGCCACAGCACAAATACGCGAGCGTTTGACCGGATACCGGAACCGCGCGGATGTTCAGTCTGCTGGCTGATGAGAACCTCGATGCGAACATCGTGCGCGGTGTTTTGCGGCGCTTCCGCGATATCGACATCGTCCGAGTACAGGATGTCGGCCTATCTGGTTCCGACGATCAGACAATTTTGGCTTGGGCCGCCGAGCAGGGCCGCGTGCTCATCACCCATGACGTCGAGACAGTGACGCGATACGCCTTCGAGCGCGTGGATGCCCATTTACCAATGCCTGGCGTCATAGAGATCGTCGCGTTGGCCCCAGTTGGAAAAGCCATAGAAGATCTGGCACTGACCATCGAATGCTTGGGGGATGGCGAGTTGGATAATCAGGTTCTCTACCTACCGCAGTAGGCCGGATGCGTCCAGGGCAACCCGACATCATTCCGCTAACCGACGGGAAAAAGGCTACGCCGGCTCGCAATGCGCAAAGGGCGATTTGGGCCCATTCTGCGTGGCGGAGATGCGCCTCGTCGGTTGTTTCCACCCGATCCGAATGAAGAGCGATACAACAACTTCTTCATTTCGGAGGTTGGTGTCGCCAGACTGAACCGGCATTGCCATACGAGAACATGGAATGTGGGACCTCGTTCACTCTTGCGGAGGAGTCCAGCATGAGTACGCCATCGAGGGGGCGCACACTCCGGCGATTATCAAGCGTTACGGCCCTCATCGGTCTCCCAGCGTTTGGGCTTGGGGCCGGGCTTCTGCGGGCGCAGGACCCGCCCGAGGCGAGCCTCGAGCTGCTCGATGAAGGCGTCCGCGCCCAATGGTCGACCGGTGCGGGTGTGCAGATGGAGATGATCTGGCAGGGTCTCCGCGCTCGGCGCAGCCAGGTCACTTTGCCAGCCAGGGATCCGCTCCAACAGCGGCCGCACCCGGACCAGCTCGTCGTCTTCACCGCCCAGATGGGCGCGCGCTGGACCAAGGTCCGTGTTCAGGCCACGCACAGAGTCCTACCCGCACCGGAACCCGACACCAACACGCAAGACATCCTGACCCTGCTGGAGCGATCGGGCCTGCTGCTACGAACCGCCGATGAGGAACCCGCTTACGTGCCGGCCCGCAC
>JANQGF010000164.1 GCA_028277465.1 Chromatiaceae bacterium
CCGCTCCCACGTGATGCTGCCGCATGATGCGCGATGCCGACTCAACGGATCGGGCGAACCGGTGATCGAGGCCGTGAGATCGACGCAAGGGAGTCGGAGAAGGGGCCATTTCGTTTGCCAAGGGCGCTCAAACCGCCTTGGCCCCTTTGGACGATTCCGGATGGGGGCGGCTTGCGCGGGACGCGCCTTGCTCGTGACCCACATCACGGCTAACATCGCGCTTCACCCGATCCCGGGTTGACTGTCTTTCCTCATGTTCGGACGAGGTCTGCCGCCTCCTGCGGTCAGAGGCGGCAGCTCATGCCGGCACGAGGACCTTGCCCTGATGGAAGCGGTCGGACCCCGAGCACCCGGGATGCACGGGGCGCCCAGCGATCGCGCATCCATGGTTCTATCGACGACCCCCAACCCTCTCCCATCCGAACGAGGTATCCCGGATGAATCAAGCCCAGCTGCCCGAGCCACTTCAAGGGATTCTGGATGCAAACCATCCTGATCCGTTCGCCGTGCTCGGTCGACACCCGGATGGCCTCGGCATCGTCATCAGGGTCATGAACCCACAAGCCGAAACGGTCACCATCGCCGACGGCGGACAAGCAATGGTCCGCATCGATGGAACCGACCTCTTCGAGTGGCGCGGCCCGGCCGACGCCGTCCCCGAGCGCTACCGGCTGATCTGGCGCGACCGGGACCACCGCGAGCATATCGGCCACGATCCCTACTGCTTCCCCCACCAGCTCCCCGACTTCGACCTGCATCTGTTCGGCGAGGGCCGGCACTGGCATGCCTACCGCCTGCTCGGCGCCAGAGTGCACGAGACCGAGGGGGTCGCAGGCGTCCTCTTCTCGGTCTGGGCGCCCAATGCAGAACGGGTGAGCGTGGTCGGGGACTTCAACCACTGGGATGGTCGTACACACCCAATGCGTGTGCACGGCAACGGCGTCTGGGAGCTCTTCATTCCGGACCTGAGCCCGAGCGGCCCGTACAAGTTCGAGATTCGGGCGCCCAGCGGGATGGTCCACCTCAAGTCCGATCCCTACGGCCGACGTTTCGAGCTGCGACCCGACACCGCGTCCGTCATCGAGCCGGACAGCCGCTTCGAGTGGTCTGATGCGCCCTGGCTGGAGGCGCGCCGAGAGTGGGACTGGCTCCACACGCCCATGTCCATCTACGAGGTCCATCTCGGCTCCTGGCAGCGCGGCCCCGAGGGCGAGATGCTGAGCTACCGCGAGCTCGGCGAGCGACTGGTCGAGCATGTACTCGACCTCGGATTCACTCACATCGAGCTGATGCCGGTCACCGAGCATCCGTACGACCTATCCTGGGGCTACCAGACCACGGGTTACTACGCCCCCACCAGCCGCTTCGGCAGCCCAGACGACTTCCGTTGGCTCATCGATCACTGCCACGCCAACGGGATCGGCGTCATTCTGGACTGGGTCCCGGCGCATTTCCCGAAGGACGCCCACGGTCTGGCCCGCTTCGACGGCACCGCTCTCTACGAGCATGAGGACCCGCGTCTGGGCGAGCATCTGGACTGGTCGACGCTGATCTTCAATTACGGGCGCAAGGAGGTGAAGAACTTTCTGCTCTCCAGCGCGCTCTTCTGGCTGGAGGAGTTCCATATCGATGGGCTCAGGGTCGACGCCGTCGCCTCGATGCTGTACCTGGATTACTCCCGTACCGAGTGGATCCCAAACCGTCACGGCGGGCGCGAGAACCTGGATGCCATCGACTTCCTGCGCGAGCTCAACGAGGTGACCCACGACCAGGTCCCGGGCGCCCTCATCATGGCCGAGGAGTCCACCTCCTGGCCCCAGGTCAGCCGCCCCACCTATGTCGGCGGGCTCGGCTTCGATCTCAAGTGGAACATGGGCTGGATGAACGACACCCTCGCCTACATGGACCGCGAGCCCATCCACCGCCAGTACCACCAAGACGCCCTCACCTTCAGCATGCTCTATGCGTTCACGGAGAACTTCCTGCTGCCGCTCTCCCACGACGAGGTGACGCACGGCAAGCGCTCCTTGCTCTACAAGATGCCCGGCGACGAGTGGCAACGCTTCGCGAATCTTCGGCTGCTGTACACCTACATGTACACGCATCCCGGCAAGAAGCTCCTCTTCATGGGCGCTGAGCTCGGCCAGGGCGAGGAATGGGACAGCACCCGACCAATGGACTGGTACCTGCTCGACTACCCCTTGCATCGAGGCATCCGCGAGCTGGTTCGCGACCTGAACCGGCTCTACCGGGACGAGCCACCTTTGCATGCCCAGGATTTCGAGGGTCAGGGCTTCGAGTGGGTCGATTGCCAAGACGCCCAGCACTCGGTACTCATCTATCAACGTAAGGGACTCGAGAACGGCGAGCACCTGATCGTCGCACTGAATTTCACACCAGTGCCTCGGGAGGGTTATCGGGTCGGGGTGCCGGTGGCCGGCCCTTACGAAGAGGTGCTCAGCTCGGATGCCCACTCGTTCGGCGGGAGCGGTATCACCAATGGCGACCGACCCCTGACCACGGAGCCCATCGTCTGGATGGATCGGCCGCACTCCCTGGTGGTGACACTACCACCCCTGGGCGGCATCATTCTGAAGCCGGCCACCTCTGAGATGGCGGAGGAGAAAGTCGCTGGTGACCAAGTGAGCGACGAGTCATCTGGTGACCAATAGGATCGGAGAGAGGACGGCCCCGCGCCTCGCGAAGACCCTGACGATAGACTAGGAAGCAAACGATGGCGAAGCAGCCGACAAGACCCACCGAGACACCAGACCAGCGCCCGATTGTCATCAAGAAGACCAAGACCCCGGCTCGGCGGGGCAACGCGGCCGCCACACCACCGGAGCCGGCCGCTGCAGCCAAGAAATCGATCACAGACACGGAGGCGGCCCGGGCGCCTGCCCCCGGTACCGGATCCGCGCCGCAGACCGCCCCACCTGCAGAAGCCACTCGGCCGCACCTCGTGCAGCGGGCCGTCACGGCGAAGGCGGCGACCGACCCAGAAGCGCCGACGCGGGATGCGAGCGGTGCACCCGAGCCAGAAGTGACGAACTCGGACGCCAGCCCAGCGACCCGGTCGCCGAGCACCGAAACCGCGACGCCGGCGCCGCTCCCACCCGAGCCCCCACCAACCCCCGACCCCTTGCCAAGCGACTCCGCGCCGGGGTCGGCGTTCAAACCAGACGATCAGCCGGACCCTGTTCCTGGCCCGGAGCCGGCCCCGGAGCCGCTCCCCGAACCGGCCCCTGCGCCCACCCCGCCGGCTCACACCCACTGGCAGCACCCGAGCCTCTTCATCGTCCAGGTCTCGCCCGAGATGGCACCGATCGCCAAGGTTGGAGGGCTTGCCGACGTCGTCTTCGGTCTGAGCCGCGAGCTGGCGATCCGCGGCAACCATGTCGAGATCATCCTGCCGAAATACGACAGCCTGCGCTACGACCACATCCTCGAGATGCACCCCGTCTACGAGGACCTCTGGGTACCCTGGTACGAGGGCGCGATCCATTGCACCGTCTATTTCAGCTTCGTCCATGACCGCAAGTGCTTCTTCATCGAGCCCCATTCGCAGGACAACTTCTTCAACCGCGGCAGCCCCTACGGCTTTCAAGACGACGTGCTGCGCTTCGCCTTCTTCTCCCGGGCCGCCATGGAGTTCATGTGGAAGGCCGGAAAGCACCCCGACATCGTCCACTGTCACGACTGGCAGACGGCACTGCTGCCCGTCTTCCTCTACGAGCTCTACCAGCCGCTCGGGATGCATCACCCGCGGATCTGCCTGACCATCCACAACTTCAAGCACCAGGGTGTCACGGGCCCGGAGCTGCTGCGCGCGACCGGGCTGCACCGACCCGAGCGTTTCCTCAGTCATGAGCGACTCGGCGACACTCATCACCCCGGGGCGCTGAACCTGCTCAAGGGCGGTATCGTCTATTCCAACTTCGTCACCACCGTCTCGCCGCGCTATGCCTTCGAGACCAAGGACCAGGGTCAGGGCTTCGGACTCGAGCCGACCCTGCACGTCCATCACATGAAGTACGGCGGGGTCGTCAACGGGATCGACTATGACGTCTGGAACCCGGAGATCGATCATCAGATTCCCGTCCGCTATGGCATCGAGAACATCGAGGCGAAGTACGACAACAAACGGGCCCTGCGCCATCGGCTGATGCTCGCCGACAACGAGAAGCCGATCGTCGCCTTCATCGGTCGGCTCGATCCCCAGAAGGGGCTGGAGTTGGTCCGTCACGCGATCTTCTACTCGCTCGAGCGTGGCGCCCAGTTCGTGCTGCTCGGTTCCAGCCCGGACCAGGGCATCAACGCCGACTTCTGGGGCCTGAAACACATGCTCAACGACAGCCCGGACTGTCACCTGGAGATCGGCTTCGACGAGGATCTTTCTCACCTCATCTATGCCGGCGCCGACATGATGCTGGTGCCGAGCCAGTTCGAGCCCTGTGGTCTGACCCAGCTCATCGCCCTGCGTTATGGCACCATCCCGGTCGTGCGCAGTATCGGCGGACTGGCCGATACCGTGTTCGACAAGGACCACGCGCGCCGCCCGCTACACGAGCGCAACGGCTACAGCTTCGAGACCTACGACACGCAGGGCCTGGAATCGGCGCTCGGCCGCGCGATCGCCTGCTTCTACGAATACCCTGGACACTTCCGGGAGCTGATGAAGAACGCCATGCGCGCGGATTACTCCTGGAACCACCCGGGACAGGACTTTCTCAACATCTACGACTTCATCCGCAACCGGTAGGCGATGCGGTTTGGTGTCCGGCTCGGCAATCCCAGCACCGAGCCAGCGAACGCCGGCTTTGTCGCGCTTGCTGCAATCGGCTGGATTGTCGCGAATCCGACAGCCGGAACGACGCGATTTTCCGATAGATAACAAAGGCTAGATACTTGGCATCGGCCCTGCATGGGGACTCCCGTCGCGAACGTACCGGGAGTATTCATGAAGCCGAGAGACATCTCCGCCCTGCTCGACGAGCCGGCCTGCGCCCACAACCAGAAGGCCAAGTCGGGTTGCGCACGGCCCAAACCCGGTGCCACGGCCGGTGGCTGCGCCTTCGACGGCGCGCAGATCGCCCTCCTGCCGATCGGCGACGTCGCCCATATCGTGCATGGCTCGATCGCCTGCGCTGGAAGCTCCTGGGACAACCGCGGTACCTGCTCGAGCGGCCCCAACCTCTACCGGATCGGGATGACCACCGATCTGACCGAGCAAGACGTCATCATGGGGCGCGGCGAGAAGCGTCTCTTCCACTCCATCAAGCAGGCAATCGACAGCTACCGACCGGCGGCGGTCTTCGTCTACAACACCTGCGTCCCGGCCCTGACCGGTGACGATATCGAGACCGTCTGCAAGGAGGCCGCGAAGCGCTGGGGCACACCTGTGGTCCCGATCGACGCGGCCGGCTTCTATGGCACCAAGAACCTCGGCAACCGCATCGCCGGCGAGTCGATGGTCAAATACGTCTGTGGCGGCCGCGAACCGGACGCCCTCCCGGAAGGCATCGAGCGCGAGGGATTCAGGGTCCACGACGTCTGTCTGATCGGCGAATACAACATCGCCGGTGAGCTCTGGCAGGTGCTGCCACTGCTCGACGAGCTCGGGCTGCGGGTGCTCTGCACCCTCTCCGGAGACGCCCGCTTCCGGGAGGTGCAGACCATGCACCGCTCCGAGGTCAACATGATGGTCTGCTCCAAGGCCATGATCAATGTGGCCCGCAAGCTCGAGGAGGCCTTCGGAACAGCCTGGTTCGAAGGCAGCTTCTACGGGGTCCAAGATGTCTCCCAGGCACTGCGCGACTTCGCCCGCCTCATCGGCGACCCGGACCTGACCGCGCGCACCCAGGCCTTGATCGTCCGCGAGGAGGCCCGGATGCAAGCGGCCCTCGAGCCCTGGCGGGCGCGACTCGCGGGCCGCAAGGTCCTGCTCTATACGGGGGGTGTCAAGTCCTGGTCGGTGGTCTCCGCGCTGCAGGACCTGGGGATGAAGGTCGTCGCCACGGGCACGCGCAAGTCCACCGAGGACGACAAGGCCCGTATCCGCGAGTTGATGGGAGCGGACGCCCTGATGATCGAGGAAGGCAATCCGCGCCTCTTGATCGACCTGGTGCGCCGGCAGCAGGTCGACATCCTGATCGCGGGAGGGCGCAACATGTACACGGCTCTCAAGGCACGCATCCCCTTCCTCGATATCAACCAGGAGCGCGAATTCGCCTACGCCGGCTATGACGGCATGCTCGAGCTCGCCAGACAGCTCTGTCTCACCCTCGAGAGCCCCGTCTGGGAGTCCGTACGCCGTCCCCCACCCTGGACGCGCCCGTTAACGCACCAGCCCGAGACCGCCACCAGGGATGGGCCCGCAGCGCTCGGCGTCGCATCCATGACCAGTGCCCTGGAGGCCAGCCATGCCTGAGATCGTCAAACGCAGGAAGGCACTCTCGGTCAGCCCGCTCAAGGCCAGCGCGACCATCGGCGCGGCCCTGGCCTTCCTCGGCATCCGCCGCGCCATTCCCATGCTGCACGGGTCGCAAGGCTGTACCGCCTTCGGCAAGGTCTTCTTCGTGCGTCACTTCCGCGAGCCCATCCCCTTGCAGACCACCGCGATCGATCAGGTCAGCGCCATCATGGGCAGCGACGAGATGGTGGTCGAAGGCTTGCGGACACTCTGCGAGAAGAGCGCCCCGGATCTGATCGGGGTGCCGACCACCGGGCTGGTGGAGACCCAGGGGGCCGATATCCGCAGGGCGGTGCATCTGTTTCGCCAGACCTATCCGCAGTTCGACGCCACACCCGTGGTCCCCGTCTCCACCCCAGATTTCTCCGGGTCCATGGAGTCGGGCTACGCCGCCGCGACTCAGGCCATCCTGGAGACCCTGGTGCCGCCCGCCACCGCGGCCGGCACCCGCCCCGGCCGCCGCCGGCAGGTCAACGTGCTCGCCGGATCGCACCTGACACCGGGGGACCTCGAGCACCTCGAGGAGCTGATCGAGCTCTTCGGACTAAGGCCCTTGATCCTGCCGAACCTCTCGGATTCGCTGGATGGCCACCTACCGGAGACGGATTACAGTCCGCTGACCCTCGGCGGCACGATCGTCGAAGAGCTGCGGACACTCGGCGATGCACTGGCGACCCTGGTCATCGGTGATTCCATGCAGGCCTCGGCGGACGAGCTCGCCGCGCGCACCGGCGTCCCCGACTTCCGCTTCGCGCACCTCATGGGATTGGACGCCGTCGATCGACTCATCGCCACCCTGGCCGAGATCGCCGCGGTCGAGGTCCCGCCGAGGATCGAGCGACAGCGCGCTCAGCTTCAGGACGCCATGTTGGACTGCCATTTCATGCTCGGCATGTCTCGCTTCGCCATCGCGGCCGATCCGGATCTCCTGGTCGGTTTGAGCCAGATGCTCGCGGGCGTCGGTGCCGAGACAGTCGTCGCCGTGACCCCGGCCAATGCACCCGCGCTGGCGAACCTGGTGTGCGACCAAGTCAAGATCGGCGACCTGGAAGACCTGGAGATCGGCGCCCGCGCCCGGGACGCCGAGGTCCTGATCGCGAACTCGCATGCGCTCCATACCAGCCAGCGGCTGGGCATCCCGCTGCTGCGGGCCGGGTTCCCGCAGTATGACCTGGTCGGCGGTTATCAACGCACCTGGATCGGTTATCAGGGCACGCGGAGCACGCTCTTCGATCTCGCCAATCTCCTGCTGAGCCTGGAGAAGGGCGCAATACACCCCTATCGGTCCAGGCTGAAGCAGTGGCCGGCCGAGGGGTCTCGAGGAGACCTCGGAGAGGCGGCCTAAGGCGATTTCTGTCAATCGCCTAAAGGGAGGATCCCGAATGACACTGGAGCGACGACTGAGGGTGCTGAGCGGCTGCGACCAGAGGCAACCCATGGAGACGGCGGTCAAGGTGGCCTTCGCGACCTCCGACCGCAGACACATCGATCAGCATTTTGGTGCGGCCGAGGCCTTCGCCATCTATGCGGTCGGACCGGACCGGGCGCAACTGCTGGAGATCGTCAGATTCGGCCGACTCGAGCGGGATGGCAACGAAGGCAAGCTGGAAGCCAAGATCCGGGCCCTGGGAGGTTGCGTCGCCGTCTACTGTCAGGCCATCGGATCCTCGGCGATCCATCGACTTCGAGCCCAAGGAATCCGGCCCTTCAGGCTCGCGCCCGGCACACCACTCGACCAGGCGATCCACAACTTCCAGAGCGAGCTGCGCCACGCCCCCGGTCGCTGGCTCCCCCGCACCACCGGTGCCGAGAGCCGCGACCAGGAAGATCGCTTCGACGTCATGGAGGCCGAAGGATGGACCGAATGATCGAAGAACCGGCCACCGTGGTCGCGGTCGCACCCGGCCTGGCCTGGGTGGAGACTCAGCGCCGGAGCGCCTGCGGCCAGTGTGGCAAGGCGGCGGACTGCGGCACCTCGGCCATCGCCAAGCTCTTCGGTGAAGGCCGCCAGCGTTGGCAGATCCTCGACCCCTTGGGGCTGCGCATGGGCGAGCAAGTGATCATCGGCATCGGCGGCGACACCCTGGTATCGGCCTCGCTGCTCGCCTATCTGCCGCCACTGATCGGGCTCCTCGCCGCGGCCGGTACAGCGACCCGCCTCGGGCTCGCCGAAGGCTGGGTCGCGTCGGCGGGCCTCGCCGGGCTGGCGGCCGGGCTCTGGTTCAGTGGTCGGCTGGCCGGCCAGCCCAGCCGCCGCGAGCGATTTCGACCCCGCCTGCTCGGCCGCAAGACGCCAACTCGACTGGACCCAATCGCGCCCACTCGAGTCGAGATGGCGCCGGGTCGGCGTCAGCCGACCGATCGCGATCGCGCTTCAGGTGAAGCTGAGGTGCCAACAGAGAGGCATGCGTTCACCAGCCGAGTGACTGGCCATCGGGTCACCTGACCAACCAACCGAGAGACTTTGACGATGAGCGAAACCCCAGAGGCAGTCGCCGCAGACCAAGGGCTGCTAGAGAGCGATTTCGTGGTCGAGATGGTGCGTCAGATGCGCGCTATCGACCCCTATGGCAGCTATGACTCCATGTCCACCACCGAGATCCTGGAACCCTTCATCCTGACCAAGGAGAAGAAGCGCGAGATCCCCATCATCGGCGATCCGGACGAGATCGTCGTCGCCCGGGTCAAGGTCTTCTTCAACGCCATCGCGGCCCTGATCGAGTCCGAGTGCGGCCTCATGGCCGTTCCCCTGGTGAATCTGACCCACGAAGGCTTCGGTCGTGCACTCATCACGGTCGGCAAGCTGGTCGTGATGGACCGCACCCTGCGCGACGTCCATCGCTTCGGCTTTCCGAGCCTCTCCAAGATGAAGGACGAGGCAGACAAGATCCTCTCCGTCGCCCTGGAGCTGATCGGCAACCATCCCAAAGTCGCGGGGCTTTGACCGACTGGAGACCTGGTAATCGAGAGCCCGATCTCGGGGCTCGGAGTGTGTTTATGTCCGTGATCACAGGTATCACCCGCGGCGGCGTCGAATGGACGCCGTCCTTTGTCACCTCCCTGAATCAATCGATCTGCATCGGATGTGGCCGCTGCTACAAGGTCTGCCCACGTGATGTCTTCGAGCTGCTGGAGCGCGACGAGCTGGATCTCGAGGAGATCGAGGACGCCGACGACGACTTCGACGAGGCGCCCGGCATGGTCATGAGCCTGCGGGACATGCTGGACTGCATCGGCTGCGAGGCCTGCTCACGCGTCTGCCCCAAGGGCTGCTTGTCGCACGAACCTCAGGCCCTCGCGGCCTGAGACCAGCGTCGCTCCCGAAACGCCTGCAAACGCCGTGCTTGCGCGGCGATGCGGGGCGCGCGATCGATTAGGCGATTGCCGGAAAAGACCCTACCCGTCGATTGGGGTGAGGAACGAACCCCAACGCGGCGCCGAACGGAGATGCTGGGGTTCGTCCCTCACCCCAGCCTACGATTCATCCCTCGCCCCAACCGACCGGTCGCTATCTTGGGTAAATTCTTTCCAGGAAATCGCCTTAACTTGCGCACATGCGACGGCCAACATCGCCTTCTGGTGAAAGAACTCATCGGATGGGCAAAGCGCAACGCGCCCATCTGACCAGCGACCAACCTCGGCTTTGCGCCCCAGGAGCGTTTCAGGTCAGGGCAACAGGTCCGAGATTCGCACCGGCGCTTCCGAGGCCGATAGCGAGGCAATGCTCTGCCCTGGCCCCACCAGCTGCCGATCGGCATATCCGACCGACCGCGGGTCGCGATAGACCTCCAGCATGCCATCGGGAAGATTCAGCAACCAGTAGTCGGGGATGTCGTTGCGGGCGTAGATCTGGCCCTTGCGCCCGCGGTCGAAGTCCAAGGAGCTGTCGGCGATCTCGACGACCAAGACCGCGGTGGTTGGATGCTGATTACGGTAGTCCCTCGGGCTGCCCACCACAACGGCGATGTCCGGTTCGGGCTCCGTGTGATCCTCGAGGGCCAATGGAAGCCGGGGGCGGACATCGTATCCAGCGCCGAAGGCATTCCTCAGGACGTCCTCGACCAAGCGCAGGGCGGTACTGTGGCGGCTGTTCTGTGGAGCCATGTCGAGGATCTCGCCTTCGATCAGCTCGACGCACGTCCTGGGTGCGAAGCCGCCCGCAGCGACGAGTTGCTCGTATTCCTGGCGCGTCCAACGGTGTGGCTGATGGGCAACGGCGGACATGTCACTTGGGCTCCCCTCGAAGCAGGCGCTGTGAAGATGATCTTCGACGGCGAGGCCGGATGGGGTCAAGGGCGGGGCGAGATCCGCGACCGTACTGCACCGAATTACCCGCGGACTCCATCATCCCGGTCGACCGTCGATTCGCGGTCGCACCAACATGGGCGCGTGGACCCAGAGGAAGAGCCCGAAGGCCAACAGCCAGAGGGCGCCCGAGAGCTGGATCCAGAGTTGGTAGGCCCCGGGCCCGGCCAAGGGACCCAGGACCCGCAGTGCGGCCGCCAGGTTCAGGGCGACGAAGGCGACGATCATGGGAGACCCAGCGCCCATGACCCGGCCGGTATGGCCCAGTGTGACACGGCTCATCATGCCGAGGGTCAGAACACCCAGGGTTCCGACAGTCAGCGCATGCTGTGCCTGGGATGGGCCCAAGAGGCCGAGGTGGGAGAGTCCCACGAGGAAGAGGCCGAGGATCAGCCAGAGATAGCCACTGTAGAGGACGGCCAGGATGGGGATACCCCACACGCGTCGGTCGTGCCAACCGGCGAGACGTTTGATCTGAACCATGGCCAAGGCGAGCGCCAACGCCGCGATCCAGGGTGCGGCGGCGATCCCTGGCCACAGTCGGCCCACCGTCTCCGCCAGCACCCAGGCGACGGCGAGCACGAAGGTCAGAGCCTCCAGGGTGCGAGAGCTGCGGGGACGCGCGTCGTCGAGCGCGGCGCGGGTGAAGAAGGGCATGACACGTCCCGTTACCAGGAGCAGGACCAGCAGCACGACCCCGAGCATCAGCTGATTGCCGGCGGCAGCCGTGCCACGGACGAGATCCAGCGCCTCGAGATGCACCAGCAGCGCGGCCAGTCCCATGCCACCGAGCAGGCCAACGAAGACACGATTGACCGGATTCGGCCCCTGCCAGAGCGGGCGCCGCAGCGAGAGCGCGAGCGCTGTCGGAAAGGCGACGTCCAGGACCGCAGTGACGCCCCCGGGGAGCGCCAGCAGGGACGACGTCCGTGCCGCCAACCAGAGCAGGACCAGCCCGGCCAGCTCGGCACCACTGGCAGTGGGCATACCGGTCCAGTTGCGGGTGGCCGTGAGCAGAAACCCGGCGATCACCGCGGCCGCGTAGCCGAAGAGCATCTCGTGTGCGTGCCAGGCGGTGGCGCCATAGTAGACATTGAATGGCAGCCAAGCATTCAACATGGCCAACCAGACGAGCAGGGAAAACAGCGCCCACACCCCGGCCGCCAGGAAGAAGGGCCGAAAGCCGAGTGCCAACAAGGTCGCACCCGGTCTCCGACCTTGGGATGCCGGACCCGCCGGGCCGTGGCAGGGCGGTTGAGGTGGCGTCAGCCCCTGAGCAGGTCGACCGGAAGAGCCTGGTGCCGCCGGTGGTTGCCCGGCGTCGAGCCCGCCCGGGCGCAGACGCACCGGAACCTTTTCGGCCATCTCAATGCTCGCCCTTGGTGCGCAGCAGACCGGCCAGACGGTTACCCTGCTTCTGCGGGCCGCCGCGCGGGAACAAGCGATGCAGATGAGCACTGCTGCCGAGCTCCTTGCCCCACACCGCGCGGAAGTGCTTGACCATGTCCCGGACCGTGGCCTGGGTCCCGTTGCGTGCGAACTGCTCGCGCAACCAGCGGATCAGCTCCCAATGGGCGTCGGTCAGCGTCAGTCCCTCGGCCTCGGCCTGAGCTCGGGCGAAGGCATCCGACCAGTCGGCTGGATTGACCAGATAGCCCTCCCCGTCGGTCTCGACCTGGCGCTCCGCCACCTGCAGGAGCCTGGTCTGCATCCCTGGGTAGGCGTTGCTGCCGGCGGGAAGGCTCCCGGCAGCGCCCTGGGCATGCTCGGCCGCTTGGGTGATGGACCAGAGCTCGATTCGGATCTCGCCCGCAAGCCGGCCGTGCCAGCGCTCGACCCCCTCGACCAGGACCATACCGCTCGCGGGCGGCAGATCGAAACGGGCGCGCCCCTCGCGGTCGGTGAGGACGGATGGCGGGTGGTTGTCCGCCGCATCCAGACGCAGCTCCACCCGTACCCGCTTGAGCGGCGATTGATCGAGCTTCATGACGACCTCGACGGTAATCATCGGGAACCCTCCTCTACAGCGGGCCCGGAGCAGCTTGCTGGCTCCGGCGCCGCTCGACGATAAGGCGATTGCCGGAAATGTTCATACCAGATGGCGCCGGATTGAGGCTCGCCTTCAAGGAGCGCCACCAGGAGCATAGCCGAGCTATGTGACTGGTGGTGCGACACCGAAGGCGGGCGTCAAGACAAGTCAGATGGTATGAACATTGACAGAAATCGCCTAAATGGCCGCACATGACACATGTACGGGCGGTGAGGAGGCCTTGACCCAGGTCAAACCACCCCGAAGGTTCGGCGAATTGGGATGCGCGCATCGTTCAGCTCTTTTTCATCCTGCTCTCAATCGGTCTTCATCTTCCTGACAACTCTTTCTCAGAAAGTGGCCCTCATCATGATTGGCGGAAGGGAGGCTGTTTCGTCAGGGACGGCAACCCGACCTTGACTCGCAGAGAGAGATCGAACATGCGCCGAAACAAACATCTGCTGCTGATCAGCCTGGTCTTCGCGAACGGCCTGCCCGCCCTGGTGCGAGCCGATGTCGTTTGCCCGCCCAACCTGGGCGCGGTCACGATCGACGATGACGTGATCGTCAATGGAGCCTGTCGGATGAAAGGAACAGTCGTCGACGGCGATGTGCTGGTACAGAATGACGCTGCACTCACCGTCCGTAACGGAGAGATCAACGGCGACATCAAGGCCAACGGAGCGGCCTCGGTGCGGGTCATACGCACAGACGTGGATGGCGATATCCAAGCCAACGCGGTGGGCCGGGTCCGGGTGACGCGCTCCGATGTGGATGGGGATATCCAGCTCGAGGGACTCCGCGATGAAAACAGCCGCGTGGCGCGCAGCACGGTGGGCGGCGACCTTCAGCTCGATGCGAACACCACGCGGCTGGTGGCTCAGTACAATACCATCGACGGCGATCTGCAGGCCTTCGACAACCGAGGTGGCCTAGTCATCCGCTATAACACCATCGACGGCGACCTGCAGTGCCAGGGAAACCGGCCCCGTCCGACCGGCGGCTCGAACTGGGTCTCCGGGGACAAAGAGGGCCAATGCGCCGGGCTCTAGGAGCCTGTCCGACTTAGTAATGATTCAGAAACAACCTACACACCGTAGGTTGGGCAAAGCGGAGCGTGCCCAACAAGGGCGGCTAGGGGGGCGAT
>JANQGF010000215.1 GCA_028277465.1 Chromatiaceae bacterium
CCCGGAGCATGGAACAAGAGCCGCAGCAGTTTGCAGGCTCGTCGCGGCGAGGCGCCGCTCCCACCAAATCGAGCGGCTGGGGTGCTGTTCCACGGTAAATAGGGCCAGCCCGCTGCATTCTCCGGAACTCGTCGCGAAGGTCCAATGCTTTCGGTCGGTTCGGCATCGCGCCCGATTGTCGATCTGTTCCAGTCCCTTTGCCATAATGCGGCGGCCCATGATTGGAACGAGCTCTGTCAGGTCTCTGAATTGCCTGCAGAATGAGAGGCATTTCTTCAGATGATTCCAGCCACACGGCAACCACGGGCCATCGGTGGGGCGAGGTACGGACAATATCTTCGAGATGAAATATTTAGGTGATCTCCGGACAAGATCCTACCCGGAGGTCGGGGTGAGGAAGGAATCCCAACGCGGCGCTGAAGGACGGCATCATGACCCGGATCAGTCTCCCTTGATGGTACCTTGGCCAAGGAGGGGCCCGCGGCACCCAGGTGATCGCGAGGAGTGGCGATGACACCGCGGGTCCTCATCCTGGGCGGTACCACGGAAGGCTATGCCCTGGCCGAGACCCTGACGGCCAAGCGAGACCTACAGGTCATCAACTCGCTGGCCGGACGCACGGCCAGCCCGCGTCTGCCGGCCGGCGAGACCCGGATCGGCGGCTTCGGCGGCGCCGCCGGCTTGGCCGACTTCCTGCGCCTGCAGGGGATCTCGGCGGTGATCGACGCGACTCATCCCTTCGCCGCCAGCATGGGCTGGAACGCGGCCGAAGGCTGCCGTGCAGCCCAGGTCGCGCTGCTGCGGCTGGACCGCCCGGCCTGGACCCCGCAGCCCGGCGATCGCTGGGAAATGGTCGACGACTGGGAAGAGACGGTCTCGACCCTCCGTGATTGCGGCGCCCGGCGGGTGCTGCTCGCCGTCGGCCGTCAAGAGCTGGCGGCCTTCGCCGGGCTCCAGGACATCTGGTTCCTGATCCGCATGGTGACCGCCCCGGAGCCGCTGCCGCCCTTCCCGCGGGCCCGCCTGCTGCTGGCTCGCGGCCCTTTCGATCTGAGCGCTGAGCGCGAGCTCCTCGAGACGCATGCCATCGACACCATCGTCTGCAAGAACAGCGGTGGGGATTCGACTGCCGCCAAGCTGGTGGCCGCCCGCGAGCGCGGACTGCGTGTCATCATGCGCCGGCGCCCGACGCGGCCAGAGCTGCCATTGGTGACGCGGATCCCTGACGCGATCGCCTGGCTCGACTGGGTGCTCCCCGGGAGCAACCCCGCACTCGACCCCTGACGGGGTCATGAGACGATCGGCGGAAGCCTTCACACTGGTTCGGTCGTGTCCGGATACCAGCGTGGCGTGTAGACCCAAGACCCGCCCCCGGGACGCGGGAATTGGCGGGTCTGGGAAGAACCTAGAATGACCAGGGTCCGCATGTCCACCTGCTCCGGCCTCACCTCGGCGAGGTTGGTGATCAGGACGCGCTCACCCGGGCGACCCAGGTCGCGTCCGAGCACCACGGGGGTCGGGGGGGCGCGATGTCGGCGGACCAGCTCCAGCGCACGCGCCAATTGCCAGGGCCGGGCACGTGAGCTCGGGTTGTAGAGTGCGATGACGAAATCCGCGGCCGCAGCTTGATCGAGTCGCGTTTCGATCTGGCCCCAAGGCTTGAGATTGTCGGACAGCGAGATGACACAGAAGTCGTGGCCGAGGGGCGCACCGACCCGGGCGGCGGCGGCCTGGGCCGCCGAGATCCCCGGCAGGATCAGCAGCTCGACGGCGTGCCAGGACGGCTCCTCGGACCGATGCAGCGTCTCCAGCACGGCCGTGGCCATGGCGAAGACGCCCGGATCGCCGGACGAGACCACGACCACCCGTCGGCCCTCGGCGGCCAGGTCGAAGGCGGCCCGGGCCCGCTCCATCTCGCAGCGGTTGTCGGAGGCATGGACCCTTTGGTCCTGGCGCAGGCCCCCAACCAGACGAAGATAGGTCGCGTAACCCACGACGTCCTGGGCACGGGACAATTCTTCCCGCACCGTCGGTGCCATCAGCGCTGCGGAGCCGGGTCCGAGCCCAACGACGGCGAGCCGGCCGCGACCGGGCGGCCGCGGGGGATCATCGGGTGCCGGCTCTGCCCGGCTGCGGGCTCGGGTGTAGGCTGGGCTGACCCCGAGGACGGCACCGACACGCCGCGCCAGGTCATCGGCGCCGCGCGCGGCGCCGACCAGGGGGATGACGGCCGAGCCGTCGCCGGCGACCGCGACCACCGGCGTGGCCTCGCCTGGCCCTTGCTCGACCAAGAGTGGCGCCAGCGCATGCAGGAGCCTGTCCGTCTCTCCGAGCACCACCAGCGGCTGGCCCTTCCGATAGAGGTCGCAGAGTAGCGCACCGAGTCCCTCCTCACCCACCGCACCTGGATCGCTGTCTGTCCCCGGAGGTCGGTGCATCTCCGGGAAGGCGGCCCCGAGACGCTCGGCAGTCAGGGCACCATCGGGGTCGATGACCAGCAGCACGGGCGCCGGGTCGTCCCCCTCGACCATCAACCCTGCCACCGCTCGCCCGGGATCAGGACCATGGAGAAATAGGGCACGGTCTTCGGATCCGTCTCGGCCAGCGGCCGGATGCGCTCACCGGCCATGGTCGCGCGCTCCACGTAAAGCGCTCGGCTGGCGAGCCCGAGCCGGCCGAGGACCCGACGCACCTTCTCGAAGTTGCTGCCGAGCTTCATGATGGCGGCCGCCTCGACCCCGGCGAGCAGGCGCGTCAAATCGGCCTCCGGCAGGGTCCCGGCCAGCACCAAGAGGCTTTGATCGCGATAGACCAGCGGCGTGCGCAGAACGGACGCGCTCGCGACTACGGAGCAGACGCCCGGGATGACCCGGGTCTCGAAGCGATCTGCCAGGCGGTCGTGCAGATACATGAAGGAACCATAGAAGAAGGGATCGCCCTCACACAGGGTGGCCACATCGCGACCGGCCGTCAGATGCGCTGCGACCTGCTCGGCAGCGTCGTCATAGAAGGCCCGCATGGTCGTCTCATAGTCGAACGGCGGTGGCGGGCGCTTCCCCGTGACCGGATAGATCAGGGGCAATCGGATCTGATGGGGACGGAGGTGCGACTCGACGCTGGTGAGTGCGTTGCCCCGCTTGTCCTTGCCCGCGTAATAGGCCACTACCGGGGCCGTGCTGAGATGGCGCAATGCCTTGAGCGTGATCAGCTCCGGATCGCCGGGGCCGACCCCCAGCCCGAATAGGCGCCCCTGGCCCATGCCGCTCAGGAATGCCCCCGGCCAAGCGCATTGACGGCCGCCGCGGCCATCGCGCTGCCACCGCGCCGCCCGCGCAGTGTCACGAAGGGGACGCCTCGACTATCGGCAGCCAGCGATTCCTTGGACTCCGCGGCACCCACGAATCCGACCGGGAAGCCGAGGATGAGGGTCGGTCTCGGCACGCCCTCGTCGAGCAGCTCCAGGAGACGAAACAAGGCCGTCGGGGCGTTGCCGATGACCACGATCGCACCCTCGAGGTGCGGTCGCCACAGCTCCAAGGCAGCGGCGGAGCGGGTGTTGCCAAGCTGGCGAGCCAGTTCGGGCACGCTTGGATCGCTCAGGGTACAGAGGACGGGATTGTCGGCCGGAAGGCGGGCGCGGGTAATGCCTTCCGCCACCATACGGCTGTCACAAAGCAGCGGGGCGCCGGCCTCGAGGGCGCTGCGGCCGGCCGTGCCGGCGCCCGGAGAAAACAGCAGGTCTTCCACCAGGTCCGGCATGCCGCAGGCGTGGATCATCCGCACCGCGAGCGGCTCCAGATCGTCTGGAATGGAAGCCAGTCGCGCCTCGGTGCGGATGGTGGCAAAGGATTGACGGTAGATGTCGTGCGCGTCGCGATTGTATTCGATCATGGAGGTTCTCTGTGCGGCGGACATAGGGAGGCAGCTCGGGAGGGGCTGGGTTCCCGAAGGCCGGTCGCAGCCGGGGGGCTCATGGGGAAACGCTGATTCATCAGGGTTTCCATGCGGGGCAGGATGCCTCGGAAGACTATCGCCTCAGTCGCCGAAACAACCGGAGATGAAGCCATTCGGGGACCGCAGCTTCACGAATGGCAAGGGGCATTCAGGTCCAGGCGCTCCATTATAAGGGCGTGACAGTCCAGGTCCAGAACCGGCATCCTGGCTCACCATCTCAAGAGCCGATGGGACGGGAGTCAGGTCACTCGCGTCTGCATAATGGGCGATGCAGAGCCAATCAACCCTTGGCCTTCTCCCCGGTGGCGCGTTGGGGAACCCGGGTCTGCGACTTGAGCCGTATGCCGGCAGCGACCGGGTCGATAGCCACCCGCTCGCCCGCCGTTAAACCGGCGAGCACGACCTGGGCATCCTCGAGCCTCCGACCCAGTCGTATCTGACGGAAATGAATCTGGTCATCTGCCGTCAGCACATAGATACCCGTGACCTCGGAGCGGTGGACCACCGCTGACTTGGGCACCGCCAGCGCGCGGTCTTCGCCGACCAGGAACGCCGTCTTGACGAACATGCCAGGAAAGACCCCGCGGGGCCTTTCGCGCGTCGGCGCCGGGAGAGCGATCCGCACCCTGAAGGTGTTGGAGCCGAGATCGGCATAGGGGAAGATGGTGATGTCACGCGTCGCGAGGGTCTCGCCATTCGGAAGATCGATGCGGGCGATGGGTCCAGAGCGGTCCGCGTGACGCAGCGATGGAACAACGCTCTGCGGGACGTCGACGACAACTCGTAGCGCTTCGAGCGACATGCCAGTCATCACAGGTGACCCTGGGCTGACCATCTCGCCTGTCTCGATATGGCGTTGCGTGACGATCCCCGAATAGGGTGCCCGGATCTGAGTGTAGCCCAGTTGTTCCTGGGCCTCTTCGAGCCGAGCGTTTGCCGCTTCCAGTCCAGCCTCGGCACGGGACAGGTCGGCCGTCGCCTGGTCCATCGCCGCAGCGGAGACGTTCTTTTTCCGATGCAAACCTTGGATCCGATCGTATGCCTCCCGGGCCTGCTGGAGCCGGGCAGCTGCGGCCTTGAGATCGGCCGCGGCCTGAGCGACCCGGGCGCGGTGTTCGGTATCCTTGAGGCGAACCAGGACCGCGCCCTTCTCCACGTAATCGTCGAGGTCGTAGAGGATCTCCTGTACCTGACCCTGGGTCTGGGCCGACACCGTCGTTCGATGGACCGCCTCGACGACACCATCGAGTCGATACTCGCGCGGCAGGATGCGATAGTCGGCAACCGCTGTCTCCAGCGTGGCCGCCTCGACCAGCGGGAAATGGAGGACCAAGAGAAGCCCAAGAGCCGATGTGAGTTGACTTTTGCGCATAGACGAGTCGTTTTAAATATATAATAAAATTATTATATTATGTTTTTATATGATTTGTTCAAGTCCCCTGGCAACAACCGCCTCGCAAGCGTGCAATTGCGGAGCATTGCAAATTCGCGACAGCCTTTATAACGTGACGCTCTCTCGCTTGCGGGGAGGAGGCCCGACCAGCTAGGCCAGTGGTCTGGACGGCAGAGGGGCCATCTCGCAGCCGGACAGCGACAATACCGCCATGGGGGCGCGAGTCATCACCCTCCCGGGCGGCACAATAACCATGAGGACAGCCTTGTGATTGGATGGTCCGAGGACTTGATCTCGGTCGACCGCGCCAGGACCTTGGACGGTCTCTTTCTGCAGCGGATCAAGCGTTCACCCGACCGCGTGGCCTACCGGTATTTCGAACGGCGTAGCGGCTGGCGGGACCTGACCTGGGGCAATATGGGTCGGCTCGTCGCCCGCTGGCGCCAGGCGCTCGCAAAGGAATCCATCGCCGCCGGCGACCGGGTGGCGGTCCTCCTGCGCAACGGCCCGGAGTGGGTCGCCTTCGATCAGGCCGCGCTCTCGCTGGGTCTGGTCACAGTCCCGCTCTACACCGATGACCGGGCGGATAATGCCGCTTACATCTTGCGCGACGCGGCGGTCAAGGTGTTGCTGATTCAGGACGTCGGTCGCTGGAGGCGACTGGCCGAGGCCATCGGCGATTCATCTGGACCGCAGCGGGTGGTGATCCTCGAAGGAAACGAGACGACGGCGCGGCTGGGCGCCGAGGACGCACGGGTGGTGGTGGCCGAGAGCTGGTTGCCCGCGTCTGCTCCCGAACTGTCGCGACGTGACGGCGACCCGAATGCCTTGGCGACCATCGTCTATACCTCCGGCACCACGGGTCGGCCCAAGGGGGTGATGCTGAGCCACCAGAATATTCTGACCAACGCACATGGCTCGCTGACCCTCATCGACTGCTACCAGGAGGACCTCTTCCTCTCCTTTCTGCCCCTGTCCCACACGCTCGAGCGGACTGGCGGCTATTACCTGCCCATCATGGCGGGCGCCTGCGTCGCCTTCGCGCGTTCGGTGTCACAACTGGCCGAGGATCTGCAGACCATTCGCCCGACGGTGATCATTGCCGTGCCGCGGGTCTTCGAGCGTGTCTACCTGCGGATCGGGGAGCAGATGCGTCAACGGCCGGCCCCGGTTCGCTGGCTGTTCAGGACCGCGGTCGCGGCCGGCTGGCACGCCTTCCTGCGCGAGCAGGGACGTGCTGGCTGGCATCCGCTCCTTCTACTCTGGCCCTTGCTGCGTCGCCGGGTCGCCGACCAGGTCCTGCAAAGACTCGGCGGGCGGATGCGTGCCGCGGTCAGCGGCGGCGCCCCACTGCCGTTGGAGGTCGCCCGCACCTTCATCGGCCTGGGTCTGCCCTTGCTCCAGGGCTACGGGCTGACCGAGACCAGTCCGGTCATCAGCGTCAATCCACTCAAGGCCAACATACCCGAGAGTGTGGGTGTCGCCATCCCCGGCATCCAACTGCGGATCGGTGCCGAGGACGAGCTCCTGGTCAAGGGCGAGAACGTCATGTTGGGCTACTGGAACAACCACGCCGCGACGGCCAAGGTCTTGTCTCAGGAGGGTTGGCTGCACACCGGAGACCAGGCCCGCATCGAGGATGGCCACATCCATATCACAGGGCGGATCAAGGACATCCTGGTGCTCTCCAACGGCGAGAAGGTGCCGCCTGCGGATTTGGAGATGGCCATCACCATGGATCCACTGTTCGAGCAGGTGGTGGTACTGGGCGAGGGGCGGTCTTATCTCACCGCCCTGATCGTGCTCAATGCGGACCTCTGGGACGGACTTGCGCGCGAACAGGGTCTGGATCCGGAGCAATCCGCGAGCCTGGAGGATGCGCAGCTGCATCGGGAGATCATCAGGCGGCTCCGTCTGGATCTCAAGGACTTTCCGGGTTTCACCAAGGTCCGCCGAGTGAACCTGACACTGGAGCCCTGGACGATCGACAATGGACTGCTGACACCGACCATGAAGGTCAAGCGGAGCAGGGTGGTGGAACGCTATCGAGACGCGATCGAGGACATGTACGCCCTGGACGCCTGAACTGAAGCGACGCCACTCGAGCTTGCCTGAATCCCGATCTATGCTTAGACTAATTTTCCAAGGCGGGTGTAGTTCAATGGTAGAACAGGAGCTTCCCAAGCTTCTAACGTGGGTTCGATTCCCATCACCCGCTCCAGCTCCCCCATCATGCAGCCTCTCTATCAAGCGCGGGATCGGATCGAGGCCCAGCTGCTCCGCGACTTTCTCGACCGCCATTCGATCGAGACCCTCGTCTTCGGTGACTATCTCTCAGGCGCGGTCGGCGAATTACCTGCCGACATCTACCCGACCCTCTGGTTGATCAATGACGCCGACCTGGAGCGGGCGCGCGCACTGCTCATGCGGTTTCAGTCCGAGACGGGCTCGCGCCACGCCGCCGCACCCTGGGCCTGTCCCGTCTGCGGAGAAGAGGTCCAGGGTGATTTCGACCTCTGTTGGAACTGCGGCCAAGGTCGACCGGGCCGACAATGACCCCTTCGCCCGACGCCTTCGCGACCGCCTTGCTGACCTGGTTCGACCTCCATGGCCGCCGGGACCTGCCTTGGCAGCGCGACCGAACGCTCTACCGCGTCTGGGTCTCCGAGATCATGCTGCAGCAGACCCAGGTCGGGGTCGTCATCCCCTATTTCGAGCGCTTCACGCGTCGCTTCCCGACCCTATTGGATTTGGCCGAGGCACCGATCGATGCCGTTCTGGCGCTCTGGTCGGGGCTCGGCTATTACGCGCGGGCGCGTAATCTGCACCGCGCCGCCGGCCTGATCCGGGACCGGCACGGCGGCAGCTTTCCCGACCGCTTCGACCAAGTGGAGGCATTACCCGGGATCGGGCGGTCAACTGCCGGGGCGATCTTGTCGCTCGCCACCGACCAACGGCATCCGATCCTGGACGGGAACGTGAAACGGGTCCTGGCCCGTTGTTTTCTCGTCGAGGGATGGCCCGGTCGGAGCTCGGTCCTCGCCCAGCTCTGGGATTTGGCGGAATGCCTGACCCCGCGCGAGCGGGTCGCCGCCTACAACCAGGGCATGATGGACCTGGGCGCCACCATCTGCACCCGCTCCTCACCAGCCTGCGGCCTCTGCCCCCTGACCACCCATTGTCGAGCCATGGCCTTGGGTCGGCAGGGCGAGTTGCCGGCCAGCCGCCCGCGCAGAGTCCTCCCCGCACGGACGACCCAGATGCTCGTGGCGACCAATCCAGCCGGCGAGATCCTGGTCGAGCGCCGCCCGCCGGCCGGCGTCTGGGGTGGGCTCTGGAGCTTGCCGGAGACGACGCCGGGCCAGGATCTGGGTGACTGGTGTCAGACACGGTTTGGTACGACGCCGACCCGGGTTGAAATGCTCCCGACGCGCCGTCACACCTTCAGCCACTTCAGCTTGGAGATCCGGGTGGTCTCGCTACGCCTCGAAGCCGCCCGCATTGCGATCGCCGATGGTGATGCGCAGCGTTGGCTGAAGCCGCAAGACATCCTATCGCTCGGTCTCCCGGCTCCGGTCAAGTCGATCCTGGAGACGCTGGACGCCGAGGGAGCATTCGAAGCCGGAGAAACCGCATGAGCCGCACTGTCCATTGCATCAAGCTCGGCCGCGAGGCCGAGGGTCTAGACCGCCCGCCTTATCCGGGCGAACTCGGAAGACGCATCCATGAAGGGGTCTCCAAACAAGCCTGGCAGGAGTGGCTACGCCACCAGACGATGCTGATCAACGAGAACCGCCTCAGCCCCATGGACCCCAAGGCGCGCCGCTTTCTCGAGGACCAGATGGAGCGTTTCTTCTTTGGCGAGGGCGCGGAGCGACCCGCGGGCTATGTTCCACCGAAGCCGCGTCCCGCCGATGACCCCTGATCGCTGCGCGGCTGATTCACTTGAAGCTAAACCGCGCCCAGCAGGGTATGCGATGTTTCTGGTTTGGATCGGTCTTGGCAAACTCGACGACTGCCGGAGCGAGCGCGGTTTAGCCAGTGCCTTGATGGCCGCTGACGAACGCGTGCAAGGGCTTGGTCTCCTGGAAGCGCTCGAGCTGTTCCTGACTTGCCTTGGCCTGGTAGCGCTCCTTCCACACGCCGTAAGGCATACCATAGACCGCCTCGCGGGCCGCGTCGTCGCTCAGCTCGATCCCTCGCTCGATGGCCGCCGCCCGATACCATTTCGAGAGACAGTTGCGGCAGAAGCCCGCGAGATTCATCAGATCGATGTTCTGTACATCGGTGCGCCTCTGCAAATGCTCGATCAGGCCGCGGAAGGCCGCTGCCTCGATCTCGGTTCTGGTGCGTTCATCCACAATCCAATCCCCGCGGTGGTGACCGGATCGAGCCACCAAGGTTTTTGCCCTTGCCGACCTGCCCGGTGTTGCTCTCTCGCGTGCCAGGACGGGGGCTTTCGGCCCCGTCCGCCGTAGTCACGAGATGGACGCCCGGGCCGACTTTGCAACGCCCGGGCCGCGCCTGGTGGCTCCCCGCGCTGAGGCGATTTCCTGGAAAGAATTGACCCAAGAGATCGACCGGTTGTAGGTTGGGCTGAGCCAGAGCGAAGCCCAACAGGCGCCGTGTTGGGGTTCGTCCCTCACCCCAACCT
>JANQGF010000235.1 GCA_028277465.1 Chromatiaceae bacterium
ACCAAGATCATTCAGAAGTACACCCAGTTCGATGCCGGCGGGACCCAGACCGAGGCCACCGACAAGGGCTACGACCTCAAGACGGGTAAGCCGACCTGAGCGCCGTGAGTTGCGCCATGTCTGCGGAGCAACGACTCGCCGAAGGTCGACTCGAGGAGGCGCTCGCCGAGCTCAAGCAATGTGTCCGCAGGGATGTGGCCAATCCGCGCCACCGGATCTTTCTCTTCCAGCTCCTCGCGGTCGAGGGCGACTGGGCACGCGCCCTGACTCAGCTCGAGGTCGCCGGCGAGCTCGACGCCGCGGCGCTGCCGATGGTGCAGACCTATCGGGAGGCGATCCGCTGCGAGCATCTGCGCTCAGACATCTTTGCCGGCAAGCGCTCGCCGCTGATCTTCGGTGACCCCGAGCGCTGGCTGGCGCTCCTCCTCGAGGCCCTGCAGCAAATGGCCAGAGGCCGATTCGAGGAGGGGGCGCGATTGCGCGATGAGGCCTTCGCGTCCGCGCCAACAAGAAGCGGTACCCTCGACGAGGCCCCTTTCGAATGGATCGCCGACGCCGATCCCCGCCTCGGGCCTGTCCTCGAGGCCATCATCGAGGGCCGCTATTATTGGGTCCCCTTCCATCGCATCGAACGTCTCGCGGTAGAGCCACCGGCAGACCTCCGCGATCTCGTCTGGATGCCCGCTTATTTCACCTGGACCAACGGCGGCGAGAGCGTGGGCCTGATCCCGACCCGTTATCCGGGCTCTGAGTCCAGCCAAGACCCCCAGATTCGGCTGGCACGCAGGACCGAATGGGCAGAGCCAACGCCAGGGGTGTACCTGGGAATGGGCCAGCGCATGCTGACCACCGACGAGGGCGACTTTCCGCTGATGGACGTGCGCCGGATCGAGCTGCCGAGCGCGGCCGACTCCAGTGGCACCGCGTCCGCGGAGGGCGAAACGGACTCCAAGCGTGGCTGAGCTGACCCAGAAGGAGCGTCTGCAACCGGCGCTTCTCGACCGGCTGACCGATCAGCAACCCGACCAGAAACAGGAATCGCGCGAGAAGCGCGTCATCTCGATGCGCCAACTGCGCGCCGGCGTACTCCGCGACTTGGCCTGGCTGCTCAATGCCGGCCGTCTCGACAGCCTGCAGGATCTGGCATCCCATCCTCATGCAGCCCATTCGGTCCTCAACTATGGCATCCCAGACATGACCGGACTCACCTCCTCCGGCGTGGATGTCACCGTGCTGGAACGAGCGGTACGCCAGGCGATCTGGGACTATGAGCCACGCATCCTGCGTCGGACGGTCAGGGTGCGGGCGCAGGTCGATCCCGAGCGCATGCGTCACAACTCGCTCACCTTCGAGATCGAGGGAGAGCTCTGGGCGCAGCCGATGCCAGTGCGTATCTTCCTCAAGACCGAGCTGGATCTGGACCTGGGCGAGGTCAGGGTCGCCGAAGGCGTCGATCCCGGCGTCTGACATGGACCCAGACTTTCTCCGTTACTATGAGCGCGAGCTCCAGTTCATCCGCGAGATGGGCGCCGAGTTCGCACGCGACTACCCCAAGATCGCCGGCCGTCTCGGCATGGATGGCTTCGAGTGCGCCGACCCCTATGTCGAGCGTCTCCTGGAGGGCTTCGCCTTTCTCACCGCGCGGGTTCAGCTCAAACTGGACGCGGAGTTCCCCAACTTCACCCAGCACCTGCTGGAGATGGTCTATCCGCACTACCTGGCACCCACCCCTTCGATGACGGTGGTCCAGCTCCAACCCGACCTCACCAAGGGTGACCTGGCCTCGGGTTTTCTGATCCCGCGCGGGAGCAGCCTGCGCGGCCTGCTCGGCAAGGGTGAGCGCACCGTCTGCGAATACCGCACCGCCGCGGATGTCTGGCTCTGGCCCATCGAGCTGATCGACGCCAGGCCCCTGTCGACGACATCGGCGCTCGCCATCGGGGCCGCAGACGTCAAAGGGGTCAAGGCGGGTATTCGCTTCCGATTGCGTGCGACTGGGCTGAGCTTCGATCAATTGCCGCTGGACAGTCTCCGCATCTTTCTGCGGGGCGGCGACGGACTGAGGATGCGGCTCTATGAACAGTTGCTGGGCCACACACTGGCGGTCGTGATCAGACCAGGCACAGAGGAGCCGGCCTGGCAAGCAAGGCTCGACTCGGGCTGCATCCAAGGGGTCGGCTTCGATGACCGCGAGGCACTCTTACCGTACGGCCCACAGTCCTTCCAGGGTTACCGACTGCTCCAGGAGTACTTCGCCTTCCCCGACCGCTATCTCTTCATCGAGCTCAGCGGGCTAGGCGAGACGCTGCGCCGCTGTACTGAAACCGAGCTCGACATCCTCTTGCTGCTCGATCAGAGCGGCATCCTGGAGGACGATGCATTCGACGCCTCCTATTTCGCGCTCTACTGCACCCCGGCGATCAACCTCTTCCCGAAGCGGGCCGACCGCATCCATCTGAGCAATCAGGGCCACGAGCATCATGTGATCCCGGACCGCACCCGCCCGATGGACTTCGAGGTCTTCGGCATCAAGGAGGTCATCGGCATCGGGGCCCACGGTCAACCGGAGCAGGAGTTCCTGCCCTTCTACACCGCGCACGACCTGGCTGGTGGAGGGCCACAAGGGGCCTATTACAGCCTCCATCGCGAGCCGCGCCGTCCCTCGACCCAGCAACGGCTGCGCGGGCCGCGCTCGAGCTATCTCGGCAGCGAGGTCTTCATCAGCCTCGTCGACGCGCACGAGGCACCCTATCGGCACGAGCTGCGGCAGCTTGCGATCGACACACTCTGCACCAATCGCGACTTGCCGCTGCACCTGCCACTCGGCCGGGGCAACACGGATTTCACCCTGGAGATGAGTGCGCCACTCCAGTCCGTCCGCTGCATCGCTGGACCGACCAAGCCCCGACCCTCCTTCGCCAAGGGCGACAGCGCCTGGCGGCTCATCAGCCATCTCTCGCTGAACTATCTATCGCTCTGCAATCAGGACGCCGAACAAGGCGCCACCGCCTTGCGCGAGCTCCTGGCGCTCTACGGCAACCTCACCGACGCCGCCACGCGTCGACAGCTGGAGGGGGTGAGATCGGTGCAGAGCACACCGATCACGCGCCGTCTCCCGGGACCGGGCCGGGCAACCTTTGCGCGCGGACTCCAGATCCGTCTGACCCTCGACCCCGCCGCCTTCGAGGGCAGCGGTTGCTTCCTCTTAGGCGCTGTCTTGGAGCACTTTTTCGCCAAGTATGTCTCGATCAACTCCTTTACCGAAACCATCGTCACCACCCCGGATGACGGCGAGGTGATGCGGTGGCCGGCGAGAATCGGACGACGCCACACCAGCTGAGTCTGCTGCGGGCACTGCATGCGGCCCCCTTCGGGTTCGGCTTCTTCCAGGCGCTCCGCCAGCTCGAATGCGCCTATGCCGCACGCCCCAGGATTGGGCAGACGGCGCGTCCGACCGACGAGCCGATTCGGCTCGGTCAGGACCCCTCACTCGGCTTCGCTCCCTCCACCCTAGCCGGGCTCCAGCCCGAGACGAACGGCCGTCCGGCACGACTCCTCGTCCATTTCCTCGGGCTCTTCGGCCCCAATGGACCATTGCCGCTGCACCTGACCGAATACGCGCGTGAGCGTCTGCGCAACGCCGATGACCCCACCTTCGCCCGCTTCGCCGACATCTTCCATCACCGCCTGTTGACGCTCTTCTACCGCGCCTGGGCGAATGCGCGCCCGACCGTGAGCTTCGATCGCCCGGAGTCGGATCGCTTCGGCGTCTATCTCGCCGCGCTCTTCGGTCAGGGCATGCCATCGCTGCGCGAGCGCGACGCCATGCCGGACCTGGCCAAGCGCCACTACGCGGGTCGCCTGGCCGCCCAGACCCGACACCCGGAGGGATTAACCGCGATGCTGGCCGACTTCTTCCGGCTGCCGGTGCGGATCGAGGAATTCGTCGGACACTGGCTCGCACTGCCACCCGAGTCGCAGTGGCGGCTGGGCGTTGCACCCGAAACCGGCAGCCTGGGACTGACGACACTCATCGGGGGCCGTACCTGGGACCGCCAGTGCAAGTTCCGGGTCTGGATCGGCCCACTCGCGCTCGCCGACTATCGACGCCTGCTCCCGGGGGGCGAGAGCCTGCCACGCCTGGTGGCCATGGTTCGTAACTATCTGGGGGACGAGCTCGACTGGGATCTCAGCCTGGTGCTAAGCCGCGAGGAGGTACCACCCATCGCGTTGGGGACCCAGGGTCAATTGGGCTGGACGACCTGGCTGATCAGCCGAACACCGGCCGACGATCGGGCAGATCTCAAGCTGCGGCCGCTGCGAGACGGCTC
>JANQGF010000304.1 GCA_028277465.1 Chromatiaceae bacterium
TCGGCGTCGCGCCAGCAGTCACATAGCGCCGCGATGCTCCTGCCGGCGCTCCTTGAAGGCAGACGCCAATCCGGCGCCATCTGGCATGAGAATTTCCGGTAATCGCCTTATCCGATCCACCGGTGCTGCCAGCCGCGCGGTGCGCTCGCCCGAGTTACCCTTGAAGACCGCGGCGCCGCTGCTGTCGGGATGTCAGGGTCCGCTCGACAGCACCTCGACTCCCGCGCCCGAGGTCTGCGCCCCTTCAGTGAGGCGACGACGCCAGTGGCGTGCACCAGGTTGGCCGTGGAACAAGCCCAGCAGATGCCGACTCATGGCGGTGAGGGCTACACCGGTCGCGAGCTGATGCTCCGCGTAGGGTCGAAAACGCTCCAAGACCTCATGACGGGTCGGCGTGGGGCGATGGTCACCGAAGATGATGCGATCGGCCTGTGCCAAGATCCAGGGATTCTGATAGGCCTCCCGACCGATCATGACGCCATTCAACCTTGGGAGGAAACCCGATGCCTCCTCGAGCGTCTTGATCCCGCCGTTGATGACGATCGCGAGATCGGGGAAGTCCCCCTTGAGCCGCAGAACCAGGTCGTGGCGCAGGGGTGGCACGTCCCGGTTCTCCTTGGGGCTGAGCCCCTTGAGCCATGCCTTGCGGGCATGCACGATAAGTGCATCACAGCCGGCGTGGACCAGGTTGCCGACGAAGTCCACGAGCTCATCATAGCTGTCCCGATCGTCGATCCCGATCCTGGTCTTCACGGTCACGGGTCGAGTCACCGCATCCTTCATTGCGGTCAAGCAGTCGGCGACCAGCCCCGGCTCGGCCATGAGGCAGGCCCCGAAGCGCCCCCTCTGGACCCGGTCCGAGGGACAGCCGACGTTCATATTGATCTCGTCATAGCCCCAGTCCGCGCCGATCCGTGCGCAACGGGCCATGTCAGCCGGGTCGGATCCGCCGAGCTGCAGCGCGACCGGATGCTCGGCCGGGTCGAAGCGGAGGAGGCGTTCCCGATCGCCGTGGATCAGCGCCCCAGTGGTGACCATCTCGGTGTAGAGCAACGTGTGCCGGCTGATCAGGCGCAAGAAGAAACGGCAGTGGCGATCCGTCCAATCCATCATGGGGGCGACCGATAGACGCCGATCTAGCTGCATGCTCTTGATTTCCGGTAAATATCCATTATTTTTAAAGTCTTATTTGAGATGCTCCGCCTGTCTCGTTCAGTTCATTCTTGGACGATTGATACAGTGTTACGGTGTCCGCGTGCAGCGAGCGTGCTGTAGCGAATGCAGATGTTGATCCCTTTCGCCGTTGTCTTGACCGCCGACGCTATCGCGAGTCGCGCAGATCCAACCAACTGCCGTGAAAGCCCGGCGGTACAGAGTGGGGCAGTGGCAGCACGGCCTGAACCCCAAGGTCCTCGCTGCGCAGAATCACGAGATCGGTGCGGCGCTCTTGGGCGCGGTAGACCAGGGTCAAGACCCATCCCGCCTCGTGCGGACCCTCGGGGACCAGGACCGGTTCCCCCGGGAGGTCCGGGCTGAACTCATGGTGAATGGTCTCGCCTGTGAGGGTGTCGAGTCTCTGGATACAGGAGAGGTAATAGGCCCGGCGTTCCGCCGGTGCACCGATGCTGAAGATGTAGCGCCGTGGTTTGCCGAAACCGCCGGGCGCGACCCTGGGGAGCTCCGCGGGGCAGGGGCTCAGGGGCTGCGTCTCGCAGCTCCCCCGGCCAGGGTCGATCACGAGACGCAAGGGTTTCGGGGTCGTGTAGGGGTTGTCGTGAGCGAGCAGGATGTCGAGCCTGTTCAGGGGCGGGTAATCGCGGTAGTGCGCCAGGTCCAGCACCACTGCGCCGTCCTCTCGATCATACCCGTGCGCGATGTGGAAGACGAACCCGGGGACGGTCTCCAGGGTTTGGGGTGGTCCGCCGCCCCGTGGGATCAACAGCGCATCCATGGGACGGTCGGTGGCGACCCGTAGCGAGTCCGCCCAGGTCGAGAGCCCCAACAGGGAGCGGGGGACATCGAAGTCGACATGGGGGAGTAGAAAGACCAGATAGCGGCGGGTGAGCAGGAAGCTGTGGACGAAGCTCAGGCGGTCGAGCGGGTGGGCAAGGGGCTCGGCGAGATCTCCGTCCGGCCCCAGTCGATAGAGCATGAGCCGGTGCTTCCTGCCCAAGAGGAGGCCGAAGTTGTGAAGCTCGCCGGTGTCCTCGTCGAGACAGGGGTGGGCAGCGAAGGGCATCACCCCGGCCAAGCGGCGATCCAGCCAGGAGAAGCGGTTCCGTAACCCTTTGTCGAAATCCTCCGCACCCAGAGTCTCCAGGCTGACGGGGTCCAGACAATAGGGCAGCCCGCCTTCCCAAAGAGCCATCAGCCGGTTCGCATGGAAGATGACGTTGGTGTTGGCGACATTCTTGATCGTCAGGCGGAGTAGATTGGCGGGCAGCCCCCCGGGAAGATTGGTGCCCAGGCCCCGGTAGAGCAGCCGACCGGCGCGCTCCTCCGCCACCAGCCCTTGGGTCCGCACGAAGCGGTTCGTGTAGCCGACGCGACCCTCGTCGAAGGCCAGGCGGAGGATATGTCCATCCCCATCGAAGACATGGCCATAGCGTCGACCACCCCGCTCGAGCCGGCCGGGGCCGTTGCGGTAGAGTACCCCCGAGAGTCCGCGGGGCACGGTCCCTCGGTCGCAGACCAGGACCAAGTCGCGATACTCCTGAGCGACCGTCTGGCCGGCCTCGTCGAGGATGGTCGCCATCTGCACGGGGGTGAGGTCGGCGGTCATGGGTTGCGACCCTTGGAAGCCGTCTGGAAACCTCTGGCGCAATCGTGGGAGCGCCGCCCCGGCGCGACGACGACCTCCCGCAATTCTGGTCGCGGCGAGGCACCGCTCCCACCTCCACCACCACCGTCGCGACGGGTTTTCTCAGGCGGTTTCCGATGGTCAAGATGCTTGTTGTCTACCCCCTTTCGAAGCGCGATACCGGCATGCGATGTCGAGTCGCGAGGGGCGTCCGAGCCACGGCGCGCTAGAATCGACACAGGGTCTCGCCGCCGTGCTCGATCCAGCCGTGGATCATCTTCTTGGTGGTCATGCCGCTCGCGCAGCGGCCGGCGCGGTCGATGCAGATCACACCGCCGCGACCGGACACCTTTCGCCGCAGAAGCCTCAGGCCCTGGTCGACGGCAGTCCGGGCATCTGCGTCGCGGAATTCGACGAAATCGGCCAGCGTCTTTGCGAACACGGTTCGCATGAAGTCCTCGCCGTAGCCGGTCGCCGAGACCGCGCACGAGGTATTGTCGGCATAAACCCCGGCGCCGATGACGGGCGAATCACCGACCCGACCGCTGCGCTTGTTGACGATGCCACCGGTCGAGGTCGCGGCGGCCAGGTTACCGTCGCGGTCGCGGGCGACGGCACCGATCGTGCCGTATTTCTGCGCCTCGCCCTCCTCGTCGTGATCGAGCATCATACGGCCGCGCAGACGCGCTTGTTCCAGCTGTTTGATGCGCTCCGGGGTGAAGAAGTAGTGGTCCGGCGTCAGCTTGATGCCACAGTGTTGGGCGAAGCGCAGCGCTCCCTCGCTGATGAGCAGCACGTGCTCGCTCCCGTCCATGACCAGACGCGCCAGCTGCACCGGGTTCGCGATGTTCCCGACCGCGGCGACGGCGCCTGCCGCGAGGTCGCGCCCGTCCATGATCCCCGCGTCCATCTCGACCTTGCCGTTCTCGTTGAGCACCGAGCCACAGCCGGCGTTGAACAGGGGGTCGTCTTCGAGCAGCGAGGCACATTGCTCGACCGCCTCGACCGCGGTGGCCCCGCGCGCGAGGGTCTCGCGGCCATGCTCCAGCACGACGCGGATGCTTTCGAGATAACGCACCGCCACGCGATCATCGGAGACATGATCGAGTGCACCGGCGCCGCCATGTACCATCAGGGAGTAGTTTTGTTGCATGCCCGATGAAATGGGGATTGGCGTCGGTGGTACAACGTGGCGGGGCGGTCCTCAGTTTAGGCGATTGCCGGAAATGTTTATACCAGATGGCGCCGGATTGAGGCTCGCCTTCAAGGAGCGCCACCAGGAGCATCGCCGGGCGATGTGACTG
>JANQGF010000399.1 GCA_028277465.1 Chromatiaceae bacterium
GAGGCGGCGGCGAGACCAGAGGGTTCGACTCAAGAAGCCGTCTCGGTGAGCTCGACCCGGGGTCGCATCGACTCGTCCACATAGGGATGCCGTGCCGCCTGTTGCTCGCGACGCACACGACGATAGAGCCGCCAGACCCGCCAGGCGTAGAGTGCGAGCCCGCCATAGGTCGAGAGACCCTCCGCCACCCGGCGCCGATAGAAGGGGAAGGGTTTCTCGAGCGGGAGATGCGGGCGGCGCTCGGTGCGGAGCTTGCGGCGGATGAAGCCGCCCTGGAGCGGATGGACGCCCTCGAACCGCAGACAGCCATAGAACTCCAGGGCGATTTCCATGATGCGTTTCGGGTTGCGGTCGAAGGCGGTGGCCCGCCGCATCAGGGTCTCCAGGTGCTCCATGCAATAGTAGGCGTCCCAGGCCTGCCGGTAGAGACCCAGCCATTCCTCCTTGCTCATCTTCGGGTGGGTCGTGCAGACATGCTCCAAGTCGTAGAAGTTGAGGTCCGGTTCCAAAGCCGCGCCCTGCTCGCTCAAGACCTTGTGGTCGGCCGAGCCCGGCAATGGGGTCAGACAGAAGAGCTCAAGGATATCCAGCGGTAGCTCGCGCTTGATGATCTCGATGTCGGCGAGCACCCGTTCGGGTGTGTCTTCCGGAAAGCCGATGATATAGCCGCAATAGGTGGTCACCCGCTTGCGCTGCCAGGCCAGGAGCATGTCGCGGTAGTCCTGGATCTTGTTCTGTTTCTTGCGGGCGGAGGCGAGGTTCTCCTGGCGGATGTTCTCGAGCCCCAGGAAGACCCGCGAGACGCCTGCCTGGCGCGCCTTGTCGACGAAGTTGGGCAGGGTGTGGCACTGGGTGTCGACCTGGATGGTGAAGTTGAACTTGACGCCCAGCTCTCGGCGCAGCCGGGCGATCCGGTCGAAGATGGGCTCCCAGTTGCGGTTGCGTGCGAAGTTGTCGTCGGTGATGAAATAGTGACGGATGTCCTGGGCCAGGTTGGCTCTCAGGAGTCGCTCCACATCGTCGGCATCCCGGTATCTGGACTTGCGCCCCTGGACATTGATGATGGTGCAGAAGCTACAGAGGAAGGGGCAACCGCGCCCGGCATCGAAACTGCCCGGCATGGGCGCGTAGCGGCGCGTCAACTCGGGCGGGAGGTAAGGCATCGCCTGTCCCTGCAGGGACGGCAGGTCCGCCATGTAATTGTAGACCGGCTCGAGCCGCTGCCGGTGGGCCGCACGCAACAGATCCGCGAAGCGCCCCTCCAGCTCGCCGGCGAAGAGTGTGATGCCGAGCTCCATGGCCTCGCGGATCTCGGCGGGTGTCTCCGGGAGCATCGCCAGCGAACCGCTGACGTGAAAGCCACCCAGGGCAACCTGGATCCCCACGGCACGAAAGCGACGGGCCAGGTCCAGGGCGCGCGGGAACTGATTGGTCTGTACACCGACCAGGCAGACCAGACCCCCATTGGCAGAGGACTGGATGCGGCGCACGATCCGCTCGACCGGCACGCGGCTGTTGGTCTCGTCATAGGCCTGGATCCGGATCTCGACCTCTGTGCCGAGCGCCTTCTCCTCGGCGGCACGACGGGCGAGCCCGTAGAGACAGGCCAGCGAATTGGACGGGATCCAGGCCTTCACCCAGCGGATGAGGTAGCCCTGATCGTCGTAATGGGAGGGCTTGACGAGCTCGAGATAAAAGGGGTGGCGCGGGGACGCTGCTGGCATGGTCACCCTGATCTTGAAGTGATTCTTGAGAGTCGGTGGATGCGCTTCAGCGGCGATGATCCTAAACCGCGCTCGCTCCGGCAGTCGTCGAGTTTGCCAAGACCGATCTAAACCAGAAACATCGCATACCGCGCTGGGCGCGGTTTAGCAGCTTAGGATGATAACCGCGGACGAAGAAAGCGGACAGTCGCCGCATGAATCGCCCGCTCCCCGCGTCACTCGCGCCGGCGGCGCACCACATCTCCCTCTCCCTTGGGGGAGAGGGCCGGGGTGAAGGCGCGCTCCCGCCGTCTGCAGCGGCGTCCGTTTCATCTTCCGGGGTGGCGCCGACAGCCACGATCTTTCGGTCGCCGCGCGTGCATCAACCCCCGGCGGACGCGGTCGCGACGAAGGTCATCACGAAGCTGACGGGCACCGCCTCGCTGATGCTGGCGAGTCCGGCGATCTCGCGTAGCTTCTCGACGCCGTCGCTCATCCCGAACTTGGAAGCATCCACGATCAGAGGCTTGATGCTCGCCACCATCACGGTGTCTGGGTTCACTCGGGCGACCTGCATGGTGAGCGTCATGGGCTGGGTCTGGCCATGGAGCGAGAGATTGCCTTCGGCCGTGACGCTGGTGATCTCACCGACCGGCGTGTTGGCCAGAACCTCGGGCTCGACCTTGGCCTGGAGCCTCGCCTCCTTGTAGTTGGTCGTCTCGAACAGAAACTCCCGCATCCGCTCGTTGCGGATGGGAATCAGGGTATCCACGCTGTCGAGCTGGAGCGTCACGACCACCTGCCCATCGCTGTCGATCGCCCCCTGGATCTCGCCGAAGGTATTGACCTCGCCGACGTCCTTCGCCTTGATGGTGACGAAGGCGAGGTGTGAGCGCTCCGGGTCGAGGCTCCAGTCCGCCAGCGTTGGTGTGGCCGCCAGTATCC
>JANQGF010000060.1 GCA_028277465.1 Chromatiaceae bacterium
GACGCTCCCCTCCAAGTCTCTCGCGGCGGAGATGACGATCGAAGCAACGAAGGAATACCAGACCGGGATGAAGATCTTGCACGCCTTCTGGCTCCCGGAGCCCGACGAGTCTTTTCTGCAAAGGGGCCACATGTGGCTCTGGGTCGAAACGCTGGAGCGCAAGCCTTCCGGGCCTGATGGCGACACACCGCCCCACCCGTTCCACCTGCGCATGCACGCTTGGCCGGAGTTCCTGGAGGCACTGGGCATCGCCCCCGCGCCCGGAGTGCTGCGCGCCATGCTGGCCGCTCGCACCCTCCGCTTGCCGAGCGCGGCGGACGCCCCTTTGCCGTCGCCACAACTTGCCAAGGCCTGGCCGGAGCCTGTGGACACCACAGAGACCAGCCTGCGGCCCTGGGAGGTGGATTGCTACCGCCTCGACCAACCCATCAAGCAGCTCAGCGACATCCACTTCCTCGCCTTCTACCAGGCCGAGGACCTGGAGCCGGGCAGTGACTTCCTGTTCTGGTACTGGCTCACGCAGGGGATCAAGCGGCTGCTGGTGCGCGATCAATACCTTCCCGCACTGGTCTATCGCCAGCCCCGGCCAGCCAAGGGCAAACGCAAGGCACCGCCCTTCGAGCTCTACGGCTCCTGGGAGTGGGCCTCGGACCAATACGAACGCCTGATCGCCGAGGCCCGGGAGCGGATGCCGGCGGCCTGCGCGGCCGGCATGGCTGGACTGGCCGAGTCCGAGTCGCTGTTGCGGCACTGCACCGAGATGCTGCTCGATCGCACGCTGCGCGTCACCCCATTGCCGGCGGTGCTGAAGAAGCGGCTCGACGGGACGCTGCTGGACGCCTGTCTCGCGACCGCGCCGGCGGCGCGGCCCTGGCCGGCACCGGGTACCGGACTGGAACGTTACCGGCAATGGCGCCAATGGCGACAGCGCATCCGCGGCACCGAGCGCGATGCGCGCTTCACGCTTGGGTTCAGGCTGCTGGAGCCGCCCGGCGAGTCGGAGGACGGCTGGACACTCGAATTCGTCGCCGTGCCGAACGACGATCCATCCCAGCGTCTGCCACTGGCGGGCTACTGGTCACTGCCCACGACCGAGCGCGCGCGTGCGCGCGGCCAGCTCGGCGCGGATTTCGAGACCCAGGTGCTGCTGAGTCTCGGGCTCGCGGCACGGATGATGCCGAGGCTCTGGGAAGGGCTCGACACCGACGCACCCCGATCCGTGACGCTGAATCTGGACGAGGCCTTCACCTTCCTGAAGGAGGATGCCTGGATCCTGGAGGACGCCGACTTCAAGGTCATCGTGCCCGCATGGTGGACGCCACAGGGGCGTCGCCGGGTCCGCATCCGACTGCGCTCCGGGACGTCCGGCGAGAAGGCGTCGGGCTCTGCGGCCGGGACCGGCGTGCTGAGCCTCGACAACCTGGTGCAGTACGAGTACCAGCTCGCGATCGGCGACGCCCTGGTCAGCGCGGAGGAATGGGAGCAGCTGGTCGCATCCAAGACCCCGTTGGTGCGCTTCCGCGGCGAATGGGTCGAGCTCGATCGGGACAAGATGCAGGAGATGCTCGAGTTCTGGCGCCGCCACGGCGACGAGACCCCGGAGATGAGCCTCCAGGAGCTGCTGCAGCGCACCGCCACCGACGAGACCTTCGAGGTCGACCGCAACGACGCGCTGGCCGAGATGCTGGAGGGGCTGCGCGACCGCAGCCGTCTGGAGCCGATCGCCGACCTACCCGGGCTGCAGGCCGAGCTGCGCGAGTACCAGCGTCGCGGCATCGCCTGGCTGCGATTCCTCGAGCAGCTCGGTCTCAACGGCTGCCTGGCCGACGACATGGGGCTCGGCAAGACCCTCCAGGTGATCGCCCGCCTGGTGCAGGAGCGTGCCGATGGGGCTGCGCCCGCACCGACCCTGCTGGTCGCCCCGACCTCGGTCCTCGGCAACTGGCGCAAGGAGGTCGAGCGCTTCGCCCCGCAGCTGCCGGTGCTGGTCCATCACGGTCCCGGGCGGGCCACGGAGGCGAAGGCCTTCGCCCAGGCCGTGGCCGGCAAGGCGCTGGTCGTCACCTCCTACACCTTGACGCGCCGGGATCAGGCCCTGCTCGCCAAGCTCGATTGGCACCGGGTGGTCCTCGACGAGGCCCAGAACATCAAGAACCCGAAGGCGGCCCAGACCAAGGCCGTCACCAAGCTGCGCGCCGGGCACCGGCTGGCGCTGACCGGCACCCCGGTCGAGAACCGTCTGATGGACCTCTGGTCGATCTTCCACTTCCTTCAACCCGGCTATCTCGACACCCAGGCCCGCTTCCGCAAGGGCTTCGAGCTGCCGATCCAGCGCGACAACGACCCGGTGTGCACCGCGACCCTGAAGCGCCTGGTCGAGCCCTTCATCCTGCGCCGGGTCAAGACCGACAAGGCCATCATCCGCGACCTGCCGGACAAGGTCGAGGCCATCCAATACTGCAATCTCGGCCGCGAGCAGGCGGCGCTCTACGAGAGCGTGGTGCGCGAGGTGCAACGGGAGCTGACGGACAAGGAGGGCATCGCCCGCCAGGGGCTCATGCTCTCGACGCTGATGCGGCTCAAGCAGATCTGCAACCACCCGGCACAGTTCCTCCAGGACGGCAGCCTCTTCAGCCCCGAGCGCTCCCACAAGCTGCAACGTCTCCAGGAGATGCTCGACGAGGTCATGGCCGAGGGCGACAGCGTGCTGATCTTCACCCAGTTCACCGAAATCGGCGCCGCGCTCGACCGGCTGCTGCGTCAAGAGTGGCACTACGACACCTTCTATCTGCACGGCGGCACCTCGCGCACCCGGCGCGAGACCATGATCGCCACCTTCCAGGACCCGGCCACCGAGCCGACCGTCTTCGTGCTGTCGCTGAAGGCCGGCGGCGTCGGCATCACGCTGACCAAGGCCAATCACGTCTTCCATTTCGACCGCTGGTGGAACCCGGCCGTCGAGGATCAGGCCAGCGACCGTGCCTTCCGTATCGGCCAGGAGAAGACCGTGTTCGTCCATAAGATGGTCACCTTGGGCACGCTGGAGGAGCGCATCGACGAGCTGATCCGGACCAAGAAGGCGTTGGCCGGGGCCATCGTCGGCAACGACGAGTCCTGGCTGACCCAGCTCGACAACGAGCGCTTCCTGGAGTTGATCCGACTCAATCGTGACGCGGTGGTGGACTGAGCATGGCAGGACACGGCAAGACCTGGTGGGGACAACGCTTCATCGGGGCACTGGAGGGCTTCACCGACAGCGCCCGCCTGCGGCGCGGGCGCAGCTACAGCGGCGAGAACCGCATCCTGGCGTTCGACATCGGCGACGGCCTGGTCAGCGCAACGGTGCGGGGCAACGTCAACCCCTACTTCGGCGTCTACAAGGAGCCCCATTACAAGACCCGCATCCGCATGAACCCGATCCCGGCCAAGGACTGGGACAAGGTCATCGCCCGGCTCGGCAGCAACGCCCGGTTGGTCTCGCAGTTGCTGATGGGCGAGATGCCAGAGCGCATCGAGGAGGTCTTCGCCGGCTTGCGGCTGCACCTGCTGCCGGGCAGCCGCAAGGACTTCGCACTGACCGACTGCTCCTGCCCGGACTATGCGAACCCCTGCAAGCACATCGCCGGCGTCTACTATCGCCTGGCGGGACAGCTCGACAGCGACCCCTTCTTGCTGTTCGAACTGCGAGGGCTGTCACGTGAGCGTCTGCACAAGGCATTGAGCGCGACCCCGCTGGGGCGTGCACTGGCCCCGCTGATGGACGAGCGGGAGGAGCCGGTCGAGCCCGCAGAGTCCTTTTTCACCCGCCCCCTGCCCGCCGCCACGCCGCCCGACTACCGCGATTTCTGGAGCGGGCAGAAACGGCTACCGAACGAGATCGAACCGGCGACGCCGGCGGCCGTACCGGGCATCCTGGTGAAGAAGGCGGGGGATCTCCCGGGGTTTTGGGACCGAGACAACTCCTTCGTCGAGGTCATGGAAGAGATGTACCGAAGGGTGCGGGAGAAGAACAAGGGGGTGTTGTAGGGCTCGACGTCGGCCAAATCAGGCCGTCGCCGCCAGTTGATCCAGCAATGCCAGTGCCCGACCAGCGAAGGCCTCGAGCTTTTTGCGGTTGGTGAGGCTCTCGCATGATCGGGCGTGATCAGCGAAAGAACCGGCGTTAGTAATGATTCAGAAACAATCTATACACCGAGGTTGGGCAAAGCGGAGCGTGCCCAACAAGGGCGGCTCAAGTTACACCACTTGTTTCTGAATCGTTCCTTAGTGCTTCGTTGTGTCGCACACTTTCTAGTGATCGACCCTCATAACGACACAACCGCTCGGAGCGGTGCCGCAGTGCAACGGGATCGACTTGCTTGCCCAACGCCTGCGCGCAGGCGCGACCGCTATGACGGGCACGATCGATGCCATGTGCTCGGTTTGGCCTCAGATGGCCTTGCAGAGACTGCCATCCTATCGGGAGTCGAAATGGCGTTAGCCCATTGCCCACAAGTTAAGGTTTTTGAGAAGCTGTCAAGCCATTTTTGTTAAGCACCGAGCCTCATGGAACCGATTGTCCCCGATGCCATTGC
>JANQGF010000069.1 GCA_028277465.1 Chromatiaceae bacterium
GATTCAGAAACAAGTGGTGCAACTTGAGCCGCCCTTGTTGGGCACGCTCCGCTTTGCCCAACCTACGGTGTGTAGGTTGTTTCTGAATCATTACTCACAAAGAAATCCTCTTCGAGTCTGCGGGAGCCTTCAGTCCTCCGCGCGCTGATAGGCGTCCATCATCTGTTTCTGGATATTCGCCGGAACCGGGTCATAGTGACTCAGCTCAATCCCGTAGGTCCCCTCGCCGCCGGTGATGGCCTTGAGACGGGCGTCGTAGCCATCCAGCTCGGCCAAGGGCACCTCGCCGTCGATCAGAATGCGAGCGCGGCTCTTGGATTCGCTGCCGTTGACACGGCCGCGGCGCGACGAGAGGTCCCCGGTCAAATCGCCCATGGCGCTGTCCTGGGCCGTGATGCGGATCTTGACGATCGGCTCCAGGATGACGGGTCGGGCCTTGAGGACGGCATCGATGAAGGCCTTGCGCCCGGCGGTGGCGAAGGCGATGTCTTTGGAATCCACTGGGTGGTGCTTGCCGTCATGGACGGTGACCTTGATGTCCTGGAGCGGATGACCCGCGATCGCACCTTCTTCCAACACCTGGCGCACGCCCTTTTCGATGGAGGGGATGAAGTTCCCGGGAATGACGCCCCCGACGATCGCATCGACGAATTCGAAACCCGCACCGCGCTCGGTGGGCTCGACCCGGAGATAGACCTCGCCGAATTGGCCGGCACCGCCGGTCTGCTTCTTGTGTCGATGGTGTCCTTCCGCTTTGGCCATGATGGTCTCGCGATAGGGGATGCTCGGCGGCTTGGTCTCCACCTCGACGTGGAAGTGCTCGGTCAAGCGACGCAGGATGACCTTGAGGTGTGCCTCGCCGAGTCCGCGAATGACGGTCTCGTTGGCGGAGGCGTTGTGCTCCAGATGGAAGCAGGGATCCTCCGATTCGAGCTTGTGCAGGGCGTCGGTGAGTTTCTGCTCGTCGCCCCGCTTGGTCGTGTTGATGGCGAGTCCGAAGAGTGGCACGGGACACTCGAGGCTCGAGAGATGGAAATGGTCTTCGTCGTGCGAGTCGTGCAGCACGGCGTCGAAATGGATGTCGTCGACCCGTGCGACGGCGAGGATGTCGCCCGGCACGCCCTCGTCCACCTCGATCTGCTCGGCGCCGTGGAGCCGGTAGAGATGATTCGCCTTGAAGGGTTTGCGGGCGTCGCCGATATAGAGCTGACTGGTTGGAGTGATTCGGCCCTGGTGGATGCGGAAGATGCCGAGCTTGCCGCGATAGGGGTCGTTCACGACCTTGAAGACATGCGCCACCGCGTGGAGCGAAGGATCCGGGCTGACGCTGACCGGGGTCATGTCCGCATCTTCACCCTTCAGGAAGGGGGGCGGATTGCCCTCGGCTGGGTTGGGCATCAACCGAGCCATGATCTCCAGAAGCTCCGGGATACCGGCGCCGCTCTGGGCAGAGACGAAACAGATAGGGATCAAATGGGCCTCGCGCAGCGCGGCCTCGAAGGGATCGTGGAGCTGTTCGGGCTCGAGCTCCTGGCCCTGCTCCAGATAGAGCTCCATGAGCTCTTCGTCGACCTCGACGACCTGGTCGATGATCTGACTGTGCGCCGCTTCGACGGAGGAGAAATCCGTTTCCCCACCGGTGGGCTGGAAGAAACAGTCGACCACTTGTTTGCCATCGTCGGCTGGAAGATTGATCGGGAGACATTCCGGGCCGAAGGTCTCACGGATCTGCTCGGTCAGTTGGGCCAGGTCGAGATCCGGTGCGTCGATCTGGTTGACGATGATGAGCCGACAGAGGTTGCGCTTGTCCGCCGCCTTCATGAGTCGGACGGTCATGGGCTCGATGCCGGATTGGGCATTGACGACCAGCGCGGCCGTCTCCACGGCAGGCAGGACGGAGATGCTGCGCCCGAGAAAATCCGGGTAACCGGGCGTGTCGATCAGGTTGACGTGCTTCCCGCCCGTATTGAAGCTCGTGATCGCAGCGTCTAGCGAGTGCTGCAGCTCCTTCTCCAGCGGATCGAAGTCGCAGACCGTCGTGCCTTTGGTGAGGCTCCCGGGAGCGGAAATGACCTTGGCGGCGGCGAGCAACGCCTCCACCAGCATGGTCTTGCCGGAGCCGGCGTGGCCGACCAGGGCAATATTGCGGACATCCTCGGCGTTATAGTCAGACATGGGTCATCCTGTCTTGGCGCTTGAGTGAAATGCAGGACGCACGCGGGCGCCTACTCGATGTTCTTCGATTGAGTCGAAATTATACTGTAACTGAGGCGTCACTCTGGCCGCACGCCTGCGGGGGGAGGCAAGCCGACTGCCTCGGATCAAGGAGCCCGAGTGGACCCCTGTGGCCCCACGACCGGCCGGTTTTCAGTTGGTTGCCGTGAGGGAGGATCGAGTGGAAAAAAAAGAGGCGGCCACTTGGCCGCCCTAAAGACGCACAGCTAGGGATGTGAAGAAAGGGATTAGGAGTGAATCATGATCGCGCTTGTCATCTAAAACGTTAGCACATCATTGGAGGGCAGAAGATGGCACTGGTTCTCACATCCGAGGCATTTGCCGATGGCGGCGCGATTCCGCGCCGTTTCACCTGTGAGGGTGAGGATCGGTCACCCCCACTGGCCTGGGAGCGGCTTCCGGCCGGGACCGAGAGTCTGGTCCTGATCGTCGATGACCCGGATGCCCCGGATCCAGCCGCCCCGCGCATGGTCTGGGACCACTGGATCCTCTATAACCTGCCACCGAGCAGTGAGGGACTTGCGGAGGGTGTTGCCTCTGCGGATTTGCCGGCGGGGGCCGGCGAGGGGATCAACAGCTGGGGGCGGACCGGCTATGGGGGACCCTGTCCGCCCATCGGCCGTCACCGCTATTTTCACCGGCTCTATGCATTAGACGTCAGACTTCCGCCCGAGCTGGGCAGCCCGACGAAGGATGACCTGCTCCTGGCCATGGAAGACCACATCCTGGCACATACCGAGTTGGTTGGGACCTACGAGAAGGCCCCTAGGGACGTACGCGATCGATCGTGACCGAGACCCTGGTGTTTCCGTCGGTCTTGACTGGTCCGGTCTCGCCTTCGAGGTCGCCGGGGCGGGGTGTGGCGGCTCCGCTCTTGGAGATGCGGGCACCGATCCGCACGTCCGGGAAGGCCGAGAGCCGCATCGCGGGCATCATGGCCATGGTGTCATCCAGGGTGACCAGCCGCGGCAGATCCCGGACTCGAAGCCGTTGCACGGCCAGTGGCATGGGTGGTCCCTCGGCGGCGCGCGCGAAGACGAATACCGTGTCCTCCGGTGAGGTCCGGGCGACGAGCCGTGCGTCGAGCATGACCTCGGCGGTGACCGACGGGCCGACCTTAGGGGCAGGGTCCGCGGCCACGCCCGGTTCTGCCTCGACCAATGTGCGTACCGCCTCGTCCGTGCTCGCGCCGGTCGGCTCCGCTTCGGCGGTGCCTTGCTGCGCGACCTTGGGCTCGGGGGGTGGAAGATCGGCTCGGGCTCTCGCCTCCGCGATCATCTGACCCAGGTTGGTCGCCTCCTCACCGCCCGGCTCGAGCTCATCCAGGATCCCCTCCCAGACGCCGATCGCCTCCTCGAATCGGCCACGCTGGTAAGCAAGCATGCCGGCGAGCCAGCGGGCGCTTGTGCTGTCCGGCGCTCTCTCCAGCGCGGCTTGAATCAGCTCGGCTGGACGGCCCTCCAGGCTTCTGGTCGGGCTGGTGGCGGCGAGGGCCTCGGCGTAGGCGAGCATGACCTCCGGCTCCTCGGGGGCGAGCTCGTAGGCCCGTTGCATGGCGCTCAGACCCTTCTCCGCATTGTTCAGCGCAAAATGAGTCCGACCCAGCATCAGCCAGCCCTGCAGGTCTGCCGGGTTCTCCTCCAGGCGGTCCTCCAGACGTTGGACCAGGACCTCGATCGAGGGGACCCCCTGCCCACCCGGCCCAGTGGGCTGTTGCACCGGGCTCTGAGCGGCGGCCTCGAGTTGGCCGATGATGTCGCGATCACCGAGCTGCAGATACAGGAGCAGGGCGGTGACCGGCACCGCGATCGCGAGCGCCGAGGCCAACAGCCAGGGGCGCCCGCCGGTGGCGTGCGACTCATCGGCCGGGGCTCGGATGTCGACGCCATCCAGATCCTGCAAGAGATCCCGCTCCAGGTCGCGTCGGGCCGCCCGGTAGCTGTCCTGATCCAGCGAACCGGCGGCGAGATCGGCGTCGAGCTCCTGCAGACGTCGACGAAAGACCTCGAGATTGAGTGTGTCCTGGTGCGGTGACTCGGGTACCGGCTCGGGTCGGAGCAGCGGAACGAGGATGAAAGAGAGCGCCAGTCCGAGCAGTCCGGCGGCAAGAATCCAGAAGATGATCATGAGTCCTCAGTCTTGGCGATCGTCGGTCTCGGCCAGGAGCTGCTTGAGACGAGCGCGTTCGTCCGCGCTGAGCTCTTGCTCGGGTTCGGCCTGCTTACGCCGGATGGCACGCACGAGTAGATAGCCGCCGAGCGCGATGAAGAGGAAGGGGCCGAGCCAGAGGAGGTAGGTGGAAGGTTTGAGCGGCGGCTCGTAGAGCACGAAATCGCCATAACGCGCCACCAGGAAGGCGATGATGTCGTCCTCGGTCTTGCCCTCCTGCATCATGCGGTAGACCTCCTCGCGGAGATCCTGCGCGACACCCGCTTGGGAGCCCGCGAGCGATTCGTTCTGACAGACCAGACAGCGGAGCTTGCCGATGAGATCGCGGAAGGAGTCGGTCTGTGCCGGATCCTCGAAGGCGAACTCCTCGAGCGTGAAGGCCGCGACCGGACCGCAGGCGAGGGCGCCGATCAGAAAGAGTCCCAGCAGAAGCTGGCGATGGGTAGGATGGAGCATCATGATTGATCGGGTCGGTACTGCTCGACGACAGGGCGAATCTCGGTCTCCCACACGGTGCGGTCGATCGGGCCGATGCGCTTGTGGCGGATGATCCCTGTGCCATCGACCACGAAGGTCTCGGGGGCACCATAGACCCCCCAGTGGATCCCAGATCGGTTGTCCGGATCATAGAGGTTGATCGCATAGGGATCACCATACTGGCGCAACATCTGCCGGGCCTCTGGTCGGCTGTCCTTCCAGTTGAGACCAACCACCTGGACGTCGATCTCGCGCGCGATGCGCATCAGCTCGGCGTGCTCCTGTCGGCAGGAAGGGCACCAGGATGCCCAGACGTTCACCAGCGAGACCCGACCCATGAAGATGTCCTGGGTGACCAATCGGTTCGGGTCGTGCAGCGTCTGCAGTTCGAAGCTCGGGGCCGGCTTGTCGATCAATGGCGATGGAATCTCACTGGGATCCAAGCGTAAGCCGTAGAAGAGCAGGGCGGCCAGGCCAATAAAGAGACCCAGCGGGATGAGCGCGCGAGACGAAGACTTGGGCATGGCTGTGCGCATCCGTCGATCAAAGGGGTGCAGCCGCGGCCGCCGAGGGCGCCTGGGCCGTCACCTTCACGACCCGATAACGGCGGTCGGTCATGGCCAGGATGCCGCCGAGCGCCATCAGGATGCATCCCAGCCAGATCCAGCGGACATAGGGCTTATAGTAGATCCGCAGTGCCCAGTCCCCCTGTTCGCCGATGGGTTCGCCGAGCGAGATATAGATATCACGCAGGAGGCCGGCGTCGATCGCGGCCTCGGTCATGGGCATGCCTCCGGAGAAATAGTGACGCTTCTCCGGATAGAGCCGGGTGATCTCTCGCTCGTCCCGGTAGACCAGGAACTCGCCGCGGAAGGCATTGTAATTGGGGCCCGGAATGGCTTGGACGCCATTGAACTCGAAGCGATAGCCAGCGCTCTCGTGACTGCCTCCAGGTGACAAGCGGATGTCCGTCTCGGTGCCGTGATTCGAGACCATGACGACACCCACGATGAACACGGCGACCCCCAGGTGCGCCAGCCACATGCCGTAATAGCTGCGGTTTCCACCACGCAGGTCGGCGAGCAGCCCTGAGAGCCCACGCCTGTGCTTGAGCCGGCCGGCAAGGCTGATGAGATGGGTGGCGATCAGCCAGGCGGTCATGCCGAGCCCGACACCGACAGACAGCTCACGGGCGGAGAGGCCCGGCAGCGAGGCGAACAGGAAGGCCAGAAGACCGAGTGCGCCGGCGAGCCAGAGCGAGCGGATGAGCCGCCGGGATTCGTCATGCTTCCAGTGCGCCACTGGCCCGATGCCCATGGCCAGGACCAAGAGTGGCGAGAGGGCGATGAACATCTTGTTGAACCAGGGGAAGCCGACCGAGATCTTGCCCCAGCCCGCCGCGTCATAGACGAGCGGGGCGAGCGTCCCGAAGAGGACCAGCAGGGTCAGGGTCGCGAGCAGCAGATTGTTGGCCAGCAAGAAGGACTCGCGCGAGACCGGATCGAACCGCCCACCGCTCGAGATCCCTGGGGCGCGCCAAGCGTAGAGCGCCAGGGAACCGCCGATCACGATACAGAGAAAGAGGAGGATGAAGGCGCCCCGTGCCGGGTCGGTCGCGAAGGCATGGACCGAGGTGAGTACCCCGGATCGCACCAGGAAGGTGCCCAGCAGCGACAAGGAGAAGGCGGAGATGGCCAGGAGCACGGTCCAGGACTTGAACGCGGCTCGCTTCTCGGTCACGGCGAGCGAGTGCATGAGCGCGGTGCCTGCCAGCCAGGGCATGAAGGAGGCATTCTCGACCGGATCCCAGAACCACCAGCCCCCCCAGCCGAGCTCGTAGTAGGCCCACCAGGAGCCGAGCGCGATCCCGATGGTGAGAAAGACCCAGGCGCCGGTGGTCCAGGGGCGCGACCAGCGTGCCCAGGCCGAGTCCAGCTTGCCCCCGATCAAGGCCGCGATCGCGAAGGCGAAGGCGACCGAGAAGCCCACATAGCCCATGTAGAGCATGGGCGGATGGATCGCGAGACCCGGGTCTTGGAGCAGCGGGTTCAGATCGCGTCCCTCGGCCGGGGCGGGGAAGATGCGGTCGAAGGGGTTCGAGGTCAGGATCATGAACAGCAGAAAACCGATCGCGACCATCGCCTGGACCGAGATGACACGGGCGATCATGCCGAGCGGCAGGTTGGGGCTGAAGGCGGCGACCGCTGCGCCCCAGGCGGCCAGCATCAGGGTCCAGAGCAGGAGCGACCCTTCATGGGCCCCCCAGATGGCCGAGACCTTGTAGATGGTCGGCATCAGGCTGTTGGAGTTGGTCGCCACATAGATGACCGAGAAGTCATCGGTCAGGAAGGCCTGAAGCAGCGCGAGGAAGGCGACCCCGAGGAGGGTCAGCTGACCCCAAGCCAGGGGGCGGGCGAGCGCCATCCAGGCGCGGTCTCCGGTGAAGCTGCCGGTCAGCGGGACGACGGCCTGGACGAGGGTGAGCACCAGGGCCAGGAGCAGTGCCAAATGGCCGAGTTCGGGCACCATCAGTCGGAGGCCTCGGAGACCTGGGTGGCAAGAGGCTCGGCCGCGCCCTCGGCATGGGCGGTCTTGAGTGTGCTGGCGACCTCGGGCGGTACGTACTCGGTGTCATGCTTGGCGAGCACTTCCTCGGCATAGAAGACGCCGTCGGATCCCAGACGCCCCTTGGCCACGATGCCCGTCCCTTCGCTGAAAAGATCGGGCAGGATGCCACTGTAGATCACCTTGACCGTCTCGGCATTGTCGGTGACATCGAAGGACACCTCCAGTCCATCCGTCTGGCGCGCGACCGAGCCCTCGGTGACCAGTCCGCCCAGCCGGAAGACATGGTCGCGCGGCGCCTCCTTCGCCATGACCTGGGATGGGCTGAAGAAGTAGGAGATATTGCTCTTGAGCGCACTCAAGGCCAGGGCCGAGGCCGTGCCGATACCCAGGATGGCCAGGCCCACGAAGACCAGTCGTCTCTGTCTTGCTTTCATTCTCTCGCTCCAAAGTCGCGCATCCGGCTCAATCGACCGAGACGGGCCAGAATAGTTCGCCGTTGTGCGCGAAGTTGCAGGATCTCGACCAGGAGGACGAGCGCGACCATGCCATAGGCACCCCAGACGAAGAAGCCGAAGCCGCCTTGCGCAAAGAACTCGGTCATGCCCGACCTCCGATGGTGGCGAGCTCCCGGACCCAGAGGCTCTCGGATTCACGCATGAGGATGATGGATCTCAGCCGCATCAGACTGGTCGCGAAGGAATACATCCAGAAGGCGAAGGTCATGGTCAGCATCGCGAAGAGAATGTTGCCTTCGATCGTCGTCAGGTTCGATCTTTGATGGAGCGCCGCGCACTGGTTCGGATCGGGGCAGTTGATGGACCAGAAGATGACCGGGACCATGACCAGTCCAACGATGGCGAGCAGGGCGGATGCCCGGTCGGCGCGCCGCGCATCGTCGATGGCCGAATGCAGTGCGATGTAACCGATGTACATGAAAAAGAGGGCCAGCTCGGAGGTCAGGCGTGGATCCCAGTCCCAGTAGGTCCCCCAGCTGGGACGCCCCCAGAAGGCGCCGGTCCAGAGGGCCAAGAAGGTGAAGATGGCGCCCGTGGGGGCGATCGCCTTGGCCATCATGAAGGACAGACGGGTATTGAAGACCAGGCCGATTGCCGCCCAGCTCACCATGACGACATAGAGCCACATGGACATCCAGGCCGACGGCACATGGATGAAGATGATCCGATAGTACTCCTTCTGCGGGTTGCCGCCCCCGAGACGATCGGCCGTTTCGAAGAAACCCCAGTAGAGACCCAGCGCGAGCGCCAGGACCGTCAGGACCCAGAAGAGGGGGATGAGTCGTCCTGCCAGCGGATAGAAGGCGGCGGGCGAGGCGAATCTAAACCAATTCAAAGCCATGAATCTCTGTGCGCGGTTTGAGTGAAGCCGATGCGGGAATCATTCGAGCGAGATCTTGAGGGCGGCCGATGCGGCGACCGGGGCAAAGACCAGGGCGACCAACAGAAATGCCGCGAGTAAGGCGAAATAAGGCTGTGTGTCCGTAAATTCGATGCGGCTGACCGTCACTGCGCCCGCCCCATAGACCAAGACCGGAATATAGAGCGGCAGGATCAGGAGCGACAAGAGGATTCCGCCGCCGCGCAGCCCGAGCGTCAGTGCCGCACCGATGGCCCCGATCAGGCTCAGGACGGGGGTGCCGATCAGGAGCGCGAGCATCATGACCCAGATCGCGGTGTCGGAGAGGTGATATTGCATCCCGACCAAGGGTGCGATCAAGACGAGCGGCAAACCGGTCAGGAGCCAATGCGCCGCGATCTTGGCCAGGACCAGCAGTGACAAGGGCTGGAAGGTCAGCAGCATCTGTTCCAGCGTGCCGTCCTCGTAGTCCGCTGCGAACAGCCGTTCCAGGGCCAGCATCGAGGCCAGCAGCGCGGCCACCCAGACGACGCCGGGTCCGAGCTCCTCCAGCACCTCCCGTTCGGTGCCGACACCCAGTGGAAAGAGGCTGACGACGATGACGAAGAAGAAGAGCGTCGTCAGCACATCCGTGCCCCGCCGTAAGGCGAGCGTCAGGTCGCGCGTCAGGATGCACCAGAAGACTCCAAACACCTTGCTTCAGTTCTCCGAGTTACCCTAGGTCCACCGCAGCCGCTCCGACTTGCCCTCTCCCTATGGGGGAGAGGGGCGAGGTCGCGGCCGAGCGGGGGGCACTCCTGTCCTCCGCGGGTGGCGTACGGTCATCATCTTCAACCCCCGAGATCCAGCCGTTCGGCCTGTCCCGAGGTGAGGGGAACCTCTTGGTGGGTCGTCAGGACCGCGAGTCCGCCCCCGGCGACATGATCGGCGATCAGACCCTGGAGCAGGGTCACGGCATCCAGGTCCAATGCGGTGAAGGGCTCGTCCAGCACCCAGAGCGGGGACCTATTGAGGACGAGGCGGGCGAGCGCGACCCGTTTCTTCTGCCCCTGCGAGAGCAGGCGGGTGGGCAAGTCCTCGAAGCCCGTCAGCCCCATCCGCCGCAGGGCCTCGAGAATAGCGGACTGATCGACTCGATCGCCGTCCAGGGTCGCGCCGATGGCGAGGTTCTCCATGCCCGTCAGGTCACACTTGATGCCGTTCAGGTGGCCGAAGTAGAGGAGGTCCCGATGGTAATCCTCTCCCAGCTCACGAATCGACTCTCCACGCCAACGGACCTCGCCCGCGTCCGGAGCGAAGAGCCCGCAAAGTGTTCGCAGCAGTGTCGTCTTGCCGCTGCCGTTGCGTCCCCGAACGTGCAAGAGGGTGCCGGCGCCCACGACGAAGTCCAGTCCGGCGAAGAGCTGCCGATCGCCGCGTCGGCACTCCAGCTTGGTCACCTCGAGCATCTTCCGGCAGGGATCCGATTTGGGTGAAGCAGATCGAGCCGAGCGCCGGGCTCGTGCGATCGCTGGTTGATGAGTCTGTGGGACTGGCCGGCCCACGCGCGAGCGGACAACCATAAACGCTGGGACGGATTTCCACAACTGAATCGGCGAGTCCGGCCGCTTCACTCCTGACCCCTACGTCTCTCCAGACCTATCCGGAGCGGTTGCGAATGGTCCAGCAGTGATGGATTCGGGGGGTACGGGCGAAGTCGCGCGGCAGCGTCTCGGCGCTGATATCCACGACCTCCAATCCGGAGAGTGCCTCCAGGTCGAGGCGAAAGCGTCGCAGATTGTTGGAGAAGACCAATTGGCCGTCGGCTTCCAAGAGCCGCATCGCCGCCTTGATGAGCCGCACATGGTCGCGTTGGATGTCGAGCGTGCCGAGCATGCGCTTGGAGGTCGAGAAGCTCGGGGGATCGAGAAAGATGAGGTCATAGCCTCGTCGTCCAGCCATCAGATCGAGCCAGCGGACGCACTCGGCCTGGATGAGCTCGTGCTCGGCCCCCAGGATTCCATTCAGCACCAGATGACTGGCTGCCCATTCCAGGTAGGTGTTCGACATGTCCACGGTGGTACTGGAGACCGCGCCGCCCTTGATGGCGTAGACGGTCGCCGTCCCCGTATAACCGAAGAGGTTCAGGAAGCGCTTGCCGGCAGCCAGCCTTCCGATGAGTCGGCGAACCTCGCGGTGATCCAAAAAGAGACCCGTGTCCAGATAATCCTCGAAGTTGACGAGGAAGCGGTGGCCGCCTTCGGCAACTTCATGGAAGCTTCGCTTTTCGGCGAACCGCTCGTACTGGTTCGATCCCTTCTGAGGTCGTCGGACCTTGAAGAAGACCTGCTCGCCGGCGACCTCCAGCACCTCGGGGATCAGGCCGAGCGCCTCGCGCAGCCGGTAACGCGCACGTTTGGGGTCGACGCTGGGTGGGGCGGCATACTCTTGGACATGGACCCAGCGCTTCTCGCCCTCGTAGATATCCACGGCCAGCGCGTACTCGGGCAGGTCGGCATCATAGACACGCATGCAGCTGATGTGCTCCTTCCCTTGCCACTTGCGGAGTCCTTTCAGATTCTTGACGAGTCGGTTGGCCAGCATGGTGGCCCCTGGACTGCGCTCCTCCGGTGGCAGTGGACGGGGCCGATCGGAGACGAAGTGACGCGGCTCCACTTGGAAATGGAGCAACCGACACTCGATGGGTCCATTGTAGAGCGTGTGTATCCGTTGTGCCCGCAGTCCCATGTGTTTGCCGAGTTGTGGGTCTGAGGTGAAGACCCCGGCACGCCAGCCGACGAAGCGCTCCTTGAGCACGGACCCGAGACGGGCATAGAGCTGCGGCAGCGCCTCGTTCGTACCCAGGCGTTCGCCATAGGGTGGATTCACGATCACTAGTCCCTCGTCCTCGGCGCGGCCCGGACGGCACTGGGCCAGCTCGCGCCGCTCGAAGTGGGCGTGTCCCGCCAGACCCGCGCGTTCCAGATGATGGATCGAGGCCCGGACGGCATTGGGGTCCATGTCGTAGCCGCGCAGGGGGCCGAGGCGGCGTAGGCCGGCATCGCGCCGAATGCGGGCCTCGCTGAGGAGGCGCTGCCAGCAGGTCTCGTCGTGTTGGATCCAGCCGTGGAAACCGAATCGATCGCGCAGCAGGCCAGGCGCGATGTCCGCGGCCATGAGGGCACCCTCGATGACGAGCGTGCCCGCGCCGCACATGGGGTCCAGCAAGGCGCCGCCGTCCGCCGCGATCTCGGGCCAGCCTGCGCGTAACAAGAGGGCGGCTGCGAGGTTCTCTTTCAGGGGGGCGACCAAGTTTGCGTCGCGATAGCCACGCAGGTGCAGCGACTTGCCAGAGAGGTCGAGACTGATCCCGAGGGCTTCCTGGTGGGCGTAGAGATGGATGCGAAGGTCGGGTCTCTCCAGATCGACGCTGGGGCGACGGCCGACCAGACGGTTGAAACGGTCGACGATTGCGTCTTTCGCCCGCTGTACGGCGAAACGCGGATGTTTGACCCCGTTCAGTACGCCGTCGAACTGGATGGCGAAGGTGTGATCCGGCGTGAGGTGCTCCTCCCAGGGGATCTCCGTGACGCCTGCATAGAGATCTGCTGGATCGCTGGCCGGAAACTGCGCCAGGGGTAGCAGGATGCGATTGGCGACCCGGGACCAGAGACAGGCCCGATAACCCGCTTCCAGGGTGCCCGAGAAGCGCGCGCCGCCGCGTGTCTCAGTCGCATCTCGCATCCCGATGCGAAGCAGTTCCTCGGCCAGCAGACTTCCCATGTACTTGGGGGCGGAGGCGAAAAAGATGTGCAGGGACATGCGGCTCGGAGACTCCAGCAGGCGGGCGTGCGGCTTCGTCAGGTGTGCGCCGCGGCGACCGCAATCTCTCAGGTTGGTATGCGCGGCTCGTCCGGGCCAAGCGATGCCAACCCCGATCGAGGATCGGCCGGACGGATGAGGTCAACGACCCTTCTTCAATAGGTCTGCGAGACCCTCGAACGGGTTGTAGGTCGTGTCTTTGCCGCGCGCGTTTTGGGTAACCCGGCGACCCGAAAGAGAGGCGAGGTGTTCCTCGTACTTCTGATGCTCATTGTCGTGACAGTAGATGCACAACAACTCCCAATTGCTCCCGTCCGGGGGGTTGTTATCGTGATCCATGTCCTTGTGATGCACGGTCAGCTCGCGCAGGTTCTCGCGCGTGAAGGTCCGTGCACAGCGTCCGCAGACCCAGGGGTAGAGTTTCAACGCCTGCTCACGATAACCGGCGGCCCGTTCGTCGCCCGCCTTGCGCGCGTCGGCGACGACCCGGTCGAGCTTCTCAGTGTCGATCGGTTTACCTGTCTTGCCGTGACGCGGGCCGTTGCTGGTGACCATTCGGGGGTCCTCATATGGGTTGGCGATCGGGCCTTCAGGCGATTGCCGGAAACTCTTAGACCAGATGGCGACGGATTGACGTCTGCCTTCAAGGA
>JANQGF010000220.1 GCA_028277465.1 Chromatiaceae bacterium
CCTGCTGCTCGGACTCCTTCTGAGCGCGCCGACCCTGGCGCCGGTCGGCGTCGCCGCCATCACCCTCTATGTCGCGCACCATGGATTGGTCAAAGGCAGCCTCTTTCTCGGCGTCGGGCTGCGTCGCTATGCCGCGGCCGCACAACCCCTGGTGCTGGCCGGGATGGTCTTCCTGGCACTGGCGCTGGCCGGCGCCCCCTTCACCAGCGGCGCGGTCGCCAAGTATGGGATCAAGCCCCTGCTCGACTCCGCCGACTGGGTCTGGATCGGGACGGCCGTCGCCGTTGCCGCCCTCATCACCACGCTCCTCATGGTGCGTCTGATCTGGATCAGCGTCCGCGGCGAGCACCACCCGACGCCCGGCTATCGCTGGCCGACCGTCCTCTGGGGGCTCTTGATCACCTTGGTGGCACTCTTTCCCCTGGTCCTCGGCCGGCCGGCGGCCTGGCCGACCAACGCCGCCATCGTCGGTGCCGGATTGGGCATGGGGGCCGCGATTGCCGGGCTGGCAGCCCGTCGTCCGGCCCTGATGCCACCCCTGGTGGGACGGATTCCGCCCGGGGATCTCCTGACTCTGGCCCCTCCCCTCTTCAGGGTCGCGGCCTGGGTCGGGACACTGCTCTGGCGCCCCTGGCGCTCGCTCTATGGGCGTATCGAGCAGCACCTGATCGGAGCCTATCGAGCCGTCCTCGGACGAGCCGTCACCGATACGGAGCGAGGGCTGCGTCAATGGCCGGTGGCCGGGGCGCTCTGGCTCGGTGTCAGCGGCCTCCTGCTGGTGTCCCTACTTCCCGGCGCCCAGCTCGGCCTGAGCAGTCAATGGGCGCCGATGGGCGAATCGGCGAGGAGTGGGGAACCGACGCCGAGTATCGCGTTGGCCCGACCAGAACGACCCGAGCCGGTCAGCATGCCCGCCACCGGCCTTCCCCCGCGATCGAGCTCGCCACCGCCCACCGAACCCGCTCCGAGCCTGGTTCAAGGTCCCGGCGAGGCGCCACCCCTGCAGCATGGAGGTGTCTCAGACGTCAGCGGCGACATCCCGGATCGCCCCACCATTTCCGCCCCCGCGAGCGGGCAGGCGGAAGCCGCTGAGCCGCTCGTTCGCGCTGAAGGCCCCGTGAAGCCGGAGCCGAGCACTGCATCGCCCGAGCCGACCCAGGCCCCCGACTCGGGGACGCCGACGAGCCTCGAGCCGGCAACCGGGAAGATGCAGTCGCACTGCGATCCCGACCGCCCCTTCTTCTTCGTCAATCGACTCGACCCGGGCGATCGGATTGGACTGCAGCACTGCGTTCAGGAGTCGAGCGGCGCGCAACCACGCCTGCTCGACACCCCTCCGCTCAGCAATGAACTGGTGCGACTGGTCCAGCTCAATCTGCGCTCACTGGGCTTCCAACCGGGCCCGATCGACGGCATCATCGGCCCGCGAACCCGGGCTGCCATCCGCGCCTTCCAGCGCGCCCAGGGTCGCCAACCGAGCGGGATCGTCAGCTTCGACTTCTTGTCCCGCCTTCAACCTTGTCCCACTCCGGCCGAAGAGTCCAATCAAGCATGGACCGACGAGGCCTGCTCGAATCCGTCCTGAGTCCGCTTTTGCGACGTGCTCCGGTCGTCGAATGCCAGCGAATGGGTTAAGCTTCGAGTGAGACGTTGAAACCGCATGGTTCTTCGTCCCTGTCAACCGCAGAACAAGACGCAAGAATGGGCGTTGAAAGTCATTTCGGTCACCGAGGTTCGGTCCACGTCACGGGCCAGCAAAAGAACCCGCCAGGCCGTCTTGCGCCGTGCCGACCAACCGCCCGTCGGCCCGCTTGATGGCCGAATGGATGATCGAGGTTGAAGTAATGATTTAGGGCGTCCATGAGATCAGCTTGAAGAATCAGAAGTGCGCGGAGGCGGAGTTGCAATTGCTCACCCCCACCATCGTCGGGAAGAGGTCACTGGTCGTCTTGGTCGACGACCAAACTGCCGGACGTAAGATACTGGAGCAGTTGATCCGGAGCATCGATCCCGCGTTGGAGGTGGCGTGCTTCGTCGACGGTGCCTCGGCGATCGACTTCATGCGATCGGAGACCCCCGATCTCATCATCACGGATTATCTCATGCCCGAGATGAACGGCGTGAGCTTCATTCGTCATGTCCGAGCAATGCCCTTTTGCAGCGACGTGCCCATCATCGTGGTGACCGTGGTGGAGGACAAGCGTGTTCGCTACCAGGCGTTGGATGCCGGTGCGACGGATTTTCTCAACCGGCCGATCGATCAACACGAGTGCCGCGCCCGTTGCCGCAACCTGCTGACCCTGAGACGACAACACCAGATCATCACCAATCGTGCCAAGTGGCTGGAGACGCAGGTAGAACGCGCGACCAACGAGATCCTGGCACGCGAGGAGGAAACCCTGCTCAGACTGGCGAAGGCAGGCGAGTATCGAGACGAGTGCACGGGCAACCATGTTCTGCGGATCGCCGAATACTGCGGGCTGATCGGGACCAGTCTCGGCCTGCCGGAGTCCGACTGCAAGGCCATCTCACTGGCGGCGACCATGCACGATATCGGCAAGATCGGGATCCCGGATCAGATTCTGCTCAAGCCCGGCAAGCTGACCGAGTCCGAGTTCGAGGTCATGCGCGAGCACACCAGGCTCGGGTATCAGATCCTTTGCAATAGTCCGTCCAAGTATCTCCAGCTGGGTGCCACCATCGCCCTCTACCATCACGAACAGTTCGACGGCAACGGCTATCCGGAGGGACTCTGTGGCGAGACCATCCCACAGCCCGCCCGCATCGTCGCGGTGGCAGACGTCTTCGACGCCCTGACGACGGTGCGGCCGTACAAGACGGCCTGGAGCAGCCAGGATGCCCTCAGCTATATCCGCGCCCGATCCGGTACCCATTTCGATCCCGCCTGTGTCGAGGCCTTCCTGCGTTGCGTGCCCGAGATCGAGCAAGTGCGACATCGGCTGCGCGACGAAAACAGCGCGTTTCCGATCCAGCAGGTCCGGGTGAATGGGGGCTGAATCGACTCGGTTCGTCTTCCGGCGTCTGGTCCGGCCTTTCGAGCGGGCCTATCGTCTCGCGGCCCGACGGCTCGCCAGCCGTCCCGACAGCGAGCACGAGCAAGCCATCATTCGGATCCTGGTTGGCAGCGTCGCTACCCTTTACATGCTGACGATCGGTGTCGGGGATCCTGATGCTGGCATGGCGGGCCTCATTCCTTGGATCGCCGCCGGCTTCCTCTTGGCGTCGGCGGGATTGTTCGTCGGTGTGCTGCTGGATCCGCGACCCTCGCCCCTCAGGCGCGCAATCGGCATGCTGCTCGACCTGACGACGACGTCGGCAGCGATGGCCTTTGCGGGCGATGGAGGTGCGCCGCTGCTGGCGATCTATCTCTGGGTGATCGTCGGCAATGGCTTCCGCTATGGGACCTCTTATCTCGCGGCCGCCACGGGGGTCAGTCTGCTCGGGTTCACCGGGGTCGTCCTCTATTCCGAGTTCTGGCGACAACACCCTCTCTTCAGCGCGAGCTTCACCCTGATTCTGATCTTGCTCCCGCTCTATGTCGCCACCCTGCTCGCCAAGCTGAGGGACGCCATCCACAAGGCCAACGAGGCCAATCGGGCGAAGAGCCAGTTCCTGGCGAAGATGAGCCACGAGCTGCGCACGCCCCTCAATGGCGTCATCGGCATGAGCGATCTGCTGATGGACTCGGAGCTCGACAATCGGGAACGCGAGCTCGCCCGAACCATCCACTCCTCGGCCAATACACTGCTCGGCATCATCAACAACATCCTCGATTTCTCCAAGATCGAGTCTGGAAGATTACCGATCGAGGCAACCGACTTCGACCTCCACCGTCTGGTTGCCGAGACACTCGCACTGTTCGGACCGCAGGCACGGCGCAAAGGGATCGAGCTCGGCCACCAGCTGGAGCCGCATGTCCCCTACGCACTGCACGGGGATCCAATCCATGTGCGCCAGATCCTGATGAACCTCGTGGGCAATGCGGTCAAGTTCACCGAGACCGGTGGGGTCGAACTGAGGGTCACGACCGCCGCCGAACAGCCCACCGACCAGTGCGTCAGGCTGCGCTTCGAGATCGAGGACACGGGGATCGGAATCGCTGCCGAAGACCAGTCCCACATCTTCGAGGACTTCCAGCAGGCCAACGGCAGCATTAGACACCATCTCGGGGGAACCGGTCTCGGAACCACCATCGCCCGTGAGCTGGCGCGACTCATGGGTGGCGACATCGGTCTGCGCAGTGAGCTGGGCCAGGGCACCCTCTTCTGGGTCGAGCTGCCGTTCGGCTTGGCGCGGCTCGACAGGGAGGAGATCGCAGAGACGCTCCCGGGTGGTCCAATCCTCGTCGTCGGCAGCGGGCGGACGGTGGAGACGCTCACCGACATGCTGGCGCAGCTGGGCCTGGAGGCGGATGTGGTGGACTCCGCAGCACAGGCGTCCACCGCCATGGTGCAGGCCGCTGATCTCCAGCAACCCTACGGGATTCTCTTCGCGATCGAGCGCGATATCGACGGCGCTGCCCTCTCGGCCTTGGCGGCTCCCGCGACCGATCCAGACCGGACTCTACGTTTCCTGCTGCAGACCTGGATACCTGGGCGACCAACCGCCCCATTGCCCGCCGGCTTCAGCGGGAGCCTGCGGCTGCCCCTGCGACGCGACGAGTTACTCAACGCCCTTCACGCGGCCCACAGCTTCCAACCGCTCCCCGAGAACGTCGTCTCGCTCGCCGATCACTACCGACGCGTCGCACCGGCCGGCCGCTCGAGCCTGAACGTCCTGGTGGCCGAGGACAACGAGACCAATCGTCGGGTCCTGCAGGCGATCCTGGAGCGGGCCGGTCACCGGGTCACCCTGGTCGAGGACGGCGAGGCGGCGCTCGACGCCGTCCAAGCGAATGCGGCCGCCTTCGATCTCATGGTGCTCGACAAGAATATGCCTGGCCACACTGGTCTGGATGTCTTTCGCGCCCAACGGTTCATGGACCCGAGCCACCGGATTCCAACCATCATCCTCTCAGCCGACGCCACCGAGCAGGCATTGGAGGAAAGCCGCGCGGCCGGCGTCGATGCCTATCTCACCAAACCCGTCGAGAGCCGCAGACTCTTGGAGACCATGGCTCGACTCGGACGCGCCGGCGTCGAGTCTCAGTCCGGACGTCTCGACCCGGCCCCGGACGGGCCGCTGCTGGACGAGGATAAATTGGAGTCCTTGCGGCAGCTCGGTGAGGCGGGGGACAGCTTCTTCGAGGATCTGCTCGCCGGCTTCAGGAGGGACGCCGACCTTGCCCTGGAAGAGATGTCGGGCGCGCTGACCTGCGGGGACTACCCGGCGTTGCGTGCCGCGATCCATGCGCTGGAGGGCAGCTCGCGCGAGCTCGGCGCCCTTGGCCTGGCCGCCGCCGCCTGCCGTCTGCGAGAGATCAAGCCCTTCGAGATGCGCTCTTCGCGAGCGCGCGAGCTCCTGGGACAGGTTCGCCACGTCATGACGACGACCCTGGAACGGCTCTCTGAATCCGCCCGACATGACCGGGACGATCGGGCGAACTGAAGGCATACTCGGCGCCGACTGACCGCGTCGGCACCAGGAGGAATCGAGCACGAATTGGCCTCAAGCCGCTTTCGTGCCGACGTGATGCTGGCGCGAGACGAGCCGCTCCATCATCTTGAGGTCACGCCGTTCGAGCTTGAGCGCAGTATCGACCCAGATCTCGAGGACCTGTGACAGCTCCTCATAGGTGATGGGGTCGCGGGCATCGCGGACGCGACGCAGTGCGCGAAAACCGTTGCATGCACGATTCTCGCGCTTGATGTGCTCGTAGACGGCCATTTCGCCCTCCCCCTCTTCGGCCAATATATCGACCAGACCCATCTCATGGAGCTCCTCGGCCGTGTAGAGCTTGCCGCCGAGGATCATCCGTTCCGCGCGCTTCGCATCCAGCTTCCGCGAGAGCAGGCTAAAGGCACCCATACCCGGGAAGAGATTGAACAAGATCTCCGGAAACCCCATGCGGGCGCCCTTCTCGGCAATGAGCACATCGCTCGAGAGCGCGGTCTCGAAGCCACCCCCCAGGGCCTGGCCCTGCACCAACGAGATCGTGGTGATTGGATTCTCGAAGGCGACGACGTTGGCATAGATGGCATCGATGCAGGCCTTGCCATAGTCAAACAGACCTGCCCGATCGCCCTGGAGGGCGAGCGCGCGAAAGAGCTCCAGATCGCCGCCGAGGTTGAAGACCCCAGGCACGGAGGAGGCAATGACATGATAGCCGACGCCGAGCGCCGACCCATGGTCACGCAAATAGCCGCACCAGGCATTGAGCTCCTCCAGAATGGCGGAGCTGAAGCAGGGCCTGGGTGCGGCATGCATGTAGCACCAGGCGATCTGATACTTGGTGTCCAGATGGACGGACAGCTGCTGGTAACTGGGGGTAAGGCTGGTGATCTTGGTGTCGCAAAGGGTCGTTTTCATAAGAGGCTTGCAGTTGCTGTCGACGAGAGAAGACCGGCGCTCGGGTGCCGGCGGCGAAGAAGGCGATGCCGCGGACGCAACTCACAAGACGCGACCGCAGTTGAGATGATCGCTGCTGACTGTATCGGCAAGCAACGCGTGGGCCCAAAGAGTCTGCCCAATGGCCGATATCGGCTCGGAGGCCAAAGATCAAGGGGGTGAGTTGCCAGCGGCGGGCAGCGGCCAATTTCTACACGCTGCGATTCTTCACTCGCAAACGCCACTCGACGGCTCCGAGAGGCACGCTAGATACGGATTCAAGTCGACACAGAATACAAACCATCTATTCCCGGAACGTGAACTTAGGTAAAGTACACGACCGATTGCTTTCAGCATCCCGCACGGGTGCTCGGCCAACCTGCCGAGTTTGGCTCCGCCGAGCAACGAGCAGACAAGTGTCTGGTTCCCGGCAGCTTGCGTCCTGTTTACAGCCGCGGCGCTGCCATTTCCACTTCATCGACCAATACACACATGCCATGCCATTTAGCAATATCGAGCAGATTACGCCAATCATGCAAGAGGTTATTCGCATCCGACCTGAAAGGATGCTGGATGTGGGTTGTGGTATGGGTATCTACGGAATACTGTCACGAATTCAATTAGACCTCTATTTCGATGAAGAATTCTATAAGAAGATCTTTCGCCAGTATCGTGCTAAGGAGAAATGGTTGGGAGTCACCATAGATGCCCTGGAAGGTTTCAGTGACTATTTCGACTACATTCCGAAATGGGTATACAATGACATCCGGATCGAGGATGTGAGAACTGCGTTGCCGAAAATCGGAGACGACAGCTATGATCTTTGTTTGGCACTTGCTATCATCGAGCATCTCGACAAGGAGGAAGGACTGGCGTTTATCCGCCATCTAAGACGTATCAGTCGGGTTGTGATCATGTCAGTACCCAAACAGGTCGGGCCCCAAGAGATTCCCGGCAATCCCTATGAAACCCACCGTTCAAATTGGTCAAGCGACGAGTTCGTAGCTCTAGGCGCGAGTAGGTTCTTACCTCACAGTGCTGCATGGATACCGGTCTTCGATCGGGCAGACCCGACTTATGCTGGTAACACCTGCGTAAGAAGGACACAGGACACTTCGTTTGAAACCGAGCGTCTCGAACAGAAACTCGATGCCTTGATTCGAGGCCAGTCGAGGATACTGGATGCGTTGAGCATTAAGAAGAGAGTAAGGAGTCTGCTAAAGAGGATATAAGCTTCAGAGTGATAAGGCGATAGGAACCATATGTATCTCGGACAAGTGTGAGGATAGAGAACCAATTGAATAATGAGGCATTTCTATCAGAAAGAGATCCGGTTATCGATTTTCTGAGGGGGTGGGCGATCATAGGGATGTTGGTTTGGCACTCCGTCATGTGGTTTGATGCTCACCGTTGTGACGCCATGACCTGCCGTTCGAATTTGGACATCGTCTGGCATCTTGTTCTCTATCATGGTTCTTACTTGAGCGTTCCGTTGTTCTATTTTGCCTCGGGCATGACACTTGCAACGAATTTGGAGCGCCGGCGCATCAACGACGTCGCAATCCGTGCGATTCAGATCATCCTGATCGGATTTGCGATGACGTTTTATATCATGGGGCCAGACCAGTGGTTGCATACCTATGTTCTACAAAGCATCGGGATCGGTCTGTTATTGATGAGTGCACTATCACATTGGGGATGGGGTCCGATTCTTTTATATATTTTAGCAGTGACGGCGACCATCTGGAATACGAGCAGTACAAGCGTCCTGGTGCCCGATTTCGCATCACACGAAACTGTGGTGCCGGTGCTTGCGGATGGCGTACGCGCCTTGTTCGTTGACGGCGCCTTTGCCGTTCTTCCCTGGTCCGGTTTTATTGCGCTCGGATACCTTTTCATCAAACATGACAGCTTGCCAGCCTTATCTATCTTCTTTCTTGCGCTAATGGTAACAGGAGCGCTCTTAGGGATCGACAAGTATCCCATGTCGGCCGGATATCTCTTGTTCTTTTCTGGATTCACTGTCCTCTGTTCATATGGATTGAGTCTTGTGAGTGTGCAGCTGCACTTCTGGATGCATGCCACAGTGATTGGGAGAACCTGGAATCGATTCAGCCGGCGCTCACTCGAGATATTCGTGATTCACTATCTCTTGGGACATGGCATCGCTGTCATCTTTCCTGGCTGGAGGTTATCATTCCCGGCAGCGGTAGCGCTCGGCATCGCCAGCGTCTTGCTCGCGGCAGGCGTGCTTGCCGTTTTCGATGGCCGGAATCGAGGATCGACGGATCTGAGACGGGCGTCAGGTTTCTAATGACAACCGCGTGCAAATTGCTGATCTCGACGCTTCTCTCCTTGTCGATGGCGGCTTGTGAAAAGCCCCCAGCCATCGAGAAGATCGTTGAGATCCATGATTTCTACGATCACTCCTATATCAACAACAATATCGCGAGAGGAAGTACCTTTTTTGGTACGAATCGATACCGGTTCCTGTCTTATTATGACACTCGCGGCCGTGTGATCCTGATTAGACGCGACCTCCTTACGGAGGAGGTGGTGGAAGATCGGCTCGAGGCGCGATTATTGGAGCTTCCAAATACCTCGAGCTCGCTCTTGAATCCGCATAACTTCATTTCCGGTGGCTTGGATGTGGAGGGGCATGTTCATCTCGTCCTCGGTACGCATAATTCTCGGCCACACCATTACGTTTCCTGCCGGCCTCTAGAGCCGGGATGTTGGGAAGACAAGAGCAAATCGCTGGAGCACCTCGGACGGCAGGTCACCTATCCTCATTTGCTGAAGATGGCGGACGGAGCGCTTTGGTTGTTCTACCGGGATGGTCGTGCGGGTAAAGGCGATACTTACGTGTTGCGTGGCTTACGTCGTGTTTCACAGAGACAACGACCGCTGCGGCTCATCGCTGGTATGCAGGAGAACTCCCAGTATCTCTTCTCACCCTTGGCAGGCGAGAACGGGTGCGTGCATCTGGCATGGACATGGCGCTTATCGGATTTCTCGAACCCACAAGACAATCCCTATTCGAGACGGGACTTTCAAGGTGTAACCAACCGAGATATCGCCTATGCTCTGAGCTGCGATAAAGGAGAGACCTGGACGGACTCCAATGGCCGGATCCTCGAACTACCCTTGCTCAGAAAGGGTACGCAACAACGGCAAGCGGAGACGATCGCCAGAATCGACATAGGCACCGGGTTTTTCAATCATTATGGTGGTGACCTGGATGCGGCGGGCAAACCTCATTACGTTCTTCACCGCTGGGACGACCAGGATCGCACTCAGATCTGGCACCTATACCGAGGTCACGAGCGCTGGGAGATCAACCAGGTCAGCAGGTACAGGAAGGACATCCCTTGGAATCGGCACCAGGCGAATGGGTTGGCGGCAACAAGCCTGGCGAGACCGGAGTTGCTCGTCGATCGCAAGACCGGCAGCGTGATGATCGTAACCAGAAGTCAACATTTCGGCAATCGATTGGAACTGTATCGAGCAGACCCCTGCTATGAGATCTGGCGTCGGGACCTGGTGAATACCGGCTCTCTGGGGGGCTGGGAACCGCAATTGGACAAAGGGCTTTTCCACGCGACTGACGACATCCTAATGCTATTGAATAGCGTAAGAGACGAGAGGGGTTATTCTGGATACCGGCTCGACTTGAATCCAGAACAGCAGGCGGTCTTGGCGCGCGCAGGGCGTGGAGAGCGGGTGCTCTATGCGGACTATTCCATCCTCTACCCAGTGACAACCGCGGGTTTGCCCCTGGGTGACTTGCGCTTCAATGATGGCGAAGCCTGGATCGCGAGGTTACGGCTCTGACACATGATCCACTCATCCCGTATCGGCGGGACGCGGTCTCGCTCCTGAACGCGGCTCAGGAGAGTCGGCACCGACCTCACGGCGGGCGGCGAGGCGGTGATAGGTCGTCTCGAGCTGTTTGGAGAGCTGCTCGCCCTCCTCGTCCAGAAAGGCAAGAAAGGCACTCGCCACGACCGAAAGCTCCTTACCTTTGGGGTAGGCCACGTACCACTGCCGCTGCAGTGGGAAGCCCCGGACGTCGAGGATCGTCAGCTGCGGCTCCGGCCCCTCCTGAACCAGGGTGTGGAGCGACAGAATGGAGATCCCGAGCTGACCATAGATCGCATGCTTGATCGCCTCGTTGCTACCTAGCTCCATGCGTACCCGTGGCTTGAGACCCGCTTGCTCGAAGGTCTTGAGCACATAATCGCGGATGCCCGAGCCGGGCTCGCGCATGATGAAGTACTCGCCCGTCAGACGCTCCATCGGGATGTCGAATTCACCGGCCAAGGGGTGATCGCGGTGAGCGATGACGTAGAGCGGATTGGGTGCAAACGCCTTGGTCACCATGTCGAGCTCGCGCTCGGGATTCTGACCCAGGATATAGAGGTCGTCCTTGTTGCTGATGAGCCGCTCCAGAACACTGTCGCGGTTGGTGACCTTGAGCGAGACGTCCACGCCATTGTGACGCTGGCAGAAGCGCCCCAACACCTCGGGCGCGAAATACTTGGCCGTCGTGATGACGCAGAGTCGCAAGTAGCCCTGCTTCAGGCCCTTGATGTCGGACACCTTCATCTCGAACCGGTCTAAAACGCCGAAGACATCCTTGACCGCCGTCTGCAGCTCCCGACCCGCGTCGGTGAGATAGACTTGGCGGCCGATCTGCTCGAACAGAGGCAGACCGATGACGTCGGTCAGGCGTTTGATCTGGGTCGAGACCGTGGGCTGGGTGAGATACAGCTCGTCCGCCGCTTTGGTGAAGCTCTTGAGTCGTGCAATCGCCTCGAAGACCTGGAGCTGACGCAGGCTGACATGCCGGGCAAGATTCAGCATGGGGTCGAACATCTTTGACTCGCTGGGCGTGCGGTGATACTGAAGGACCCTCGGCAGCGCCTCGGATCCCCGTCGCTGTGACCGGGGCAACCGACGGCGTCGAGCTCAATCGGGCCAGACACGCTTGCCCGAGCGATACCCCTGATCATAAGGGACGCTCGCGGCTGGACTGGGCGTCGTTCGACGCCGCGACGGTCGCTTCGCAGCGCCGGCGGCCTCTGCCTTGGCGCTCGCCGTCGGGACAGGCGGAGCGGCCCCGCGCCCTTTCGACTGGTCTTTGTCGTTCTCCACCCTTGCCTCCTTCTTCGGTTTGTCACTCAACAGGAAGTTGGCGCCCCTGTCAGCAGACCGTCGATCCGCCGCGCCAGCTCGACGCGCTCGGGATCCAGATCGCTCGCTTGCTCCTCGGCACCAATGGTGAGGCTCACGTAGGTCCGTCCGAAGCTGACATCCGGGTAGTAACCGGCGGCCTCGCTGACCTCGGCCAAGTCCGCCAGGAACTGACGGGTCTGCTCGTAGTCGGCGAACTCCAATCGCCGTTCCAGGCGTGGTGGACCACTGCGCCGCGTCCAGCTCGATGGGTTGATCTTCATCGGACCTCTCTCCTGATTCGTTCCAGCCAGGCCTCCAGCTCGCGCGCATGTTCGAGCTCTTCGTCGTGCAGACTGCCGAAGAGCAGGCGACCGTCCGGGTCATTGATCAGGGCGCAATAGCTGGCCGCCTCACGGTAGAAGTCGACCGCTCGCTGCTCCAGCCGCCGATCGGCCTCGAGCAGCTCGACCAGAGAGGACCCGGCCTGCACTGGTGTGAGCTGCGAGGCATTCGGCATGCCCCCGAGGCGCAGCATGTGCGCCATGAGACGTTCGGCGTGACCCTGTTCCTCCTGGGCCTCCTGACGGAAGAGGCCGGCGACCTCCTCCATGCCCCAGAGCTCAGCGAGCCCAGCATGCGTGAGATACTGCTGGACGGCACTGAGCTCGTGGCTCAGCGCGCGACCCAGATATCCCAGCACTCGCGCCCCCCGTTCCACCCGATTCTGCATGCTCAAAGCCCCCAAAGGCGCCAAAGCAAGACCCTGGCCGCCGGGAATCGCTCACTCCATCCGCGGAGGACGAGAGTGGCGCATCACCTTGCTGCGGCATCGCCCCGCTCCCTCAGGGAGAGGGCGAGCCGGAGCGCCCGCGGCGGATCTCCGCGGTCTTGCGCGCCTCAAGACCGGCCAGGCCCACCAGCGGTCCCGGTGGGGCGTTCGGGTAGAACTGGCTCCACCTCCCGGTGCGGACGGGCGATGATGTGGGCCGCGACCAGGCCGTCGCCCACCCGCTCGCAGGCATCGGCGCCGGCACGCACCGCCGCGTTGACCGCTCCCGTCTCGCCGCGCACCAGCACGGTGACATAGCCGCCACCGACGAACTCGCGCCCGATCAGCCGCACCTCGGCGGCCTTGGTCATGGCATCCGCCGCCTCGATGGCAGGCACCAGCCCGCGGGTCTCGATCATCCCCAGGGCGATTCCAAAGGTCTCACTGGCCATGGCTATCTCGTCTCCTCGTGTAGTTCACCGCTCATCAGGCTGCCTGCTTTTCGGCTGGACGACCGGTCGGCAGGATGGGCTCCACCTCGCGATGCGGGCGGGCGATGATGTGGGCCGCGACCAAGCCGTCGCCCACGCGCTCGCAGGCATCGGCGCCGGCACGCACCGCCGCGTTGACCGCACCCGTCTCGCCGCGCACCAGCACGGTGACATAGCCGCCGCCCACGAATTCCCGCCCGACCAGCCGCACCTCAGCGGCCTTGGTCATGGCATCCGCCGCCTCGATCGCGGGCACCAGTCCACGCGTCTCGATCATCCCCAGTGCAATCCCGTAGTACTCGTCGGCCATTGGTAGACTCCTCTTGTTTACAAATGCATTGTGCGAAAGAAGGGGCTCAGCCACCGGCTGGCGGCGCGGATTCGTCCCAGTGATCGATGATCCCGCCGATGCTCAGATCGGTCAGGATCCGTGTCCCGACCGCGTGCCGCGCGGCCGACCCACTGACAGTGATGACCCAATTGCCCCGGCGTGCACCGATGGTGTCGACGGCGACCGAACGCGCCCCCTTTCGGTTGCGCAACACGCGCAGCGACACCGCCTGCAGACCCGGGATCCGACGCGTGCAGACCAGGGAGCCCTCCACCTGCATGATCTCCACGCTCAGTCCTCCGTCCAGTGATCGATGATCCCGACGATGGTCAGGTCGCTGGGATACTCTTTGTGACCGGCCGCCTCGCGGGCCGCCGAGCTGCCGACACAGATCACCCAGTCACCGGGCGTGCAGCCGACGGCATCCACGGCCACCAGCTGGCTCTTGCCGTCACGCACCACCTGCAGATGCCGGTGCTCGAGACCAGGGATCCGGTTGGTCGCGACCAGCGGTTTCTCCACCCGACAGATCTTCATGCCCCTTGCCCTCCGCCCGTCAGCGATCCCCCGACACACTCGACCGGGGCGTCGCGCGCACTGTCGCGCACCGTCCAGTAGGTATGCAGCAATCCGCGCTCGGCGAGATCCGGATAGCGGCGCGCGATCGCGCCCGCGACCCGCTCACAGCGCTGGATGGCCCGGGCCCTTGCGCCAGGTACCTGTCCCCAGTACTCGAAACGCAGGACGATGGGGATGGGAAGCCCGTGGGCGACGTTGCGCCGGCGGAAGATCTGAATCCCGACATCCAGGTTGGGCGCCCCCTCCTCGAGGGTGCGCATGAAGGCGAAATAGGTCAGGTTGCGCAGCTGGACCTCTTCGAAGTCCGTCCCCACGCCGATGAATCGCTCCTCGTGCCCGGCATCCGAGTAGTGCGCGCCCTGATAGGTGAGCACATAGTCGATCTGAGACAGATTGTTCTCGATCAGCCGAGCGATGAGTCGCTGCATGCCGGGCGCCGGGGGGGTCGCACCGCCGAGCGGTGTCGCGACCCGCTCCGCGATGAGCGCCCGCGCGGCCCCGGGGTCGAGCTGCCCGCTCTCGCGATAGAGTGCGCCAGCGTCGAGGAAACGGTCGAGATCGGCCTCCCCCGCGGCGTCGGGGAGATGGACCCTGAGCCGGTCCGTGTCTGTGTCGATTCCCATGAGCAGCACCTCGATGGAGGCACCGCAGCAATGACTGTTCTCCACCGCCCTGCGGAAGGCCCGCAGCTGCTCGAGCCCGGCCTCCGCCGCACGGCGCGTATCACTCCCATGCGCAGCACAACCCTGATGCGCCGGATCGCGGCTGCTGTAGTGATAGGCCACCACTTTGAGATAGCGCGTGGGCTCGTCCGCCAGGTTCGGACGACCGGTGCGGAAGCGGCCGAGCTCGGTGCTCTCCCAGCGCTGGATCGCCTCCTCCACGTCGAACATGGCGCCGGCGTAAGACTTGCGCCGGACCGCGCCCATCGGCAGCCGCAGCACATAGCTGATGGTGTGCGCCAGCCGGCCATCGGAGCAAGGCGTGACACTCATGGCATGGAAGCCGCATTCGAGCAGAAAGGTCTGGAACGCCTCGGCGCGACGCCGTGTATCCAAGGGGTCGCGCTCGAAATAGTCGCGACTGACCGACTCGAAGGTCGCGAAGGTGGCGTGCGCGAAGAGCGCGCGCATGTCGAGCCGATCCACCCAGGCATCGTCGAGCAGGTCGTGCGGGAGATCGAAGCCGAGCTCGCGACGCGCCACCTCCTGGGCCCAGGTCGCGAGAGACTCGTCGTGTTGACGCGCCGCAATGGACTTGAGCGCCGGCACGATCCGGGCGAATGCACCCTTCACCCGCTGCTCATAGTCGTGCAGCAAGGCATTCTCCTCTGCACGCGTGAGTGGGTGCGAGCCCGGCGCGAGCACCGACTCGGAGCTCACCAGGCCGCCCTCCTCGGCACCCGGTCGCGCCCCCTCGCCGCCCGACACCGCGGCCGAGGCAGGTCTCGTGGCGACCGCCCGAGCCCCGCTCCACATGGGCACGCGGGTGCGACGGCGCGGCTGGTTCTTGGACCTCATGGCAGCTGTTCTCCCGTCTCCCGTGCTTCCCGCTCAACCTAGCCGCGCGCCCCGCCGGACACGGTGACCAAGGCACCCCGCTCGCTTCCGCCGCTGCTGCCGGTCACCCTCAGCTCGGGCGCCTTGCGCTCCTGCGATTCGCGAAAGGCGCGGGCACCGGCGAAGGGTCCAATGGTCGAACCACGGCGCGTGGGATTACGACCGATGGCCGATGTCCCCTCGGTCCCAGTGACCCGCTCGTTGCGTCCCCAGTCGTCCCCGGTGATCCGCGGACCACCGTCCATGCCCTCACCGGTAATGCGCGGGCGCGGATCCTCCGAGCCCGGGGTCGCGGACTCGTCCGGTTCGGAGATGGCCGGGGCCGGATCGACCGCGGCGGTCACCGGGTCGGTATCTCCCGGGCGGCGCAACCTGAAGTCCTCGGTGCCGGTCACGCGACCGCCACCCATGTTGAACGGACCCGTCACGCGTCCCTCCTCCTCGCCGTAATGGGTGCCCGTGACCGCCCGTCGGGCACGCGCCGATTGGGCGGCGCGAGCGGGCGACTGGACGCTGAAGGCGCCCCAGGCACCACCCGTGAGTGGCTGCGGAAAGTCCGCGGCGCCTGGACCGGCCGCAGCGCCCTGGCCGCAAGCGGCGAAGAACTGGTCCTCACCCAGATAGGGGGAGCCGGTGACCTGCTGACAGGCACCCTTGGCGTCCCCGGTCATGACGCCCCGAATCCCCGGCTGTAAACCAGTGAGTCCATGCCCGGGCGTACCCCTCGAGGCAGGAACCCGCTCCGCGCCGGCTTGCACCGCCTCGGGTCCACAATGGCGACGGTACTGTTCCGGGCCCAGATAAGAGGTCCCGGTCACGATCTCGCAGCTACCGGGCTCATCGCCGGTCACGCGGCGCGAGCGACCCACCAGGGTGCCCGTGACCTGCTGGCCGCGCCAGGTGGTGTCGACGCCGACCTTGGCGCCGCCCTGTGGCTCTGGCGCATCCTTGCAATGGTCTTGAAAGTGCTCCTGGCCGAGATACTCGTCCCCGGTCACCCGCTGGCAGCTGCCCGGCTCGTTCCCGGTCATGCGCACGCTGCGCCCGATGAGCGAGCCCGTCACCGCGCCTCCACTCAGGGTTCGGGTCGCCCCGACCTTGGGCGGCGCACCCTCCGATCCCGGGTTGGTGTAGGGCGTGCCGGTCAGCGCACGGGCAGCGCCCGTTTCGTCCCCGGTGACCCTTGGGCTGCGCCCGACCTGGACACCGGTCACCGACTCGCCCCGCGGCGTGGTGCTCAGACCGGCCTGCCGCCCGGGCGCGGGATCAGGAGTGAAACCACAGAATTCTTGAAAGAGCTCGGCCCCCATATACTCGGTGCCAGTGACGGTACGGCAGGCGCCCGCCTCATCCCCCGTCGTGCGCCTGCTGCGCCCGACCCGGGTGCCAGTGACCTCCTGGCCCTGGGCCGTCTCGCTGGTCTCGACCTTGGACGGTGCCTCGCCGCTCTGTGGACGTCCGTTGCGCCGCGTGCGGCCACTGGGGCGCGGCCCACGATCGCCGCACTTGCCATGCTCGCAACGCTCCTCGCGAACGCGCTTGGCGATGTCGCGCGAGCTCACGCCGGCGTTACGCATCATGGTGGTGGTTACAGCACTCCTGGAACGACCGCTCACCGAATCCACCCCGGCCTTGCCGCGATCTGCCATGGCGGCACGACGCGCCATGGACATCACCCGTCCGCGCGCCGCGCTCGACGGCTTGCCGGTCGCCGCGCGGGGCCGGCCCGGGCGGGTGCGCCGACCCTCTGATAGGCCTTCGGTTGCTCGAACCGAAGCGCTCGATGGTCCGCCAGATGGCCCCGTCGACACGGGATCGGAGGCAGCGCCAGCCGCCACATCCGCGCGCCGCCGAGTTGCCGCGGCGCGGCCCGCCAACCTATTCATACTGGCCTCCCGGGATCGTGTCGAGGAGGCCCCAGCGGCGTGCCGCCCGCCCTTGGCGAGTTGCTCGCGTCGCTCGATCGAGCGGCGTCGGCCCAGCGACATACCGCTCCGGCGCGACTTGCGTTCGAGATCCGCCTGAGCGGACTGGACCGCCCGCGGGGCCTCCCGGGCGGGTCTCGGCTGGTCGAGCTGGGTCGACGGGTGACCCCGGCCCGCGCCTGGCTTGCCGCCGGCGGCGATCGCGCGGCGCTTGGCGATGGACGCCGCTCGTCCCGTCAAGGGTCGCTCGTTTGCAGCCTTATCCATGCTTGCCTCTCGTCTTTGGCTACTGATTCTCATGTCGTCTCGCCCCCTTTAACGCGCCACACCGAACCATCGACGGCGCCCGCGCAGGGCCCTGTACCCGACAGCGCTTCGAGCACCCGGATCCGCGGCGATAGAGATTCACTACAGCCGCGGTCCCGGGTTGCCCGCTGAGACCCCACAGAGACCCGCTAGACCGCCCGGTACACCAGAAAGGAGTGTCCCTTGCTCTGGGCGTAGTTGTCGTAGCCGACCAGACGTACGTGATGATCGGGATAGGCCCGCCGGCACGCCTCGATCTCTGCCAGGATGACGTTGGGGTCCTGCTCCCCGAAGAAGGGCAGCTTCCACATCGGCCAGTAGTATTCGAAGGCACGGCTCGGATGCTCGTGCTCCAAAGACGCGTTCCAGCCGTTGTCGATGACGTAGAGGATCTGCTCCAGGATCTCGCCCCGATCGAGTGGCGGAAGATAGGAGAAGGTCTCGTAGCGGCCGATGGTGGCGTGATCGCCCATGGTGTTTGCAGTGCTCATTGGCGTCCTCTCTCAGTTCGGTGACTGTCCAAGACTGGGTTCTTTGTGGTATGGGGCAGCGAGTCACGCCACGTCCAGCTTGTCCACCACATCGAACTCGAACTTGATCTCCTTCCAGGTCTCCATGGCCGAGGCGAGCTCGGGGCTATGGCGGGCGGCCTCGGTCAGGATCTCGCGGGCGTTCTTCTCGACCTCGACCCCTTCGTTGCGCGCCTTGACACAGGCCTCGGTTGCAACCCGGTTCGCAGCGGCACCGGCCGCGTTGCCCCAGGGGTGCCCCTGGGTGCCACCGCCGAACTGGAGCACCGCATCGTCGCCGAAGATGGTCACCAGGGCCGGGATGTGCCAGACGTGGATACCGCCGGAGGCCACGGCCATCACCCCCGGCATGCCGCCCCAGTCCTGGTCGAAGAAGAGCCCACGGGCCCGGTCCTCGGGGATGAAGGACTCGCGGAGGGCATCGACGAAGCCCAGGGTGGACTGACGGTCGCCCTCGAGCTTGCCGACCACGGTGCCTGTGTGCAGATGATCGCCGCCTGAGAGACGCAGACACTTGGCGAGGACCCGGAAATGGATCCCGTGCTTCGGATGGCGATCGATGACCGCATGCATGGCGCGGTGGATGTGCAGCAGCATGCCATTGTCCCGGCACCAGTTGGCGAGGCTGGTATTGGCCGTGAAGCCGCCGGTGAGGAAGTCATGCATGATGATGGGTGAGCCCAGCTCCTTGGCGAACTCGGCCCGCTTGAACATCTCCTCGCAGGTGGGCGCGGTGACATTGAGATAATGGCCCTTGCGCTCACCCGTCTCCTCTTGCGCCTTGCGCACCGCCTCCATCACGAACTCGAAGCGGTTCTGCCAGCGCATGAAGGGCTGGGAGTTGACATTTTCGTCATCTTTGGTGAAATCCAGGCCACCACGCAGCATCTCGTAGACGGCGCGGCCATAGTTCTTGGCCGACAGACCCAGCTTCGGCTTGACGGTCGCACCCAGGAAGGGGCGCCCGTACTTGTCCATGCGATCGCGCTCGACCTGGATTCCATTCGGCGGACCACCGCAGGTCTTCACATAGTGCAGCGGAAACCGAATGTCTTCGAGCCGGAGATGGCGCACGGCCTTGAAGCCGAACACATTCCCGACCAAGGAAGTCAGCACATTGACGATGGAGCCCTCCTCGAACAGATCGATGGGGTAGGCCACGAAGGCGTAGAAGCTCTCCTTGTCGCCGGGCACGTCCTCGATGCGGTAGGCGCGGCCCTTGTAATAGTCGAGATCGGTCAGCAGGTCCGACCAGACGGTCGTCCAGGTACCGGTCGAGGATTCTGCCGCGACGGCCGCTGCCGCCTCCTCGCGCGACACCTCGGGTTGGGCGGTCACCTTGAAACAGGCCAGCAGATCGGAGTCCAGCGGCACATAGTCCGGTGTCCAATAGGTGAGCGCATAGTCTTTGACGCCCGCGTCGTAGGTCTTGATGCTCATGATTTACTCCGGTCGATGGAAGCAGCCTGAATTCGCTATGACGATAGATGGGACCGGATATTATTTCCAATCGATAAGTCGAATGGTATCGATCGATAATAATCAATATGAACAATCCGTGACTTGATCGGGTTGCACCCGGGGATGCAGAGCGATGCGCCTTCTCGCACCCCTCCATACTCGAGGCCGAGGCGCAATCAATTATTTTTCATCCGGTTTTTCCCGGTTTACTTTTTCTGGCACGGCATCATCTCCTGGGCGCCGATTAGGTCGGCTGCACCTGTTCGTCTTCTGTGTCGCGACAACGAATCTCACCTGATAACAGCAGAGGGGCCTGATCCAATGAAGCGCGTGAAACAAACTGTCCTCGCGATTGGCCTTGGCGCCTGCTCCTTGAGCGCCATCCACGGGGTGGCCTTCGGGCAAGGCGGCTTGGGGAGCGCTGGAGATTTCGGACGCCCGGGAGGCTTCGGAAGCCCCGGCGGCTTCGGCGACCGAGGGCATTTCGGAAACCGGGGGGGCTTTGGAAACCGGGGCGACTTCGGCAACCGGGGCAGCGACAGGGGACCTTCCGATCCGGCCAACGCCGCGAACGTACTGAACGCGCTGGATACCAACGGCGACGGGAGCGTGTCACTGGAGGAGTTCACGACCGTCCGCGGGCAATGGACCGACCGTCGGTTCAACGCCCTGGACCAGGACGGCGACGGTGCAATCTCGGAGTCGGAGTACAATGCAAGCGGTTTCGGGCGGTCTGGAAGCCTCGGCATCGACCAAGCCGCGCTCGCAAGCTGTATCGAGCAGAGAACCGGCGTCGCCGAAACGAATCGCCGAACCTGGGCCGACCTGCTGAGCGCCGCGGATACGACCGCGGACGGTCTGATCGATCAATTGGAATTCACCGACTTGCAGAATACCAGAGCCGCAGAACGGTTCGCGGCGATCGACACGAACAATGACGGAGCACTCGACAGCTCTGAGCTGGAGGCGGCCAGGACGCAGAGCCGCGAGCGTCAGCAGGCGCGCGCGGCCTGTCTGAGGGAACAGGCCGACCTGAATCGGGTCTTCGGGTTTTGAACCGCGTTTAAACCGCCTAGCGCGGTATGCGGAGTTTCTTGTTTGGATCGGCCTCGGCAGCCACGACAAGCATCGGAGCTGTCGCGGTTTAAGTACGGTGGCAGCCTCAACGACGATCAAGGCCAAGCACAAAATGAAAACGACGCATCTCGCTCTGGACGCGGTTTAGAGCAAAATGCGTGGCTCGGTCACCGTGTGCAGCATCGCTAGCGACCATCGACGATCGGCGAGACGCGGTTCAAGTGAGTCCATGACGAAAGATACTTGGGCCGCGTCTAGGTGACGCTCAGGGTCGCAGACGAGATCAGTGTGTATACGCGAGCAGACTCCGGGATGCCGAACTGGGTTTGATCGAGAGATGACACCACTCGAAATCGCCTAGTAATGATTCAGAAACAACCTATACACCGTAGGTTGGGCAAAGTGGAGCGTGCCCAACAAGGGCGGCTCAAGTTGCACCACTTGTTTCTGAATCGTTCCCTAGTACCCCGTTTCGCCTTATTTTGCATGCTCAGAGCCCCCCAAAGGCGCCAAGGCTAGGCACCGCCCGCCGGGAATAGCTCACTCTATTGCCAAGGG
>JANQGF010000248.1 GCA_028277465.1 Chromatiaceae bacterium
AGATGGCGCCGGATTGAGGCTCGCCTTCAAGGAGCGCCACCAGGAGCATCGCCGGGCGATGTGACTGGTGGCGCGACACCGAAGGCGGGCGTCAAGACCAGCCAGGTGGGATGAGAATTGACAGAAATCGCCTTAAACGCCTGCGGATCATCCACCGGCACGACGCGCTCGCGAAACGCCAGCTGCAGGAGCTTGAGCTGCTCCAGCGAGCAGCCTGTGATACGCCCGTACGGCATCATTGAGTGTATCTCGCCACATTGATCGCCCAGCGCACACCCATTGGCACCTGAGCATGGACAACAATGGACGCTCATCCGCCGGGACCGACCGACGCCGGCTATGCAGCTCGGCGCAACTCCGCATCCGCCCTCACGAGCCGCAACAGCGCCTCCCGCGCTGCCTTGTATTTCGGCGCCGCGTTGTCGGTCACATTGACCTTGGCGGCACCGAAATCGCCACGGACGGCGTGCTCGAGAGTGATATCCCGTGCCTGCACCAGCACCTGCCAGTCGCGTAGAAAGGCGTCGGCGAGCTCGCGCTCCCGGTCCGACAGGGCCCGTCGCTGATAGCGTTCCCAGACCTCGGCCAGCCGCCCGTCCAGGCCGCTGATCTTCTCGGCACATTGCTTGGCTGTGGCCAGGTCTTCCAGGTGCGCCGCCAGGATGGCGTTGGCCCGCACCTCGTTGATGATCGCCATGATGGCTTCCAGCTCATGCTCCTGGAGCCGGAAGACACCCGCCGCGGCCTTGACCCGCCCCGCCTGCTCGAGCAGGGTTCCGGCGTCCTCGGAGGTCTGGTCGATCGTGGCGTCGTTATCGGCGATCAGGGTCATCACCTGCTCGATCTCCGAGGTAATGCGCTCGCCCGAGGTGTTCTCCTCGCGGGCCGCGCGGGCGATCCCGGCGATCATCGCCAGCATCTTGTGGGTGCTGGAGTTGATCTCAGATAAGGCGCCGGCACCCCGGTTCAGCACGTCGACGCCCCGTTCCACCGCCTCGCGGCTCGCCTCCATGCTGGCCACCACGTCGCTGGTCTGCTCGGTGATCGCGTCGACGATGACGCTGATCTTGCGCGTCGAATCGCTGGTGCGCTGGGCCAGGGCCCGCACCTCTTGCGCCACCACCGCGAACCCCCGCCCATGCTCGCCGGCGCGCGCCGCCTCGATCGCCGCATTCAACGAAAGCAGGTTGGTCTGCCCGGAGATAGTCGAGATCATCTGGGTCACGGTGCCGATCTCCTCCGAGTTGCGGCTCAACTGCTCCATCTGCGACGCGGTGCGGAGGATGTGGTCGGCGATGTCCTCCATCGCTTCCGTGGCCTGTTGGACCACCTCCACCCCGTTGGCCGAAAGCTGTTGTGTCTGGCGCGAGTAATCCTCCGCCTCCGCGGTGTTCTCGGCCACCAGGCGAATGTTATTGGTGAGGACCCTGAGGGCATCCTCGATCTGGGCGGCTGCATGCTTCTGCCTGGCTGACGCACGGGCGATCAGAGCGGCGTTGGTGGCGAACTGCACGGCGGCGTCGAACAGCTCGCCAACGCTGGAGCCGGCCTCGATGTAAGTGCTCCCGACGCGGTCGAAAACGGCGTTGAGTTCCCGCGCGACCAGGGAGAAGGGATCGTTCCCCTGCACCTCGGCCCGCACCGACAGATCCTGGTCGCGATGGACCGCCGACACCATGGTCCGCAGCGCTCGGTAGGCGACGGCCATCCGGTAGCCGAGGTACGAAACCAGCCCCAGCGCTGCCAGGACCAGGCAGCCAGCGGCCAGCACCGAACCCTTCGTGCCGAGAGGCTGATAAAAGCCTAATACCCCCGTACCCACGGCGGATACGACCAGCGCCGCAACCATCGTCGCCCAGGGCTTCAACAGCTCGCCAAGTGCAAACATAGGTACCTCGATTCAGGAGTCCCTGCATCCCTCGCACCGCGGAACGTCCGAGGTCGCCCGGTCGACGGGGATCAGCGGACCCTGTCCCCACCATTGACCGGCCCCTCGAGCACGCGGTCCGCGGCCGTCTGCTCCTCGTCGAACACCGAGCCGACCAACAGGGCCCGAGTCGTCAGCGACAGCAGCATCAGGACGATCAGGGTCAACAGGCACACCATGAACCAGGCCAGCGGAATCAGGATCGCGCTGTCGTACACCTCCGCCGCTCGGAAGGTGGCCAGGGTCATCGCCGCCAGCGGAAACGAGAAGGTCCACCAGGTCAGGTAGAACTCGCGCAGTCTGAGGTACTTGCGGTACTGGCTCATGACCACCAGGAACATCAGCAGGGCAATGGAAAAGAGGAAGCGTCCCAGCTCGCCGGGGTCGTCGGAAATTTTCATGTACGACAGGAAGCCGACCGACGGCGGCGCCATCAGGATGAAGAAGGTTGGGATCAGCTTCTTTGGCAGCGGATTGTGAAACAGGATCCGGTAGAGCACGATGGTGAATAGCACGATCCAGAACAGCAGGCCAATGGAGAAGAAGAACCAGAGCAAGGACGGATCCGCGTGATGCACCCCCGCCAGCGGGATCACCAAGTTACCCACCACCGGGATGAACCAGGCCGGATTCGTGTGTGGGACCTCGAACTCCTCGTAGTTGATCCAGATCGAGATGATGTACAGAGAGAGCACCAGGTGCATTCCCGTTCCCACAAACCACAGGACGGAGGACAGCGAGGGGTGGAAGGGGAGGATCGCGGTCGCCACCAGCAGCGTCGCCACGGTCGCAGTGGCGACGAATCCGATGCGCGAGGGGTGCAACGCCTCGCGCATCACCGTCGAGGGAAACAGGACCAGCTTGGTGAGATAGGTCAGGGTGATGAGCACGAACACGGCGAGCGCGAAGTAAGCGAGGGAGCGAGGAACGTAACCGGGTAGGGAGAGGTCTGCCGACGCCGTCTGCACGACGATGGCGAACCCCGATAGCCCCATCACGGAGGCGAAAAACAGGACGGGGAAGTGTTTGAGATTCCTCAACGACTCCCTTCGCTCTAACGTTGCACTCATTTGCGATCTCCTCGAATCGTCCAGTCAACGATGGATCCGCCATCGGCGCTCGACCGACTCCGGCGCATCCAGCTCCGGTTCTCGCTGCCCTGCGAACCCGCACCGCGCCCAATCACAAGACGCTCAACACCTCGGAGTCGACCGGCAGGCTGGGGTCTCTGGACCATTCGTTCCAGGAAGCGAAATACAGTCTTACGTCCTCGAAGCCCGCGTTCTTCAGGGCCACGTAGCTGTTGGAGGCGCGCGCACCCTTGAAGCAGTAGAGGTAGATGGAATCGTCGCGCTCAATGCCCAGGCCACGCAGCATGGAAATCGTGTAGTGATCGGGCAGATAGCGGCCAGAGGCCTCCATCAGCTTCGACCAGTTCAGCCACCGGGCACTGGGCAGGCGTCCCTTGCGCGGCGCGAAATCGACGCCATAGGGAGAGGAGCTCAAACCCTCCCACTCGTCCTGATCACGCACGTCCAGCACCTTGATCCTGGGGTCGTCGAGGGCCGCCAGCATCTGCTCCTTGGTGATGAAGATCGCGTCGATGGCGGCCTCGTTCACTGGAAAGGTCCTTGTCTCGCTGGCGGGTGGCTCATCGGTGACCGGCAGTCCGGCGGCCTTCCAAGCGCTCAGCCCACCGTCCAGGATCCGCGCGTTGTCGTAGCCGAGCGCCTGCAACAACACCCAACCGCGGCAAGACTGACCGAAGCCGTTGTCCATGCGATCCTCGTAGACCACCGCCATCTCCTCACCGGAAAGACCCGCAGCGCCCAGCTGTACGGCGAAGCGACTTCGGATCTCGTCGTAACCGGCGGGATCGGAGGCGGTGAGGAACGTAAAGAAGTCACGTACGTTGACTGCGCCCGGGATGTGCCCCTTGTGGTAATCCTCGGGATCGCGGGTGTCCAGGAACACGCGCTTGGAGTCGTTGTTTGCCGTGTTTGCTTGTCGGGGGGAGATCAGGGTCTGTGAATGCATTTCGATATTCCTCTCAATCCAATGGCGACCCACAAGTGGGGGGCCGCATCATCGTTCCGCTTCAATGAGTTATTGCTGCATGCAGCAGTCGGTGTCCTAAAACACGAAAATCCACTCATCTGGTGACTCACAATACACGTATTACCTCTTCGATACTGCGATTGAATTCAAACAATTGAAGGATGGAAAACCCAACCTGCCCTACCGCGGCGTCAGGGCGGCCGAGGCAGCATAGATCGGCAGGCTAGATACGGAGCGAGACCGTGTCAAGTCGCCTCAAGAGCGCTTCGTGGAACTCGCGTGGGGACCGTCTCGGAGGAATAGCCATGCGGGCTGGAGATCGAATCGCAGGTCGCAGGCACAAAAAGTACACAACAGGCCCTCGATCCGAAGTGGCACCTGGCTGAGCTACGGCCCCGCCCCTCCCCATTTCTCTCCCCGCCGGGGAGAGGGCGAGTCGGAGCACCTGTGGCAGGCTTTCACGCTAACGGTCATGCCGTGTCTCTGGCACCCCGGAGCATGGAACAAGAGCCGCAGCAATTTGCAGACTCGTCGCGGCGAGGCGCCGCTCCCACCAAATCGAGCGGCTGGGGTGCTGTTCCACGCTAACCATCATGGCGGTCGACGCCACCTGGGAAGATGCCTTCCGAGCCCGTGGGCAAAGTAACACAGTAGAAATAGGCGTCGTAGCTCGGTGGTGGGTTTGCCGGCAAATCTTTCAGGAGGCCGGAGAAGTTTTCCGTTCAGGCGACTATACTTGAGGAATAAGGCGATTGCCGGAAATTCTCATGCCAGATGGCGCCGGATTGGCGTCTGCCTTCAAGGAGCGTCGGCAGGAGCATCGCCGCGCGATGTGACTGCTGGCGCGACGCAGAAGGCGGGCGTCAAGACCAGCCAGGTGGGATGAGAATTGACAGAAATCGCCTTAGAACTCGCCTCCGCCCGCATGCGACAGCGCACGGCCCTGCGTCGGCACGCGCCTCATTTCGAGGTCGGCGCGTCTACCCTGCCCGCCCAGCGGCGCCGAAGCTCGGCTGCATGGGCGGCGAGCCGGCCGGCGGCGATGGCTTCCCTCAGCCCCCGCATCAGGGTCTGGTAGTAGTGAAGGTTATGGATCGTCGCCAGCCGTGCCCCCAGGATCTCCTTGCACTTGTCCAGATGATGCAGATAGGCACGGCTGAAGTGACGACAAGTGTAGCAGTCGCAATGCGGGTCCAGGGGCCCCTCGTCGGTCCGGTAGGCCGCGTTGCGGATCTTGAGCACCCCCCGGTGGGTGAAGAGATATCCATTGCGGGCATTGCGCGTCGGCATGACGCAGTCGAACATGTCGATGCCTCGCTGAACCGCGGCGAGGATGTCTTGCGGGGTCCCCACCCCCATCAGATAACGGGGATGGCTGGCGGGTAGCTTGTCGGCAAGAAAATCCAGCACCCGCAGGCGCTCGGATTCCGGCTCCCCGACCGAGAGCCCCCCGATCGCATAACCATCGAAGCCGATCCCCATCAGGCCCTCGAGCGATGCGGCCCGCGGCCCTTCGTACATTCCGCCCTGCAGGATCCCGAACAGGGCCGCGGGGTGGTCTCCATGCGCCTCGCGCGAGCGCGCCGCCCAACGCAGCGAGAGCTCCATGGATGCCCGCGTCTGCGCCTCATCGGCCGGGTAAGGCGTGCACTCGTCGAAGATCATGATGATATCCGCACCCAGCTCCCGCTGGACCTGCAGCGAGACCTCCGGGCTGAGAAACACGGAGCTGCCGTCCACCGGCGACTGGAAGTGCACGCCTGCCTCCGTGATCTTGCGCAACGCGCCCAGGCTATAGACTTGAAAGCCGCCCGAGTCGGTCAGGATCGGCCGCTCCCAATGCATGAATCGGTGCAGACCACCGCAGCCTCGGATGACCTCCGTGCCGGGACGCAGCATGAGATGGAAGGTATTGCCCAGGACGATCTCCGCACCGAGCTCGACGAGCTCCTCGGGGCTCATGGCCTTGACGGTGCCATAGGTGCCCACGGGCATGAAGGCGGGCGTCTCGACCCTGCCGCGCGCGAGTCTCAGCCGACCCCGACGCGCCAGGCCGTCCTCGGCCATTACCTCATAGTCCATCGCCGTCGTCCTCGGCCTCGCCATCCAACCAGGCCGTCAGTTCATGCAGATCCGTGACCGTCCGAGTCGGTGCAGGGAGCTCGTCCGGCCAGCTCCGGCCATCACGATTGATCCAAACCGCGGTCAGGCCGAGGGCGCGCGCCGCTTGCACGTCTAGCCAGGGGTCGTCGCCGAGATGCAGGCACTCGTCCGCTCGGCAACCGGTGAGCGCCAGTGCGAGCTTGAAGATGGCCGGGTCCGGCTTGGCGGCGCCCGCGTCGACCGCGGTGAGGCTGTGCTGGAACAGACCTCGTAACGGGGTGGCACTCACGTTCGAGTTGCCATTGGTCACCGAGACCAGGGCATAGCGTCGCGCGAGCCTCTGTAGGTTAGGCAGCACGTCCTCATAGGGCGTGACCCGATTGCGATGGTCCATGAAGCAGGCCAGGGCCTCGTCCGCAAGCGCGGCGGGGTAGGCGTAGGCATCCAGCAGGCTCAGGAGCGAGCGGCGCCGAATCTGTCCGAGGTCGTGCGCGATCTCGGGTGAGTCCTGCATGAGTCGCTTGCGGTGTTCGCGCATCGTCGCGACGTCATGCGCGTCCGCGAGTCGAGGCGCCCGCATCCGCAGCCAGGCATAGAGTGCCTCCTCCGCGGCCTGGATGACGGGCATGCAAGGCCAGAGCGTCTCGTCGAGATCCAGCGTGATGAGTCGGAAGCGAAGGGTTGACATGAGCGTCGCCGCGCGCGCAAAGAATCGCATTTTGCGCGCAATCAGGACGCAAGGCCAAGCGCAGGCACCGGCTCATCGCGTCCGAAGCCGCGGATAGAGTACCGCTGGCGCGGCGTGGGTCGGGTCTTCGGGATGAGGTCAGACGGCCAGTCGGCTGTGCAATCGCTCGTCCCAGTCCGCAGTGAGCGATCGGAAGATCCAGCTCTTGCGCAGACGCAGGCGGTGATAGGCGGCCTTGAGATCCAAGATCAGCGTAATACGACGGCTGGCACAGTGCAGCTCGCCATGCTCGTGGGTCGCGACCGGTGAAAACCCCATCACTCGGGTATGGAATCCATAGGGGCTGTGTGGGTCGTTCTCGAACACGTCCGTGATGTAGTGGGTGAAGCCTCGCTCCAGGGTCTCGCGGGTCGCGGCCCGCATCAGCGCAACCGCGATGAGCAGATTCCGGCGGTAACGCGGCACGATGGCAAAGCGGCCGATCTCGGCGATCCGGTTGGTCCTCAGGAAGCGATCGACATCGATTCCTTTGTTCAAGAGGGTGACGTTGTAGGCCCGATACTGGGCCACTGGGGGATCATAGTAGACCCTCAGGACACCGGCCGGCTCCTGGCCCTTGTGGGCGACGAACCAGGAGACGGACGGCAACCCCAGGTCGGTCTCCGGCAGTTGCGATTCGGCCTGGGTCACCCAGCGTTTCTCGTCCTGATAGGTGGATCGCAGGACCTTCAGCGCCTGTTCCCGTGTCTCCGGGGCCTCGACGCGTTCGACCTTGGTCTGTTTCAGCATGGTGCCTCTCCTCGCTGGTCGGTTTGGTCAAAGCGGGTGGTGGCCGTCGTCTCGCGTCGGTCCGCTCCGACGGCCCTCTCGCACGGGCGTCCCTTCCAAGGGGTCTTGCCGCAGAGTGCACCGATCGACTCCATGATCCGGAGCTTGAAGGATTCGAGCTCGGCGCGATCCGGATCCAGGCCGTGCAGGGGGGGCATCAGTGGCTCACCGAAGCTCAGCTCGATCGGGCTCGAGCTGTCGAGCTGCGCTCCGCCGGCACGGCGACCCAGGAAACGAATCCCAAGCGGCAAGACCGGCGTGCGGGTCGCGACCGCGAGTCGCGCCGCCCCGGTGCGGGACCGCAGCAGGGCGTCGGCGCGGCGATTGACAGTGCCTTCTGGAAAGAGCCCGATCGAGGCCCCGGCCTCGAGTCGGGCACGCGCCTGCGCATGGGGTGGTGTGTCCGATAGGTAGTCGTCTTTGAACCGGTTCAGGAAGGCCGGCCGCGCGGGCTTTCGGGCGACCGTGATGGCGCCGGTGCGCTCGTAGAGATAGGCCGCGCCCGGGATCAGCCGAAAGTTCCAATCGGCGAGAAAGTGAACCGGCCGGCCGCCCCGGGCGAGCATCAGGATGGCGCTGAGATAGAGGACCTCACGCCGCGAGCTGTGATTGGCCGCCAAGATGAAGGGATCGGCGGTCAGGAGACGCTCCGGTGAATGGATTCGCCGGACCTGTCGTCTCGCCAAGTCGGCGACCAGCCGAAGCAGAAGGCGATCCAGGGTGCGATCCAGATGAGGCAAGGGGATCCCCCAGACCCCCGCTCGGCGGATGGTCTGCCAGGGATTGTCCTCGGATGGCCTGATCGGCTGAGCCTGCATGGGGGCGAGCGGCGGATCGCTTGAGCCAAGTCCCCATCATCTCAAGGCATGGTTGCAAAATAGCGACCGTTTCGTTGCATCTTCGCGACGAAACCCCGTCCAGAGTGACCTGCCTTGTCTCGAGTGGTTCCAGCCGCGCCTTGCTCGCGGGCCACCGGCGTGACCTGGTTCAAAGGGTGCTGATGACCACCTCGTAGATACCGCCGATGACCACGTACTCGTCCTCGCCCTTGAGCATCCCGGGCAGCAAGCGATTGTAGAAGAAGAGCTTGGGCAACGGCACCTCGGCCATCAGGATGTAGTCACCGAACTCGTCCGCTCGCTCGCGGCTGCAGGTGAAGCTGTTGAGGTTATTGAGCAGCACGCGGAACCGGCCACGGCCGCAGTTATCCAGCGCCTCGTGCTCATCGATCCGATTGATGCCGCGATAGAGGGTGAGATGGGTGGTACCCGGGCATTGACGCGCCAGCTCGTACTGGCAGTAGCTGTAGAGGAGATCGAGCTGGGACTCCAACGCATTGGTCGCGTAGAGACCCTGCGTCCCCTGCCTCTCGTAGCACCGATAGGTCGCGCTGCCGCGATCGCGCAACGGGCCCGCGTGGTGTCGCGCGAGCAGCCCGAAACGGCTCTCGACCCAACGTTTCAAGACGGCCCCTTCGCGTCCGTCGGAATCGAATGACCAGCCCCGGACCAGCCTCAGGTAATTGGCGTTCGCCCGCGACCTGCGACCGCGTCTCGGCATCAGCCCGGCCTCGTCGAGCTCATCCAGCAGGAAGTTCACCGTCACATAGTCCATGAAGCGCTGCGCGCGCTCCTGATGCTGCGTCATGGACGCCAGGGTGCGGAAGAGGTCGGCATGGAAGTCCCGGATACCGTCGACCTCCAACGGCACCGGGTGCTGCTGATAGGTCAGGCTGCCCAGGAGCACGGCTGGGAGATTGCACCGGTTCAACGGCAGGCGAGCACTCTGGGGTAGATGCGGCGGTTGGTGTCCCTCTGGTGGGGTTTGTCTGTTGTTCTCCATACGGCCCTTGCGGCTTTGTCGCGGATGCGACTCGATCGAAACGTCCGCGCTCACGATAAAAAACTTTTTATATCAATATCTTATTTAGATAAATCGATTCTGGCGCGGAGATTGCTGACTATGGGCCGAGCGTCGATCTGTTCGACCCATTCGAAAGCGAGCCAATCGGAGACCCTATCATGGCACTGCGTCAATGCGCCATCTATGGCAAAGGCGGAATCGGCAAGTCCACGACCACCCAAAACTTGGTGGCAGGGCTCGCAGAGGCCGACCAGAAGGTAATGATCGTGGGTTGCGACCCCAAGGCCGACTCCACGCGTCTGATTCTGCACGCCAAGGCCCAGGAGACCATCATGCACCTGGCCGCGGAGGCCGGGTCGGTGGAAGACCTGGAGCTCGAGGACGTGCTCAAGGTCGGCTATTCCGACATCAAGTGTGTGGAGTCGGGCGGTCCCGAGCCGGGTGTGGGTTGCGCCGGCCGTGGTGTCATCACGGCCATCAACTTCCTCGAAGAGGAGGGCGCCTATGAGGACGAGCTCGACTTCGTCTTCTACGACGTGCTCGGCGACGTGGTGTGCGGCGGCTTCGCCATGCCGATCCGCGAGAACAAAGCCCAGGAGATCTATATCGTCGTCTCCGGCGAGATGATGGCCATGTACGCGGCCAACAACATCGCCAAAGGCATCGTGAAGTACGCCAGCTCCGGCGGCGTGCGTCTCGCCGGTCTCATCTGCAACAGCCGCAATACCGCGCGCGAGGACGAGCTGATCACCGAGCTGGCCCGCCAGCTGGGTACCCAGATGATCCACTTCGTGCCGCGCGACAACATCGTGCAACGTGCCGAGATCCGCCGCATGACGGTCATCGAGTACGACCCCAAGTCGAACCAGGCCGATGAGTACCGGGCCCTGGCGAAGAAGATCATCGACAACAAGATGTTCGTGATCCCGACCCCGATCTCGATGGACGCCCTCGAAGACTTGCTGATGGAGTTCGGTGTCCTCGAGGAAGAGGACGAGACCATCGTGGGCAAGACCGCGGCGGAAGAGGCGGTGGCCTAGGGCCGTCGAATCAACGGCCGTGGTGCAGCGCCGCCGCGGCCCCCCATCAGGTTTCTCATCGGGCGACCGTCGGCGGATTGGCCGCGGCGTCGAATGGAGCAAATCCGACATGACAGAAATGACGCGCGAAGCGACCCAGGCCCTTATCCAGGAGGTGCTGGAGGTCTACCCGGAAAAGGCCAAGAAGGATCGCGCCAAACACCTGGCTGTCAACGACCCATCGGTCGAGCAGTCCAAGAAGTGCATCATCTCCAATCGCAAGTCCCTGCCCGGCGTGATGACCATCCGTGGCTGCGCCTACGCCGGCTCCAAGGGCGTGGTCTGGGGCCCGATCAAGGACATGGTCCACCTCTCGCATGGTCCGGTCGGCTGCGGTCAATACTCCCGTGCTGGTCGCCGGAACTATTATGTCGGCCACACGGGTGTCAACACCTTCGGCACCATGAATTTCACCTCGGACTTCCAGGAAAAGGACATCGTCTTCGGCGGCGACAAGAAGCTCGACAAGTTGATCAGCGAGATCGAGCAGCTCTTCCCGCTCGCCAAGGGCATCAGTGTCCAGTCCGAGTGTCCCATCGGTCTCATCGGCGACGACATCGAGGCGGTCGCCAAGAAGAAGAGTAAGGAACTCGACAAGCCGATCGTGCCGGTGCGCTGCGAGGGCTTTCGCGGGGTGTCCCAATCGCTGGGTCATCACATCGCCAACGACTCGGTCCGCGATTGGGTCATCGGCAACCGCGACGGTGACAACTCGTTCGCGACGACCCCCTACGACGTCGCGGTCATCGGCGACTACAACATCGGCGGCGACGCCTGGTCCTCGCGCATCCTGCTCGAAGAGATGGGTCTGCGCGTGGTCGCCCAGTGGTCCGGCGACGGGACCCTCTCCGAGATGGAGCTGACCCCCAAGGTCAAGCTGAACCTCATCCACTGCTACCGCTCGATGAACTACATCAGCCGCTTCATGGAGGAGAAGTACGGGATTCCCTGGATGGAGTACAACTTCTTCGGCCCGACCAAGATCGCCGAGTCGTTGCGCAAGATCGCTGCCTTCTTTGACGAGACCATCCAGGCCAACGCGGAGAAGGTGATCGCCAAGTACCAGGCCGAGTACGAAGCGGTCATCGCCAAGTACCGCCCGCGTCTGGAAGGCAAGAAGGTGATGCTCTATGTCGGCGGCCTGCGCCCCCGTCACGTCATCGGCGCCTACGAGGACCTGGGGATGGAGGTCGTCGGCACCGGGTACGAGTTCGCCCATAACGACGACTACGACCGCACCGTCAAGGAGATGGGCGAGGCGACCCTGCTCTATGACGATGTCACTGGCTTCGAGTTCGAGGAGTTCGTGAAGCGGGTCAAGCCCGACCTCATCGGCTCGGGCATCAAGGAGAAGTACATCTTCCAGAAGATGGGGGTGCCCTTCCGTCAGATGCACTCCTGGGACTACTCGGGTCCCTACCATGGCTACGACGGCTTCGCCATCTTCGCGCGCGACATGGACATGACCGTCAACAATCCCTGCTGGAAGAGCATGCAGGCACCCTGGCTGAAGCCCGCCGCAGGCGAGGCCGAGGCGGTCGCCGTGGCTAGCTAGTCACCGGCGGGTCGGGAGCCCACGGAGCGGTGGTGGGAGCGGTCGTGGGAGCGGTCGTGGGAGCGGCGCCTCGCCGCGACGTCGAATCGCGGCGAGGCGCCGCTCCTACGGTCGCCCCACGCCCTCCCGACCGGCAGAGATACGACTGAACTTTCCCATTCATGCCGTCTGTCCGCGGATTAGCGGCGCGGCAGGAGCAGACTCATGAGCCAGACACTCGAAGACATCAAGCCCTGCTACCCCCTGTTTCGTGACGAAGACTACCAGGCGAACCTGAAGGCGAAGCGCGAGAGGGTCGAGGAGGCGCCTGACCTCGACAAGATCGAGGAGACCTTCCACTGGACCACCACCCAGGAATACCAGGAGCTGAACTTCAAGCGCGAGACCCTGACCGTCAACCCGGCCAAGGCCTGCCAGCCGCTCGGCGCGGTGCTCTGCTCGCTCGGTTTCGAGAAGACGCTGCCTTATGTGCACGGCTCCCAGGGCTGCGTCGCCTATTTCCGCACCTACTTCAACCGCCATTTCAAGGAGCCGATCGCCTGTGTCTCCGACTCCATGACCGAGGACGCGGCGGTCTTCGGTGGCCAGAAGAACATGTTCGACGGCCTGGAGAACGCCAAGGCGCTCTACAAGCCCGAGGTGATCGCGGTCAGCACGACCTGCATGGCCGAGGTCATCGGCGACGACCTCAACGCCTTCATCGGCAACGCCAAGAAGGAGGGACACATCCCGCCGGAGTTCCCGACGCCCTTCGCCCATACCCCGAGCTTCGTCGGCAGCCACACCACCGGCTGGGACAACATGTTCGAGGGCTTTCAGCGCTACTTCACGCTGAACAAGATGGAGGACAAGACCGTCGGCTCCAACGGCAAGATCAACTTGGTCCCCGGCTTCGAGACCTATCTCGGCAACTATCGCGTCATGCACCGCATGATGGGGGAGATGGGCGTCGACTACAGCCTCCTGTGCGACCCGACCGAGGTGCTGGATACCCCGGCCGACGGCGAGTACCGCATGTACGACGGTGGCACGCCCGTTTCCGAGATCGAGGACGCACCGAACGCCATCGACACCGTCCTGCTGCAGCCCTGGCAGCTGCCCAAGACCAAGAAGTTCGCCCAGATCACCTGGAAGCACGAGGTCCCGGCGCTCAACATCCCCATGGGCCTGGAGTGGACCGACGAGTTTCTGATGAAGGTCTCGGCGCTCACCGGCAAGCCGATCCCCGAATCGCTGGCCAAGGAGCGCGGGCGTCTGGTCGATATGATGACCGACAGCCATACCTGGCTGCACGGCAAGAAGTTCGCCCTCTATGGCGACGCCGACTTCGTCTTGGGAATGGCCAAGTTCCTGCTCGAGCTGGGTGCCGAGCCGACCCACGTCCTCTGCAATCACGCCAACAAGCGCTGGAAGAAGGCGGCCGAGAAGACCCTCTCCGAGTCGCCTTATGGCGCCGGCGGCCAGGTCTACCTCGGTAAGGATCTCTGGCACCTGCGCTCGCTCTGCTTCACCGACAAGCCGGACTTCCTGATCGGCAACAGCTACGGCAAGTTCATCCAGCGCGACACGCTACACAAGGGAAAGGAGTTCGAGGTGCCGCTGATCCGTATCGGCTTCCCCATCTTCGACCGCCATCATCTGCATCGCATGACGACGCTGGGCTATGAGGGCGCCATGTACATCCTCACCACCCTGGTCAATGCGGTGCTGGAGCGCCTGGACGAGGAGACGCGTGACATGGGCGTGACCGACTTCAACTACGACCTGGTGCGCTAGTACCCCGTTTCGCCTTATTTTGCATGCTCAGAGCCCCCCAAAGGCGCCAAGGCTAGGCACCGCCCGCCGGGAATCGCTCACTCTATTGCCAAGGGCGGTAACGCCGCCTTGGCGCCTTTGGGGGGCTCCCG
>JANQGF010000347.1 GCA_028277465.1 Chromatiaceae bacterium
CACCAGGAGCATCGCCGGGCGATGTGACTGGTGGTGCGACACCGAAGGCGGGCGTCAAGACAAGTCAGATGGTATGAACATTGACAGAAATCGCCTAAAAGCGATAACTGAGCGCGACCTTGATGTTGCGCCCGGGTGCCTTGAGCTCGGAGAGGTAGGGTTGATAGTCCTCGTCGAACAGGTTATCAGCGCCGAGCTGCAGACTCAATCCGGCAAGCTTGCCCACAGGTTTCCAGGTCAGCCAGAGGTCGTGGACCTGATAGCTCTCGGATGGCGTGCCGTCCTCGGGGACCTCGTCCTGGGCGTCGACGAAGCGGCCGGTCCAGCCAATGCGGACACGCTGCGCTGGAAAGCGCAGTCCCGCTCTGAGGGTCCAGGCGTCGGGTTGGACACTGGACAGCGGCTCGCCAGTCGCCTTGTCCTCGCCTCGGGTCTGGCCGTAGGCGAAACCAACCAGCCAGCGCGGGGCCTCATAGGTCGCCTCCAGCTCGAAGCCCTCGAGCTTGGCGTCACGCACATTGCGGGAAGTGGTGATGCCGCCGCTGCCGCGGTTGCCGGGTACCGGGCGAAAGCTGAAGATGACGATCTGGTCGATGAAGTCCGTGACGTCGTTGCGAAAGAAATGTGCCTGGAAGCGGCCTTCGTCGCCCGGGGCGAAGAGATCCTGCTCGCGCAGCCGGAAGCCGATCTCCTTGTTGTGCGCCTTCTCGGGCTCGAGATCCGGATTCGGGACGAAGAGGTTGGCACAGGTGCGACCGCAGGTGAAGTGGGTGCCGGAGACGAACAGCTCGGTTGCGCTCGGGGCGCGGAAGGCCTCGTTGTAGCTGGCCATGAGCGAGAGCCAATCGGTGACGGCGACGTTGAGGCCGAGCTTGGCGGAGAAGGCGCTGTCCTCGTTGTCGTCGAGATCGTCCGCGTCGGCCTCGCTCTTGAAGCTGTCCCAGCGCAGACCGGGGATCAGGGTCCAGCGCGAGCCGATCGTGATCTCGTCTTGAAGATAGATGCCGACGACATGGGTGTGACCATCCGGGTAGCTGTCGCGCGGATGGCCGTTGCGCTCGCCCTCCACCTCGTCCTGATAATAGTCGATGCCGTAGCTCAGGATCTGACCGACGCGAGCGGGGTCGCCGAAGCGCATGCTGTTGCGCAGATCGAAACCGAGTGTCTCCAGGCTCGTGTCGTCCTGTCGCCCATCGGAGAGACGCCGTTCCTCGATGTCGGTCTCGTTCCGATAGAGGAGGAGGGTTGGCCGCAGATAGGGGTTGTTCGGGTCATCATGACGGTAGGTGAGCCAGAGGTTGTGCTGGCGTGTGTCGTTGTCGACCAGATTGTCCTCGCCGGCCTCGATCTGCGGATTCGAGGGGATGGCACCATCCTGATCGAAGGCCATGACGGCCGCCCCGAAACTGTTGATGCCATCCGGGCTCCAGGTCCCTTTGGCGAGGCCGGAGAAGCGCTCGAAGGCGGAATTGGCGAGATCCGTGCCGTCCCCGAGACGGATATCGCCTGCATCGCGGTAGGCGAGATCCAGCAGATAGTCGAAGTGGCCGTCTGGCGTGACTCCATAGACCCCGGCATTGGTCAGCCACTGGTTGTTTACGTCCTGATAGCCGAGCTTCACCCGCGCTCCGAGCGTCTGATCGGGTCGCAGCAGGTCCGCGGCGTCGACCGTCGTGAGTGCGACCACGCCGCCGATGGCTCCGCTGCCCCACAGCGCGGACGCCGGCCCACGCAGGACCTCGGCTTGCTTCAGCAGGTCGGGCTCGAGGAAGACCCTGGAATTGTGCGCGCGCAGGAAATTCTGACGTGCGCCGTCGATCAGGAAGAGGATGCGCTCGTCGGAGAGCCCGCGAATGGTGAGGGTCTGGCCGAGGCCGCGCGGACCGCCACCGACGGTGACGTTCGGCAGATCTCCGAAGAGGTCACCGAGGTTGGTGGGCTGCTCGCGCTCGATCCCGGATCGATCGATGACGCTGACCGATTCTGGGACCTCGAAGGGGTCGCGGTCGGTCTTGGTCGCGGTCACCTGGATGGTGGGCAGACCGGCAGTGTTCTGGGCCTGGGTCAGTGCCAGCTGTGGCGGCGCGAGGAAGGCCAGTCCCAGGGGGAGGCGACCAAGGGCGCGGAGACGCGTGCGTCGTGGCGTACGGATGGACATATTGCGTGACCTCGATCGGGCTGTCGTCCAAACGGCTCGCTGATTCGCCCGGCGCACGGGGCTAGCTGGCTCTTCTGGTTACTTCTCCTCGCCAACGATAATACGAATACGAAGCCATCTCAAATGAATTTGCACGCATCGAGATCGGACCTTGGTCACCGGACAGATCCGGGTATCCAGCCATGCTGCCCCCGCTCTGGCGGTAATCGAACTCCTTGCGCTGCTGGTCCCAACGCAGACCGGCGGTCAGCTTCAAGTCGTTGTCGAGGGCGTAACTGGCCTCGCCGAACAGGGCGGTGCCCAAGGTATCCGTGCGGCTTCGCTGGCTGACCGTCTGGACACCCAGTGGAAGGCCCATGTTGTCGAAATTCAGCCGCGTCTCAAGGTCGCACGCCCTTCGGTTTGCTCGTAAGCGCCGATGTCGTCGTCGCCCGTGGCGGCCGACTCGTACCAGCCGTCCGATCTCTTGTATCGGCCGGAGGCGCGGAACAGAAGGCGATCGCCGGATAGGGGCGCGTTGACCATGGCGCGCAACTCTCCGGTGCGGAACGACCCGTAATCGGCGGCGGCACTCGCCTCCCAGTGGTCGACGGGCCGCTTGCTGATCACGTTGATGACACCGGCCTCGGTATTGCGCCCGTACAGGGTCCCCTGGGGTCCGCGCAAGACCTTGATGCGCTCGACGTCATGCAGGCCGATATCGAAGCCGGGGAAGTAGACGTCGTCGACGAAGAAGCCGAGGGCCGGGCTGTTACCCATGGAGGAAGTGATGCCGCGCACCGTGGCGAAATTGGTGGTGGGTTGACGCTTGCAGGGAGACGGGATAGGTTCGCCGACGACTGCTCTCGCGTGAGCAAACCAAGCCGCGTAAACATCCCCGCCGCTCTGAAGCAGTCTAGTGACTACCTTGATCTCGGCTTAGCTCGACGACACAAGAATCAGCATATTCCGAAGCAGCGGGACTCGCGAGTAGAAACCTCTAGTCTGGCTCACAAACCACCAAACACTAACTCGACATGCACCACGACAACCTACAAAACTGGCAGCACACTCACGCGTTTGGTCAGGATCAAAAAAAGCCAGGCGAGCTTCGCGCAATCATTGTCATCGCCATCACCGCCACGATGATGGTCGTCGAAATTACCGCGGGCATCATCTTCGGCTCAATGGCGCTGCTTGCTGATGGCTTGCACATGGCATCGCACGCAGCCGCACTGACCATCAACGCTTTTGCCTACATCTACGCCCGCCGTTACGCCCACGACCCGAAGTACAGCTTCGGCACTGGCAAGGTAAATGCCCTGGGTGGATTTACCGGTGCTGTCTTGCTGGCGATTTTTGCGCTGATGATGGCATGGGAAAGCGTCGAGCGAATTGCCTACCCTGTCGAGATTGCGTTCAATCAAGCCATCTTTGTGGCCGTTCTCGGTCTGATCGTCAACGGGGCTTCAGTCTTCATCTTGGGCCACCATCACGACCACGATAGCCATCATGATCACGCCCATGATGGCCACGAAGATCACGATCAGGGACATCATCACCACCACGACCACAACCTCCGGGCCGCATATCTTCATGTCTTGGCCGATGCCCTCACGTCACTGCTTGCAATTTTTGCCCTGCTAGCCGCCAAGTATTTTGGCCTCGTCTGGATGGATCCGCTCATGGGAGTTGTCGGTGCTCTCTTGGTGGCACGATGGTCGTTGGGGCTATTGCGTACCACTAGTGCCGTCCTGCTCGACGAACAAGGACCCGAGCACATCCAGAAGAAAATCAAACAGTGCGTCGAGAATGATGATAATCGGGTTGCCGATCTTCACCTTTGGTCGGTTGGTCCGAATATCTACAGCGCGATTATTTCAATGGTGGCGCACAATCCGCAGCCGCCAAACCACTACAAGCAATTGATTCCTTCCAACCTTGGTCTGGTTCATGTAACCGTCGAGGTTCACGAGTGCGTCCAAAGCGATTCTGATCACCAAGCGGCGATATACGCCGCATAACAAGCCGATACAATGGCGTGGGGATGTGTGCTCGCTTCTTCCATGTCGTTTGCAATGAGTCGAGGAACGGTTTGGATCGAGAACAGCCGTTATTGCCGCCGTGCTTCTCTGGCCGATGTAAAGGATCCTGACATGCTGCATAAGGAACGTCAGTTTATCGATTAGAGACTTGCGATCCGAAATATCGGAGACCAAGGCGTTGCGACGTTGCGACCAATCACCTGATCGCGGGTGACGCCGAACAACCGCTCGCCGGCCCCGTTGACGGATTCGATTCTGCCCGTCCAGTCGAAGGTGATGATGCCGTCGCTGTGAAATCGCCGCGCGATCAGGTGAAGGATCTTCCACAGCCTGGCGAATTGCTGGACGGGCGGTTCGCCCCGGCCCGCCATCCAGGTGCGGATGTCCACTGCCGCCGGCGAACCGCACGCGGGTGATGCCGAACAGACGGTGTCTGATCCAGGGCACACGCTCGACCACGGACTGGACCCCCCGCCACAGGCCTCGGGGCATTGCGAACGGCAGAGGTCTGACCTCCGCCAGGTCCGGTACCCAGGCGCGTAGCGTCGGCTCGATGCGATCTCGATTGATGCCCCAGGGCATGGCCGGCGTGCGGTAGTGGCGGGTCTTCCACCAGCCGCGCAGCGACTTGCGGGACAGCCAGGCCGGAATATGGTCGAATGCGAACCAGGCCCCCGGCAGGCGCTCCGCCAAGTCCCGGAACAGCTCCTCGACCTCCTGAGGCGCGAAGTACATGAGCAGCCCCTGGGCGGTGACGTAAACCGGCCTGCCAGGGGGGACGCTCTCGATCCAGCTCCGGTCGAGGGCACTGATCGGGAGATGGCGGTGACGCTCATCGGGCAGGATGAAACGCTCGCGCACCGCCATGGCCTCGGGCAGATCCACCGAGAGCCAGAGTGCCTGATCCGTGTCGAGACGGAAGCGCTGGGTCTCCAGACCCTCCCCGAGGTTGACGATGACGCCGTCGGGGTGTGCCGCCAAGAAGGCTTGCAGCTCGGTGTCGAAGGCCAAGGAGCGCATGGCGTGGGAGCCATCGGCACGGCCGAACGAACGCTTGTAGTCGTAGTCCAGCGCACGGTAGATCTCGACCGCCCGCTCGTCGCGCAGGAGGCCGTCGGCCCGGGCCGCCTCGGAGGCGCGGTTGTGCAGCGTCCACAACATGGTTTCCGGGATCTCTTTGAGGTTTGGGTTCCGCTTCGTCATGATCTTTGCCTGCTCAGGATTGACTGCATGCTCCCTGCGGTGAGGGTCTGCAACGGGCCTCGGCCCCTGGTCTCGTCACGCCCCGAGCCGCAGCCCGCTCGGCGACGCCACGCGGGGGACGATCAGTGGACAGTCCAGCTCCGGATGCGGGATGACGCGCACCGGCAGGCCGAAGGCATGCTCGATGCCAGTCGGCTCCAGCACGGTCCGCGGTTGGTCGACCGCGAGCAGGCGCCCCTCCTTCATGAGTGCGATTCGGTCGCCGTACTGGGCGGCGAGGTTGAGGTCGTGCAGCACCACCAGCACCCCCAGGTTGCGATCGGTCCAGCGCCGCGCCAGGGCCAGCGTGGTGTGCTGGTGCGCCAGGTCGAGGCTGGCCGTGGGCTCGTCGAGCAGCAGGTATCTCGGCTCGTCGTTCGGGAGCGGCTCCCACAGCTGGGTCAGGACACGCGCCAGGTGAACCCGCTGGCGCTCGCCCCCCGAAAGGGTGGTGTAACGTCGCTCGGCCAGGTGGTCCGCCTCTGCCGCGGCCAGCGCTTGGGCGGCGATCCGGGTATCGTCGAGGCCGGGCCCGCCATGCGGGATACGGCCCATGGCGGCGACCTCCAGGGCGGTGAAGGGAAAGCTGAGCGGGCTCTGTTGCGGCAGGATGGCGCGCCGCTTGGCGCAGTCTCCGGCCGGCCAGCGCGGCAGCGGTCGGCCGTTCAGGTGGACCTCGCCCGCGTCCGGCCCCAGCTCGCCGCTCAGACAGCGCAGCAGGGTCGACTTGCCGGCCCCGTTGGCGCCGAGGATGACGAGGACCTGGCCGGGAGAGAGGGTCAAGCTGACCCCGTCGATCAGGGCGCGTCCACCGCGAGACACACGCAGCCCGGCTGCCTCCAGACTCATGCGGCCACCCCGCGCTGACGCATGAGCAGCGCCAGGAAGAAGGGGCCACCGAGCAGGGCGGTGAGGATGCCGATCGGGAGCTCCGCCGGTGCCACCAGGGTGCGTGCCAACAGGTCCGCCAGGAGCAACAGGCTGCCGCCGAGCAAGGCCGCCCCCGGCAGCAGAAAGCGGTGATCCGGACCCATCGCCAGGCGCAGCAGGTGCGGCACCACCAAACCGACGAAGCCGATCAGTCCGCTGACCGCCACCGCGGCGCCCACCGCCAGGGCGGCGAGGGCGACGATCAGACGCTGCATCGTCTGGACCGGGATGCCCAGGTGGCCGGCCTCGGCCTCGCCGAGCAGCAAGGCGTTGAGGGCACGGGCCAGGAGCGGGAGGCTCAGCAGCGGCACGGCGATCAGTGGTGCGATGCTGCCAACCTGACTCCAGGTGGCGCCGCCCAGGCTGCCCATGCTCCAGAAGGTGAGTGAACGCAACTGCTGGTCGTCGGCGACATAGGTCAGCAGGCCGGTGCCGGCGCCGCAGAGGGCGTTGATCGCGATCCCGGCCAAGAGGAGGGTCGTGACCGAGGTGTGCCCGTCGCGGCTGGCCAGACGATAGACCACCAGGGTCGTGACCAGGCCCCCGGCAAAGGCCGCCAAGGGTAGGCTGAAGGCGCCGAGTGCCTGCGTCAGGAAGGCCAGACCCTGGGTACCCAGGACGATGACCGTCACCGCCGCGAGCGCCGATCCGGCGGAGACGCCGATGAGGCCGGGATCCGCCAAGGGGTTGCGAAACAGCCCTTGCATGGAGGCACCCGCGACCGCGAGTGCCGCCCCGACGAGCAGGCCGAGCAGGGTGCGCGGCAGTCGGATGGTCTGGATCACGGCGGCGTGCTGGGCGGGCACCTCGCCGACGGGAAGACCGAGGCTCCCTGCGACGACCCGCAGTACCTCTCCCGGCGGGATGGTGACGGGTCCGATGGCCACGGAGAGCAGCGCGACCATGAGGGTCAGCATTGCCAGTGCCGCTAGACTCCAGCGGCGACGGTGCTGGCGGCGGAGCAGGCCGGCGATCGCGGTCGGGGCGAGGGCGGTACTAGTACCCCGTTTCACCTTATTTTGCATGCTCAGAGCCCCCCAAAGGCGCCAAGGCAAGGCACCGCCCGCCGGGAATAGCTCACTCTATTGCCAAG
>JANQGF010000361.1 GCA_028277465.1 Chromatiaceae bacterium
TAGGAGCCTGTCCGACTTAGGCTGAATCGGCTGCGGAAGCGGGAGAACGGTCCCTTTCGCCCCGGTTTCTCGTTACATAGAGCCCACTATGCGCCTCGAAACCGGAACGAAATGGCCTCGCTCTCCCACTCCCTCGCGTCGATCCCCCTAAGTCGGACAGGCTCCTAGACGAGCCCGAAGAAGTAGAGTGTGAATCGAGTCGCGACATCCAGTCCGGGGCGTGAATTCGCTCGCAGTTTCCATGGGCAAGAGTTTACAATAATAGCGGCGACCATCCCATTGATTGCTTGATCGAAATCGATTGCTATCACAAGCCGCGTTCGTCCGGAGCCGGCCGCCAAAGGCCGCGACGCTCATGGGCGTCGGGACGCGACGAGCGCGCTTCCTTACCAGTCTGCATAGCAAGGATCGACATATGAAGCCCCTCGCCTTTCGAGCCTTAGGTCTCGCCTTACTGATTCTTCCGCTGGCCGCAGCCCACGCGGCGACGCTCGGCGACTACCCGTCCGATAAGACCTGCGAGGACGACCGCAACCGAAGCTATGCAGAGGGATTTGCCGCGGGAGATGCGAACGGTTACAACCGTGGTTATCCGGAAGGCTATTCAGCCGGCTTCGCCCAGGGAAGCGCACAGCAGCTGGCTCAATGCTTCGCGGATCCCCAGAGCTGCGGCATCACGCTGGAATCCTGCCTGCCGGATCCGGCGTTCGGCGAGACCGAGCCGAACGACAGCTTCATCTCTGCCGACCCACTGCAGCTGAGCGCCAACTTCTGGGGCCAGAGCTATGGAGCCGCCGATCAGGACTGGTTCTATACCGAAACGACCAAACCCAACCAGAATCTGGTGATCAATTTCTCGGTGCCGGACTGGATCGAAGGTGCCGACTTGGCCAGTGGAGAGCCCTCCACCTGGAACCTGACCGTCCGTGACGCGGCAGGCAACGTCTTCGCGAATTTCGACACCGACGTGCTCGGGAGTGTGGAATCGCCGAAGAATGCCATGACCTACACAGCGACTCTGGGCCTGGTCGGGACCTATTATCTCGTCGTCCAGCAGAGCGACCCTAACCAGAACAACGCCTACACCTACGGGCTCGCGGCTTTCCTTCAAGACAGCCCACTCGAGACTGGGCAACCCATCGTTGGCTTCTATGATTCTGAGATCGAGCCCAACGACGTCCCAAGCCGCGGCACCCCGCTGGCCACAGGCGTCAGCATGTACGGCCTGGTCAACTTGACATTCAATAACGTTGTACCTGACCCCGAGGACCCCGATGGCGACACCTTCTTCTGGTCCCAGGGGGAAGAGGATGATTGGTACGTCTATCAGTCGTCGGGCAATGAGATCATCACACTGGTGTTCTGTGCCAAAGAGCGGTGTGGTCCTGGCGACTGGTGGGTCGAGGTCTATGACCGCGCCACGGCACAGCGGATTGAAGCGGGTGCGGACCGAGTAAGTGTCCGACCCTTGCTTGCCTTCAACACGGATACTGCAAGCACCGGCAGCACGAGCCAGGCGCGGGCGAGCAGCACCTTCCGGCTCGGGCTGAGAGATCCTGGCTACTACTTCATGCGGATCACCCACAAACGCCTCTTCCTCGCGCCTTGCGCTAGAAAACAATTTGTGTCTACAAGCGCGCAGGGCGGCTTCACTGGCTCTTGTGAGTGCGATGACCTCAACTCATGCTACCTCCCCGCCGACTGTGCGTCGGACCCAGGCCTAGCTTGTCAGAATGTCCCCACGAGCTGTGTCGTCGGCGTTGAGGTCGGATGTTTCTTCATCGAGGAATCTCCGCCAGGGTGTAATAAACCCGACCCCGCGGACCCGAATGGCAAGATCACCGCCGTCTGCGACACTTATCAGACCCAAGCCCTCTGCAGTTGCAGCCAGTACGGCGCCGTCCTCGAAGTGCCGGACACCTCAATCACCAGCCCTTACAACTTCACCTGGCACGGCACCAAGCTGCCCCCGAACACCATCGATACGGACGCCTACAAGGATTATTTGAACCGACCCAGTCCTTACAACTGAGGGAGCAACCCACCCCGACGCCATCGGCGCCCGCCCGATCGAAAGGCGGCCCGATGGCGTCTTCTTCGCGTGTCCCCTCACGGCGCGCCAGCGGTCACACGAGCGCACGCCACCCCCTCCAGATATCCGACTGCATCAGCCTTTCCCCGGACGCCTCGCCCGACGGGCGAGGCCACTGAGCTGGCGGTCTCGAGACGAGGGACTGGGTCGCTCGCCCCGACCCGGCTTCGGGCCGAGAGACGCGGCCTCCTCCAGCAGGGCCAAGAGCCGCTGCTCCGAGACCGGCTTGATCAAGATGGCTGCGACCGCCGGTAGCGGTTGCGCAGGGACTTGCATGCCATGACGACCCGTGCAGATGACCACCATGGCCGCGAGTCGCGTCGCCGCCAAGCCCTCGGCCAGCGCCACCCCATCGCCATCGGGTAGATCGGCGTCGACCAGCGCAAGATCGACACCCGCAGAGCCGACCAGGTCGAGGGCCGCGGCGCAGGAGCGTGCCCACAAGGTCTCCGCACCACGCTCCTCGAAGGTCCAGACCAGCATCCGGCCGAGCGCCTGATCGTCCTCGACCAGGAGGATCCGCGGCTGGCAGGCCTGGAGTTCAACGATACCAGTACCTCGTTCCACCTTATTCTGCATGCTCAGTGCCCCCCAAAGGCGCCAAGGCGAGGTGGAACCGGGCACCAGTCACACACCGCCTCCCCGGACTCATACCCATTCACCCAGGGCCCGGCGCAATCTCTGGCGCGCGCGAAACAGACGCGTCCCCACACCGCCGGAGGTCAGGCCGAGCCGATCGGCGATCTCTTGCTGTGAATAGCCGTGAAGCACCTGCAGAACGAGTGGCTCTCGATACTCGGCGGGCAAGGTCTGGATCGCTTGGCGCAAGACGAAGGCCTCGGTCGAGGTGTCGTAGCTCGGCCGCCGGTCCGGGATCGTCTCTGCCTGCAGTTCGGTCTCCTCCGGTCGGTCGCGAGCGAATCGGCGTGCATTCTCGCGGCGAACGATGGTGAAGAGCCAAGCCTTCGCCGCGTCGCGGCTGCGCAGATGATGCAAGGAGCGCCAAGCCCGCATGAGACTCTCCTGGACCAGATCCTCCGCCGTGTGGAAGTTGCCCGAGAGGCGGTAGGCGTAGCGGTAAAGGTCTTCGCGGTAGACCTGAACGAGCGCGGCGAAATCGGCGGCCTCGGCCTGCTGCTCGGCGAGCGCGGTGTTCATTATCGTCTCCTCGGGGTAGCTAGATGCGATCACCCGAGCCGTGTCATCTCCCGTGCCAACCGATATCAGATTGAAATGAAAGATCTTTCTTGAGCTGTCGCGGTCATCCCCGGCACGAAACGTTGTAACGGATCGTGACGTTGGCATCGATGGTAACGATTCGTTCGACCCGGACTCGACACGCCATGTTCGCAAGCGGCCTGCCGACTGGCGCGGCACCAGGTTTCGAGACAACGAAACGTTAAGTGGCGTAATACTTCGTTCACCGTCTCGCGAATCGATGCGGTCTCGAACCATTCGAGACAGACAGCTAAGAACTTGTTCTATAAAATCTTTTCAAAGTATAGGGAAGTCTGGCATGGGTTGTGCTTTATCCTGCTCAGGCAACGAGAGACCGTTTGCTGTCGAACCCTATCTGGCATGGTCCACGTCGCTTCTTGCATGAGCTCCGGGCTCGTCTGCAAGCATCGGCGTCAACGCTGACAGGGTTCACATGAAACCAACAATTCAGGAGAACACCATGACCAAGTACGCCATCACGATCGCCGCCGCCCTCTTCAGCGCCACGACGCTTGCCGACGAGGTCTATCACGGGCTGGCCGCGGGCAACCCTGACCTCTTCGATGGCAACCAGTACAGGGCCGAATCGGTCGGCATTCAGCCTGGAATCGGAGACAGCTTTGATATCTACCTTGGTCTCGGCATCGGCAACCAGGATCTCTTCAACCCGGTGAGCGCGCCGAGAGTCAGCGGCTCGCGGCCGAACATCTATCAGGGCTTCCGCGCCAATCCAGATCTGCACTACTGACGACCGTGGCGACGCGCCAACTGCGGGGGATGGAAACAGGCTCGTCGCGGCGAGGCGCCGCTCCTACCAAATCGAGCGGCTGGGGTGCTGTTCCACGGTAACGGCGCGGGGCCGCGGCCCGGCCCCGCATCGCCCGTGATCCCCGAGGCGCGAGAGGAGGATGCGAGCGCATCGAGGTGACCGGGCTCGTCGTCCGCTTTACCGGCGCCCTGGCGAGTGCCATACTCGGCAGCCTCGTCTCTTCGACGTCACCCGAGATGCCGTCACCTCCGGATGCCGGGCTCCAGTCCCATCGTGCCCTTGCGGCAAGTTGGACGGAACGGCATCCCAGAGCGCCTCGTTACCGCCGGCGACCCTCCCCCCGCCCTAGTCCCGGGTTCGGAGGGTCTGATCGACGGTGAGAGGATTGCCGTCCCGCCAGCGGTTCCGCGGGGTGGCCATATGGCTCGCGCATTCGGGGAGGCCGACCGGAATCGCTGCGACAATGACTCAATCAGCGCTCCCGCCGATCGACCGTCGGCGGTTCATTGCGACTTTGTTGACCGGATCTGCGGCCTGGTCCTGGACCAGCACCGCCGTCCGATCCGAGGATGCCGCCCCCGCGACGACGGCTTGGCCAGTCGACCAGCGGGTAGGCACCATCCGCGACGAGCTGGCACCCTTGATCCGCGACGCTCAGAGACGGCTTCGAGTCCCGGCCCTGAGCCTGGCCCTCGTCGACCCGGATCGCCTGCTCTGGTCCGAGGGCTTTGGTCTCGCCGACGTCGAGACGGGAGCCGAGGCGACGCCGACGACCTCCTATCGCGCCGGCTCACTCGCCAAGCCATTGACCGCGACCGCCGTGATGCAACTGGCCGGGATCGGGGCCATCGATATCGAGCGACCGCTGGCCACCTATCTACCCGCCTTCAGGATCCGCAGCCGGTTCCAGCCGGCGGTACCTCAGATCACCATCCGGGGCCTGCTCTCTCACCATAGTGGGCTTCCCACCGATCTGAACAAGGGGATGTGGACGGATGAGCCCTTGAACCAGATCCTCGCCGTGTTGCAAGAGGAGTACGTCGCGTTCCCGCCGGACCTGGTCTTCTGCTATTCCAATCTCGGCTACAGCCTGCTCGGACTCCTGCTCGAGCGGGTCTCGGGCCTGCCCTTCGACCGCTATATGCGAGAGCGCGTCCTGGGCCCCCTGGGCATGACCCAGACCCATTTCGCCAGTTGGCCCAGTCCCGGCATCGCACGGGGGTATCGCGCCGGGGCCGCGATCGAGCTGCTGCCGGTCCGTGATCTCCCCGCCCATGGCGTCGAGACCTCTTGCACCGAACTGGCCCGCCTCATGCGTGCACTGCTCGGCGGCGGGCGACTGGATGGCCACCAGATCCTGACTCCCGAGGCGGTCGAGGCGATGTTCGCGGTCCAAAACCGCGACAATCGGCTGGACATGGGGGTCTTCACCGGTCTGGGCTGGTTCCTCGAACAGGACACCATCCGCAGCTGCGGACGCCTGGTCCGACAAGGCGGTACCATGCTCGGCTTCTCCGCAGAGTGTATCCTGCTTCCCGAGGAGGGACTGGGGATCGCGGTGCTGGCCAACAGCGCCGCGGCGCGTCGGCTGCTCACCCGCCTGGCTGAAGAGACCCTGTCCCGTGTCCTCGCCGTGGCCCCGCAACCCCTCTCCGCGGAGCTCTTCTTGGCCCCCGCCGAGCGCAGACGCGCAGAATCCGCCGTGGTGGCACTGGAGGGGGACTATGCCACCGATCTGGGTCTGATCGCCTTTCGACCGGACGAGGGCCAGCTCTGCGCCTGCATGCTGGGCAAGACCTTCGGCCTGACGCCCTACCCGGGCGGCTGGTACGGAATCGCGCCCGAAAGCCTCGAGACCCTCCCCCCCGGCCTCCGACCGCTCGCGGAGGCACGTTTCCAGACGCAACGCCTGGACGGACGCGAAGTGGTGATCGCGCGGCGTGGTGACCGTGAGATGGTGTTGGGCGAGAAGGCGCCACCGCCGGCCTTGAGCCAAGGCTGGCGTGAGCGCGTCGGACGCTATGAGGTCCTCAATGCCGATCCGGGTTTCCCGGTGCTGGACGCCGAGATCAAGCTCCGGGAGGAGCGTCTCTGTTTCAGCTACCGTATGCCCCGGCTGACCGCAGCCACCATCCAGGTACCACTTCAGCCCGTATCCGAAAACGAGGCCATCATCCTCGGGCTCGGCCGCACCCGCGGTGAGACGGTACGGATGGTGCGGCACGCCGACGAGGAGCGCTTGCGTTTCTCCGGACTGATCGCGCGCAAGTTGGAAGGGCCACCCTGACGCGGCCGTGACGGCGCTCGACCGAGGCGTCGCCTCTCCCCCGTTGAGAGAAGGAGACCGCCTCCGTGCTCGACCCGCACGGAATCTGCGCAATTGCGCTCAGGCCGGCTCGGGACGGTCGCGATCCGTGCCTGCTATCGCGTCAAGCAACTGGTCGACCCCGAAGGGCTTGGACAGACAGGCCTCGGCGCCATCGTCCAGGATTCGGGTCACGTTCTCCGGGGTGTCATAGCCGGTCATGGCGATGATTCGCACCGCCCGCGTCTCCGGATCACTGCGCAGCCGGCGACAGATGGAGAAACCGTCGACGCCCGGCAGCATCAAGTCCAGCAACACGAAATCCGGCTGAAGACCTTGCAGCCGTCGTCCCGCCTCGAAGCCGTCATAGGCCATCTCGACGACAGGGGGCGGATCCAGCATGGCCAGGGCGTCCTTGATGAAAGCGGCGAACTGACGGTCGTCTTCCACGACTAGGATACGCTGAGTCTCCGTGGCCGGTGGAAAAAACGTCATGTTGTTGCTTCGAGCAAAGCGTCTCAACTCGGCCTCGGTGAAACGGCGGTGCCCGCCGGCGGTCACGTGGGCGACCAGATCCCCTTTTTGCGCCCAGTTGCGAATCGTTACTGGCGATACACCGAGTCGCGCCGCAGCCTCCGCCGGTGTCAACAGTTTGTTCGATGTCATTGGAAATCATTGGTCGAGAAAATACTGGCGTCAATCACGTCAGCCGATATTCGAATTCGGGTTTGACCAATTATAGCGGTTTGATCGATACTAGCCACGAGCTGCCGGGTTATGCTCGACAGTTATCTGACCTGAGTCACGGATCGAGAGTAAGAAAATAATGGGTGCGGTGGATCGACCAATCACCAAGCTTAGACCTCTCGATCCTTCGCATCGGACGACTTGAGCCTGTGAGGTGGCGGATGACTGGCAAAGGAAGCGGGCGCAGCCCGAGCATGCCTCGCCGGGTCTCTTGCCAGGTGTCTGACAAGGCTGACTCGGCAGGCAATCGACGGGGGGGTTGGAAGGTCCTCCTCCTCGGCGTGATCGCCGGATCATTGCTTCTGATTGTCGACCATCGATCCCTCTTGGTCTGGCTGTCGGCGGTCTTCGTCATCCTGCTCGCGATCCTGATCGAGACCCTCTACAGGAAGGAGACAGCAGCGGCCGTCTCCCGAACCCGTCAGGAGATGCAGGAGCAGCTGGACGACAGGTCGCGCCAGTTGGCCATCTGGACCCAGACCCTCGAGCGTGTGGGTCGTGAGCTCTTTCCAGTCTTCATCCGCCACATCCAATACTCCCGCCAACTGACCGAGAAGAGCATTACGAGCCTTTCGCAAACCTTCGGTGGGCTGGTCGTCGAGCTCGAGCGCGTGGTCGACCCGTCCAAGGCCGGCGCCATCCACGATCGATCAATCGTCGGTCAGTTCCAGGAGAGCGAGGCCGCCCTCGGTGAGCTGATCACCAATTTCGAGAGCATCTTGAGCCGCGAGACGGCGATGACCGTAGAGGTCAATCGGCTGGCGGACTACGGCGGCGAGATGCGACAGATGGCGCAAGACGTGAGATCCGTCGCCGACCAGATCAATCTGTTGGCGCTCAATGCGGCGATCGAGGCAGCCCGCGCGGGCGAGCAGGGGCGAGGCTTCGCCGTGGTCGCGGACGAGGTGCGAAAGCTGGCCGGCTCATCGGCGAAGACGGGCGCCCGCATCAATCACAAGGTCGGGGAACTGGCGCAATCGCTCGAGCAGACGCAGGCCCTGGTGCGGGAGTCGATGGCGAATGCCGAGGTGCGGGTGAAGGAATCCGAGCGCATGGTTGACGAGGTCCTGTCTCGGCTGCGCCAGACGACCGAGCTGTTGAATGCGGATGCTGCGCGCATGAGAGAGGTCGGCCAGGCGATCCACGGGCAGATCAGTACCTCAATGATGGATCTCCAGTTCCAGGATCGGATGGGTCAGGTCTTGAGCCATGTCTGCACAGGACTCGAGGATCTCGGCGGACGTCTGCAGGCGACCTCCGAGCAGGGGCTGGCGCCACAGCAGCAGGATCCGCTGGAGATCGATGCGTTATTGGCCCGAATGCTGGCCTCATACAGTACCGCTGAGGAGCACGAGCTGCACCAGAACGGGGAGGCGTCAGGAGTCCGTTCGGGTGAGTCGGAGCTGACCTTCTTCTAGACCGCATCGATGGTGAGGCTGATGACTATGGTGAGGCTGATGACTAGAGATGAACTCAGGGGCCCATGCACGACGGGAGCTTGATATGGGAAAGACCATTATGATCGTCGACGATTCGGCGTCACTTCGAAACGTCGTCGCGATTGCCCTCAAGGGTGCAGGTTACGAGGTGATCGAGGCGCCAGACGGCCGCGAGGCGCTCGCGCAGCTCACCGGCCAGAAGGTCCATCTCATCGTGAGCGATGTCAATATGCCCAACATGGATGGGATCACCCTGGTTCGGGAGATCAAAAAACTCCCGAGGTACAAGTTCACGCCGATCCTGATGCTCACCACGGAGAGTCACCCGGAGAAGAAGGAGGCCGCACGGAACGCGGGGGCGAAGGCCTGGCTGGTCAAGCCCTTTCAACCGCCGATGCTGCTGGACGCGGTCTCCAAGCTGGTCCTTCCTTAGGACTGGTCCTGCCCACTGTACGACGTCGAGACACGAGCCATGACGTTGCAAACTCGGATGTCGGACGCGGATCGGCGACTGGCCCTCGAAGGCGAACTGACCATCTATACGGTCGCGGATTCCCTGGAACGGCTGCACCATTGCCTCCAGGATCGGCAGGGCTTCGACCTTGACCTCTCGGGCGTGACCGAGCTGGATGCCGCCGGCCTGCAGCTGCTCTTGTGGACGAAGCGGACAACCGAAGAGCAGGGCATCCCCTTTCGGCTCGTCAGCCGGAGCGACGCGGTCTCGGAGGTCATCGCCTTACTCCAGCTCGAGCCGATCCTCGGGGCCGACCCCATCGACCCGGCTCAGGGCGTACCGCCATGAATCTCGACAGTTCAAGACAGGTGTTCCTCGGAGAGGCCAGCGACCCCGAGAGCTGTTTTCTGACCTTCGGGATCGCCTTCCGCAGCACTGCCGACAAGCCGACCATCGCCGGTGTCTTCGAGTTCGCCGATCAGGATTGCGACATCTTCAAGATGGGCTCGAGGATGTCCCATTCTTCATCTATCAGGTCTCTCGGGTACCTGATGGCAGCGGATTGAGTCTTTATCTGAAGTCATATTGGAGTCCGGAATAAAATTGCTCATGCAGTATTATATCGCCGGAAATTTGAAAAACGGAGTATGTTGTAATGAAGATTGGTACAAGAATTTATTTGGGCTTTTTTATTTTGGTCGCTTTAGTAGCGGTCTACAGTTATTTCACCATTACAGGCATGTTGGGTCTTTCGAAACGAACGGAAAAACTTTATTTGCACCCCTATACAGTGAGTACATCAGTGCTGCGGATTGATTCCTCGATAGCGAGAATCGAAAGCCTCGTCGCCGCAGTCGCCGAGGTCGCGAACCAGGAGGAGCGAGCCGCGATCGCGGAACAAATCCAAACTTGGCACGGACGGGTCTTGGTCGACTTTGATATGGTGCACGAGCGCTTTCTGGGGGATAAAACCGAAATCAACAAGGCACGTTCCACCTATGAAGACTGGAAGGCGAATGTCGACCGAGAGATCGAGATTTTTCTTGATACCTCCGTGGAGGACAAACTCGCCAAACTGGATACGGCGGCGGACACGCAACTTGGCGATTTGAAGGATCATATGGCTTGGATTGTGGATTTCGCGGCCAATAAAGCGAAGGAATTCAAGCAAAACGCGGCAAACAATGCCGATGCGAATGCCGCTGATCTGGTGACGAAAATGTATCGTCACCCACTGACGGTGAGCACGGCGGTGCTGCGTATCGACAGCAACATCGCTAAAATCGAGCTGAGTTTGCGAAAGGTACAAACCAGTCCCGATAACCCGAAAGTCGCAGAATGGTTACGCTCTTTACATGAATCCAAGGAGGCCATCACGAATGATTTTGCCCTGGTCAATGAGCGGTTTCTTGGGGACAAGAAAGAAATTCACGCTACCCAGGCCGGATATGAATCATGGAAAGGCACAGTCAGTGAGCTTGTCGCCCTGTTGACCGATACCACGAGGAGCGATGTCTTGGCGGAGTTACGCGCTACTTCCCGGATTCAAATGGCGGAGTTGAACGGTTTATTGGGGGGATTCAGCGCGTTCGCCACGGGCAAGGCGGATTCCTTCCTAAAGGGGTCGCTCGAGATGCGGGATCAAACTCTGAATTTGACCTATGGCATCATTACCATCGTGCTGATCTCAAGTATTCTGCTTGGTTTCTTCACCACGCGTAGCATTACCAAACCGATCGCCTTGGCGGTTGGGGTAGCTGAGAGGCTTGCGGAGGGGGACCTCACCATCCAGGTTGCGACTGATCGAAAAGACGAAACCGGCCAGTTGTTGCGCGCCATGGGGAAAATGGTGGATGATTTCTCAAATGTCATCGCCCAGGTTTTAACTGGTACAGAGAGCGTTTCCTGCTCTTCGGAACAAGTGAGCTCAACCGCGGATTCCATAAGTCAGTCCGCATCCGAGCAAGCATCAAGCGTTGAGCAAACCAGTTCCTCCATTCAACAGCTTAACGCCTCTGTGCAGCAGAATATGGAGAACGCGAACGCCACGAACCAAATTTCCATCAGCGCTGCCGAGGAATCCAAACGCGGTGGAGAAGCGGTAAGCCGAACCGTGAAGGCGATGAAAGATATCGCCAATAAAATCGGCCTTATCGAAGATATCGCTTACAAGACCAATCTGCTGTCCCTGAATGCCGCCATTGAGGCGGCGCGCGCCGGTGAGCACGGCAAAGGTTTCACGGTGGTTGCGGCGGAAGTCCGTAAACTGGCGGAAAACAGCAGGGTAACCGCCCAGGAAATCAATGAGCTGGCTACAAAAAGCGTGGGTATTGCCGAGGAAGCGGGATCCTTACTTGAGGAGATCGTACCACGAATTGACAAGACATCGGGTTTGGTACAGGAAATTACCGCTGCTTCGGTGGAGCAAGCGGGAGGCGTGAGCCAGATCAGTACGGCGATGGACCAGCTTGATCGGGTGACGCAGCAGAACGCATCCGCATCCGAAGAACTCGCGGCGACCGCGACTGAACTGCAGGATCAGGCGCAAAGATTGCAGAAAGTCGCTGCCTTCTTTAAAACCGAAGGCGATTCCGAAACGGCTGGAGTGGCCTAATAGGAAGTCTGGTGGTATGAGACGTTCCGCCGGTTTCACCCCATCCGCTTTCGAACTTTGGCCGCGATGGTCACGAGTTCAATCCTCCGGGTAGAATATATTATTTCAAAGTAGATTTACCAAACTGAACAGCAACATGTTGAGACAGTCCGAAACAGTCATTATTCGTTCCGGCGAAGTGAGAGATCTTGTGGGTATGTCTCAATTGTTCGGGGATGTTGTTCGAAATTGAGGCCGAGACCTCTCGGGCGTGACCGAGCTGAATGCCGCCGGTCTGCAGCTGCTCTTGTGGACGAAGCGGACAGCCGAAGAGCAGGGTATCCCTTTTCGGCTCGTCAGCAGGAGCGACGCGGTCTCGGAGGTCATCGCCTTACTCCACAGCTTGAGCCGATCCTCGGGGCTGGCCCCACCGACCCGGCTCGGAGCGTACCGCCATGAATCTCGACAGTTCAAGACAGGTGTTCCTCGGAGAGGCCAGCGAGCTGCTGCAGTCGATGGAGGATGCGCTGCTCGCACTCGAGCAAGACCCGAAGGCCGTCGAGCCGCTGAACGAGGTCTTCCGTGCCATGCACACCATCAAGGGCACGGGCGGCGTATTCGGCTACTCGGCCGTGGTGGAGTTCACGCACGCGGTCGAGACCTTGATGGACCAGGTACGCTCCGGCCAGACGCCACTGACCAAGCCACTGATCGCGACCCTATTGGAATGCCGGGATCATACCGCGCGCCTCATCGACTCGGTCGCGGAGGCGGACCCGGAGAGCTGCCCGCTGGACGCCGAGCTGCAGGTCGCGGGCGATGCCTTATTGGCGCGTCTCGGCCACGCCCCTCCCCCTTCACCAGCCGCGGAAAGAGGACCGGGCCCCTTGTCGGGAGGCAATGAGGATGAGGATGAGAAGGAGAAGTTCCTGCCGGTCGTGAGCGATCTCTGGATGATCAAGCTGGAGTTCAAACGCGACGCCTTCCGCAACGGAATGGACCCGCTGTCGTTTCTGCGTTACTTGTGCACCCTCGGCGAGATCGTCCATATCGCGACCATCTGTCGCTTCGAGCCGCCCGACAGCCAGCCATTCGACCCCGAGAGCTGTTTTCTGACCTTCGGGATCGCCTTCCGCAGTACTGCCGACAAGCCGACCATCGCCGGTGTCTTCGAGTTCGCCGATCAGGATTGCGACATCCGGATCCTGGAGCCCGACTCGGCGCATGCCAGATACCTCGATTTGCTGGAGTCCTTGCCCGCGGAGGAGATCGGTTTCATCGGTGATCTGCTGGTCCGCATCGGGGCCGTCACGCCCGGCGAGCTCGAACGGGCGCTGGAGATCCAGGCGTCCGGGGCTGGAGACGTCCCGGCGCCCGAGGATCAATCGCGCAAACGGCGTCTGGGGGACATCCTCGTCGAGCAGGGCTCCGTCAAGCCGGGGACCGTGGAGCAGGCGGCCAAGACCCAGGAGAGCGCCCGCGCCAAGCGCCAGGAGGAGACACGCTTCATCCGCGTGGATGCGCAGCGGCTCGGTCATCTGATCGATCTGGTCGGGGAGCTGGTCACCAGCAGCGCCGCCATCCGCGTCATGGTGGACCGAGCCGGCATCGAGGACATGAGCGAGGTGGTCGACAGTGTCGACTATCTGGTCTCCGAGATCCGCGACAACGCCCTTCAGCTGCGGATGGTCCCCATCGACGAGTGTCTGTCGCGCTTCCGGCGCGTGGTGCGTGACGCCAGCCAGGAGCTCGGAAAGGAGATCGAGCTGATCATCACCGGCGGCGAGACCGAGCTCGACAAGAAGGTGATGGAGAAGATGACGGATCCGCTCACCCACTTGATCCGCAATGCGATCGACCATGGGATCGAGCCGCCCGAAGCCCGGCAGCAGCATGGCAAGCCGGCCACCGGATCCATCCACATCAATGCCTTCCACGACTCGGGGCATGTCGTCGTCGAGATCGCGGACGATGGCGCCGGCTTGGATGCCAGACGCATTCGCGCCAAGGCCGAGGAGCGGGGACTGGTCAAGCCGGAAGACAACCTCACGCACGAGGAGTGTCTGCGCCTCATCTTCGAACCGGGACTCTCGACGAAGGAGAGCGCGACCAACCTTTCGGGGCGCGGTGTCGGGATGGATGTGGTACGGCGCAACATCGAAGCGCTGCGAGGCTCGGTGGAACTCGAAAGCAAACTCGGCGAAGGGACCAAGGTCACCATCCAGCTCCCCCTGACGCTGGCCATCATCGACGGTTTCCTGGTCGGTGCGGGCCAGGATCAGTACGTGATCCCGCTCACGCAAGTGGTCGAGTGTGTCGAGATGGAGAGGGCCGAGGCGTCCGCGCGACATGGCGAGCACTACATCAATCTGCGCGGCGAGGTCCTGCCATTCATCCGCCTGGCCGAGCTGTTCGAGAAGGGCGACAGACAAGGCGCCGGAAAGCGGGAAAGCCTGGTGGTGACCCGCTTCGGCCATCACAGGATGGGGCTGGTGGTGGACGCCCTCTTCGGCGAGCTGCAGACGGTGATCAAACCGCTCGGCAAGGTATTCGAGGATCTGCGCGGGGTGGCCGGCGCGACCATTCTCGGAACCGGCGACATCGCCTTGATCCTGGACGTGGCCGAGTTGTCGGCGATCGTCAAGCAGGCGCGCGAGCGCCCCGTCACGCACTCGGGGAACACTTGACCCGAGGCAACCCAATCCCAATAGGAGGCTCGCATGTTGGGTTCCATGACGATGGCCAAGAAGCTGGTTCTTGGCTTTGGCGCAGTATTGGCCTCCTTGATCCTGGTAGCTGTCTTGGCCTTCGTCACGATCGAGGCGGCCTCCACTGGTTTCGCCAGCTACCGCGATAAGGCGATCAAGGCCAACCGGATGGGCGAGATGCAGGCCAGCATGCTGATGGCCCGATTCATGGTCAAGGATTACCTCATTTCCCATAACGACGAGGATCGACAGCAATTCGAGCACTATTTGGAGACGACCGACGCCATCCTGATCGAACTGGCCGCAATCGTCCGTGACCCCGAGCGAGCCGCCAAGCTCAAGGCCTCGAACGCGAAGATCGATACCTATGGTCAGGCCTTCGAGCAGGTCGTCTCCTATACGCGGGAAACGGACGAGCTGAATCACGAGCGACTTCCCGCAAGCGCCAATGCCCTGGAAGAGCGGCTGGCGAAGGTCTTCGAGAGCGCGAACCGAGACAAAGTCGACGAGGCCGTCCGCGGCTCGACTCGCGCCCTGCGCCGTCTGCTCGCCGCGCGTATCGATGTGATGAAGTTCATCGATGACAACAGCCAGGAGGCGCTCGACCGAGCCCGGCAGAAGTGGGCCAAATTCGACCAGGAGTTGCGTGCGCTGGAGGCCGCCCTGCAAGACCCGCAGCGGCGACGTTGGCTCGAAGAGGCCCTAAGCTTCAAAGAGGAGTACAAAGCGAGCCTCGATCGGCTGGCGCAGGTCATCCAGGCGCGCAATGAGCTCGTCGCCGGAACGCTCGACGTCCTCGGGCCCGAGTTCGCCGCCGACATCGATGCGGTCAAACTCTCGTACAAAGGGGAACAGGATATCCTGGGCCCCAGGTTGCAGGCCTCCAACGATCGGGCCGTGCTCACCATCTCGATCCTCTCCATAATTGCCATCCTGGCGAGTATCGGAATCGCTTGGTGGATCATCCGGGCCGTGATGGGTCAGCTGGGCCGGGATCCGGGCGTGATCGCCGACATCACGCGCCGGGTCGCCAACGGCGAGCTGGCGATCGACTTCGAGCAGCGGAGCGCGAGAGGTGTGTACAAAGACATCCAGGGCATGGTTGAGCGTCTACGCCAGATCGTCGGCGAGGTCCGGGTCGGGGCCGACAACCTCTCCTCCGCCTCCGAAGAGGTGAGCTCAACCGCCCAATCATTGAGCCAAGGCGCCACCGAGCAGGCGGCGAGCGTCGAGGAGACCTCTGCCAGCATCGAGCAGCTGAACGCCTCGGTGCAACAGAATACGGAGAACGCACGGGTGACCAATGGGATCGCCAAGAGCTCGGCGGAGGAGGCACGCCGGGGTGGTGAGGCGGTCAAGCGCACGGTCGACGCCATGAAGCAGATCGCCGGCAAGATCGGCTTGATCGAGGACATCGCCTACAAGACCAACCTGCTGGCGCTCAACGCCGCGATCGAGGCGGCGCGCGCCGGGGAACACGGCAAGGGTTTCACGGTGGTCGCGGCCGAGGTTCGGAAGCTGGCCGAGAACAGTGGTGTCACCGCCCAGGAGATCAGCCAATTGGCGACCAACAGCGTATCGATCGCCGAGGAGGCCGGCACCCTGCTCGAACAGATGGTGCCGAACATCGTCAAGACGGCCGACCTGGTCGAGGAGATCACTGCCGCCTCGGGCGAGCAGGCCTCCGGCATCAGTCAGATCAACAAGGCCATGAGCCAACTGGACAAGGCGACCCAGCAGAATGCCTCGTCCTCCGAGGAGTTGGCCGCGACCGCCGAAGAGCTCAGTGGTCAAGCCAACCAGCTGCAGGAGACCATGTCATTCTTTCGGACCGGGGTCGCGGGCGCGCGTGCCGCCGGCGAGACCCAGCCGCGCTCGCCACAGCGCAGCGCTCCGGCCCGCGAGGTCTTGCCGGAGGGCGAGGGCGAGCTCGCCGGCTTCGCGCAGAAGGATTTCGAGCGTTTCTGAGTGGAGGTTCACATGCGAGAGCTTGTCGCCAGCAACCAAAAGCCCGACTCGGACAGGCCGGTGGACTCGGATGAAGCCACCCAGTACCTGACCTTTTCGGTGGCGGATGAATGCTTGGCCATGTCGATCGACGCGGTCCAGGAGATCATCGAGACACCTCAGGTGACCCGCGTCCCCATGACCCCCGATTTCATCCGTGGCGTCATCAATCTCCGCGGCAGCGTGGTCCCGGTGATCGACCTGGGGGCACGGCTTGGCAAAGGGCCGATCACTCCCAGCAAGCGCAGTTGTGTCGTCCTGGTCGAGGTCCAGCGGTCAGGTGAGGGAAGCGTCCTCGGGATGCTGGTCGATGAAGTCAAGAACATCCTGGAAATCCCACCCGAGGACGTCAAGCCCCCACCCGAGTTCGGCTCTGAGCTCCGCACCGACTTCATCGAGGCCATGGGACGACTCGAGGATGTCTTCGTCATCATCCTGAGTATCGATCATGTCCTCTCCATCGATGAACTGGCGACCCTGAGACGTCTGAGCGAGGAGACGGCTCGAAGCGATCCTGACCTGGAATCCTGAGCCGTGTCCGCTGTAGCCTCCGCGGTCCAGACTGAATCCGGATCACTGGTCGAGGCCGTTCGGCTCAGGGAGCACGAGTTCGATCGGTTGCGCCGCTTCATCTACGAGCGGGCGGGCATCAGTCTGGCGCCTCACAAGCGCCAGATGGCCAGCGCGCGGCTCCAACGTCGACTGCGCAGCCTGGGTCTCCGCAGCTTCGAGGCCTATCTGAGGCTCCTCTCCGAACCGAACCAGCACCACGAGCGTCAGCATCTGGTCGATCTGTTGACGACCAACGAGACCTATTTCTACCGCGAGCCGGTTCACTTCGAGCATCTTCAAGAGTTGGTTCGGGAGCGCGATCGAAATCAAGCCTGTCGGATCTGGAGCGCGGCCTGCTCCTCGGGGGAGGAACCCTATACCCTGGCCATGGCCATGGCAGAAACACTGGGGATGGGCGACTGGAAGGTGCTGGGCACGGACATCAGCGCGCGAATGGTCGAGACCGCCCGACGCGGGTTGTATCGGCTGGATCGGGTCAAGCGACTGCCCACATCCTGGCTCACGAAATACTGTCTCAAAGGGGTCAGAGTTCAGGCCGGCAATCTCTTGATTGATCCGCGCCTGCAAGCGCGGGTCCATTTCGAGCAGCACAATCTCAAGCAACCTTTGCCCCACGAGCCAGCCTTTGATATCGTCTTTCTTCGCAACGTACTGATTTATTTCGATCTGCCAACCAAGCAATTGGTGATCGACCATGTCACCCGGACGCTTCGTCCAGGCGGTTATCTATTCATCAGTCATGTGGAGTCGCTCCATGGCCTTCAGAATGGGCTCAAGATGATCCGACCGTCCATCTTCCGCAAACCACCCATCTGAGCCCATCAGGATGGCGGATTCGTCGCCAGACCGCTCCCCACCCGTGCCCGAAGCCGCGACCGGCGGGCTCCCGAGTCGCTTTGTCCACCCGGGCGAACTTATCGTCACCCGCGAGCCGGTGATCCTCTCGACGCTCCTCGGCTCTTGCGTCTCGGTCTGTCTCTTCGATCCCGCGGCACATCTGATGGGGATGAATCATTTCCTGCTGCCGCTCCACAATCCGGCAGGACGAGTGCCAATCCGTGCAGCGGACACGGGGCGCTATGGCCTCACGGCCATGAAGCGCCTGATCGACGGCCTCTGCCAGCTCGGCGCGAGACGGAACGAGCTGCGTGCCAAGGCGTTCGGCGGGGCCTGCCTCTTGGGTGATCGCAACCGGGAGGTACCCGCGCGTTTCGATATCGGGGCCGCCAATGTTCGCTTCGTGGAGCGGTGCCTAGATCAACATGCAATCCCACTCGTCGCGCGTGATTTCGGTGGGAACGTCGGACGACAGATCCATTTCCACGGCAGTGACTTCTCCGTCTATCTCCGTCGGATCCCGCAGGACACGGACGTGCGAGCGAACGGGCGCGACGACCTGCGGCACAAGTCGCTGGAGCAAGGACATCCAGTGCTGCTGCCTGAATGTTTCACTAGGGCTACATCAATGCCATGGGTCCGGTCAAAGTACTGATCGTCGATGACTCGGCGGTCGTCCGTCAGGTCCTGACCGAGCAATTGAATGCCATCGGTGGGATCCAGGTCATCGGCTGCGCCCGCGATCCCATCTTCGCCAAGAGGCTGCTGGAGAAGACATGGCCGGATGTGATTCTGCTCGATATCGAGATGCCACGAATGGACGGGATCACCTTTCTGCGGCACCTGATGCAAGAGCGTCCGACCCCCGTGATCATCTGTTCGACCCTGACCGAGCGAGGCGCCGAGGTCACCATGCAGGCACTGCGTGCCGGCGCGGTAGACATCATCGCCAAGCCCAAGCTCGGGCTGCGCCAATTCCTCGAGGACGCCAAGACCCTGCTCGGTGATGCCATCAAGGGGGCGAGTCATGCCCGCGTGGACAAGATTGCGGCCGTGTCATCTCAGACGACTCCGGCCATGGCGCCCTCCCCCAGATTGACCGCGGATGCGGTCGTCGCCGAGGGCGGATTCCGACCCCTCGCCGCTACGACGGAACGTGTGGTTGCCATCGGCGCCTCCACGGGTGGCACCCAGGCCCTCGAATACCTGCTGACCAGGTTACCGCGCACGGCTCCGGGCATCGTCCTGGTCCAACACATGCCAGGTCGGTTCACCGCCGCCTTTGCCACGCGGCTGAATCAGCGGTGTCAAATCGAGGTACGAGAGGCCCAGGACGGCGACCGTGTCATCGCCGGACTGGCCTTGATCGCACCTGGAACGCATCATCTTCTGTTGAAACGGAGCGGCGCCCAGTACCGAGTCGCGGTCAAGGCCGGCCCACTGGTGAGCCGTCACCGCCCGTCCGTGGATGTCCTCTTCCGCTCGACGGCCCAGTCGGCCGGTCCCAATGCCCTTGGCGTTATCCTGACTGGCATGGGAGACGACGGGGCGCGTGGTCTGCTGGAGATGCACGAGGCCGGTGCCTTCACGGTCGCCCAGGACGAGCAGAGCTGCGTCGTTTACGGGATGCCCAAGGAGGCGGTGAAGCTGGGCGGGGTGGATACCGTGGTGGGGTTGCACAAGATCCCGGACCTCGTGGCCGCGGCCCCGTCGCGTAAGCAAGCGACGGCTCGTCGTCCATGACCAATGCCTTGCCGCTGATCGTGGGAAAGGCAATTGACACAGCATGTCTTGGTTGTGGAGCGCAAGTGAGATGGTGTCGCCCAGCAGATGCAGGGTTTGCAACTCTTCGGTCTGCCACCGACACTTCACCCGAACGGAGTCGAAGCCCGTGAAGACCGTGAGACCTGTGCAGCCAGTCAGTGGAACGGCCGCGAGCGATTGGATGCATTGCGCCCGCAGCAGCATGTCGCGCTCGTCCCTCCAGTCATGACCCAGAGATTCGATATCCTCGATGACGACATCCTCGTCGCTCAACATCCTCGCCATCCAGGCAGGGGCCTTGGCGGCGTCTTCGTCCTGCAGCGCGTGGATCTGGGTGACGACACCCGCAACACACCATAGCCGAGCGAGCCGAGTCGCTCGACGAGGCGTCGTGCAACTCGCTCGCGACGGCCGACGAGGATGATCCTGGGAGTCTCGTGTCGCATCGGGTCCCGCTTCTTCTCCCCGGTATCTGCCTCAATCGCTCGTCGCCGGCACCAACGGCATCCAGGACGGTTCAATCGGGTCATCGCCCATCGCTACCGGCCGTTTCTCCCTCCACCAGAACGTGCTCCACGATCGTCAAGTGTCCATAAGGGATGAGTGGCACGTCCGCACAGTCACCTGGCCCTTGACTCGCGGCATTGTCCGGATTGACGGCGAGGTTTCCAAGACCTGCGCCCGCTGCCCCGACCAGCTCGACGGCGGGGAAG
>JANQGF010000411.1 GCA_028277465.1 Chromatiaceae bacterium
CCACAGGTCTTTCCGAACACACCGCCTGCCTTGTATTGGTCGTCTTCATCCGACGCCGGGGGGCTGGACCGCGCCTGGAGCGTCAGCTTCTTCAGCGGCAGCTATTACCGGGCGAGCAAGACCCAGAACGGCCGCGTTCGACTGGTCCGCGGGGAGTCTATTAGACGCTGATGATTGGCCATCCTGGCCAACATCAGCACGCCATTCGAGAATGCGATTGCCGATTCCAAGCTACCAGGGACGGTACTCCAGCCCGGGGATGGCATCCCGATCGAACACGGAAGGAAGATCCAGCATCAGCTTGCGCAAGGCCTCGAGATCCATGTGCCGCCCGTACGAGGCCTTGGCGGCATCAATGGGCAATTCCACCCAATAGCGATCGCGCGCGGGCTCGCATAGGATCTGAAGGGTATTCTCCTCGGCGTCGATGATCCCGAGATAGTCGTCTTCGCTCTGCAGACGCGGAAGCAGTTGCTCGCAGATCGCCCGGGGGCTCATCTCCACGGCGCTCGCCGATGAGACGGACTCCCCGGACCGATCAAAAAGATAAAAAACTCGATAGTGCATGGTCGAGGGTCATCCCTCCTTGTCGTCGGATAAGGTGCGCTCCGAAATCGTCTCAGAAGACACGCCCAATAGGCGATTGTAACGCCGATCTTGCCTTCGATCATCGCCAGCTCTCCCACTTTCGCACCAGATTCCGCCATAATCCCACCCCCCGCCTCCAACCCTCCGGCCCATGTCTTCCCAACCGCCCTCCAGCGACGTCGACTCCACCACCAAGCTGTTGCGCTCGCGCGTCTTCAAACCCGCAGAAGGGGTCTTTCTCTTTCACCCGCGAGCCCTGGAGCGACTGATCACGGAACACCTGGGGCCCAAGGGTTTCGAGGGATCCATCCCGGATCTCACCTATTACGTGATGCCTCGCCAGGCCTTCCTGTCCGGTCTGGAGTCCGAGAATCCGGAAGCGCTGGCGGTGATCGAGGGACTCAATCTGCCACTCTTCGTCATTCTGCTGCCGATGCCCATGAAGCAGAGGCTCGGTCACGCCGGGTTCGCGCGCCTGCTCCGCGACTTCTGGGCGAGACGTTTCGAGGGCGAGATCGCACGCGCCTGGCAGACGGCCCGCGACGAGAGAGCGGACGGCGAGCGCTTCGGCCCCGCCGGGCTCCAGGAACTGATCGGCAGCCCCGCCTTCGCCGAGGTCCGCGATGTCCTCACCCGGGACTGTCTCATCCCCGCCGGCGTCGAGGACGCGTTGGTCTGCCGAGGTTTCGTTGCCCACATCACTCGGCTGCGCTATTTCTGCCCAGGGGTGAGGGGTTTCTTCTTTCCCGCGGTCCTCGATTGGGCGGCACTGGACCACTGGCTGGAGGAAAGCGGACTCGGCCTGCCACCGCTTCGCGGCGGCCACTTGCCGGACCTGCTGGAGCGCGCCCGTCCAGACCAGGCGTGCGCTCATCCCGCACTCCTGCCGCTGCTCCCGAGCGACCTTCCATACGGCACCTCGGACCCGGATTTCGAGTCCGGGCCGAACAACGCAGTGAGCCCGGGGACGCCGGCCTCGATCCTGGAGGCAGCCGACGCGGCAACAGAGAAGCCCGAGCTGCCCGAGCCGCACCCGCTCCAGCCGACCGCCGCCGAGGCCCGCTGTCTCGCCGCTCTGCGTCAAGGATCACAGCTCCCTCGACGGGACTGGCGACGACGGCTCTGGGACGGAATACTGGGCCTCACGGCGCCTCTGCTCGCGGCCCTGCTGGCGTTGCCGGCACTCATCCGCCGCCGCGGGTCCGAGACTCCGCCCGCGCGAGGGATCTGGCTGACACTCCATCTGATCCTCTTTCGGCATGCCGTGCGCACCGCCCAGCGGGCCGAGTACTTGGACCGCTATGGCACGGCCGTGAAGCAACTGGCCCGTGCTAACCAGGTCTTCGAGACCATGGGCGAGCCCTGCGCACCCGATGCCGAGCGTGTCAGACAGATATTGGTCGCGCGTCGGGTCGATGCCGAGGAGTCGCTCGCTGGCCTCTTGGCGGCCAACTGGAAGCTGCCCCCGAACGAGTCGGAGGAGCTGACCATCCTGGTGAAGCGCTTGGGGGCGGACAGCTTCGAGTGGCCCGACAAGCGGGCCGCACCAACCCTCTTGAAGGCACTGGAGCGGGTCCTGCTGGAGAGCCGCACCACCTACTATCAACTGCGCCCCCTCAGCTGGCTGCTCCGCCCGGCCAAGACCCGCATCCGCCAAGTCCTGCCGTTCCAGGCCAACCTCAAGGCGTTGCGCGCGCTCGACACCGGCTTGAATCGTTTGGAGCAGCTCGGTTGGCCCATCTCGGAGGTGGAGCGCTTCAGCCGACCGCTTCGGGCACTCGCCGGTCGTCTCACCGCCCGCCTGGAGAGGAAGCTCAAACCCCATCTGAGGCGAGCCCTGCAGGAGGCCGGTTTCACCCCCACCAATCACCGTGAAGAGGTGGCCGCCCACAAGCTGCTGCATGAGCTGCTGGACGTCATTCAACGCCGAGGGCACCTCAAGTTCACCGATGTCCGAGACATCGTCGCTCGCAATGTGCTGCGACTCCCGGATCTCGCCCTGGACGAGCTCCTGAAGGGCGACCGGCTGGCGCGCTTCGACCACAGCGCCGCGCGGGCTCTACCTGGTGTCTACAAACCAGGTGAATTCTATATCAAGGGGTTGCAGCAACTGGGTGCGCCTCTATTCGGCACACCCCAGGGGCGTCTGGTACTGCGCCACCTGGTGCTGCCGTTTGGCTTGGCCTTCCTCGGGCTCAAAACGCTGGATGTGCTGATCGGCCTGATCCCGAACCTCGCCTCCGCGCCACACCTGGCAAGCCTGTGGCTCGTGGGCATCGTCGGGGTCTCGATCAACGCGGTCGCCTACACGCGAACGGGGCGGCTTGGCGCCAGCGCCCTGCTGCGTGGCCTCTGGTGGGCCGTGCGTCTGCTCCTCTTCGATGGTCTGCGCCGACTGCTGCACTGGCATCCGGTCTCCGTCCTGCTCGCCAACGACCTGGTTCGTGGTCTGGACCGGCACTTGCTGCGCCCCTTCCTGATCGGAACCCTGCTGGTGCTGCCCTTTGTCGGCCTCGGCAGCCTGATCGCCGGCGAACTGGCGGAGCTGGACCTCTCGCTCGTCGCCTTGGTGCTGGCGCTCGGCACACTGGTTCGCAACACCCCCGCCGGACGCCGCGTGCTGGACAACACCGCCAGCACCCTGGGCCAATTCCTGCGCCGGCTCAATCAAGCCCTGGTCATCGGACTGGTGCAAGCACTGATGCAGTTCTTCAAGGAGTTCACGCGGCGCTTTCAGCAAGGACTGCACCTGATCGAAGAGCTGCTGAGCCATCATCTGGGCGAATCCCGGATCGAGCTCGGTTTGAAGTCGCTGCTGCTTCCGATCTGGCGTTTTTTCGAGTCCTTGATCCAGTTCTATGTCACCGTGCTGGTGGAACCCCAGGTGAATCCCATCAAGCACTTCCCTCTGGTCACCATCGCCCACAAGCTGATGCTGCCCTTCCTCCCGGTGATCACCGGCTTTCTCGTCGGCGTCCTCGATCCCCTGTTGCCCAAATGGATTACCTATCCCTTCGTCACCCTCACCATTATTCTCCTGCCTGGGCTCGGAGGCTTTCTGGTCTGGGAGCTGAAAGAGAACTGGAAGATCTACGCGGCGAATCACCGCCCGCTGCAACCCGGCCTCGGGACCGGTCGCGGCCTGCAGGCCATGCGGCGCGCCGACCTTCCGGAGGCGCCGATCGAACCCGCCGTGGTCGGCAATCACGGCGAGACCATGCGCGGGCTCCTTCGCCGAGGCTTTAATAGCGGCACCCTGCCCAAGGCGTTCGACCGGCTGCGACGGGTCCTGCGCAGCCAGATCCGAGACGAGGTCGGGACTCCCTATCGGCTGAGAGAGGCGCGACGACACCTGGCGGAGGTCGAGCGGTCGATCTCGGTCTTCTGCGAGCGAGAGCTCGTCTACTCGCTCAGGCGACGCTGCAAGGACCCGAACTGCGGTCTGAGCCGGGTCGGGCTGCGGCCCCCACGGCTGGCCACCAGCTCGGTCGCGCTCACCCTGGAGCTCGATACCAGGTCATCTCAGGAGGCCGGGCCGATCGAGCTGCGTCTCTCCATCGATCTGCTCGAGCCGGAGCTCTATCTCGGAATTCGGGTCGTGGGACCGCGCACCAACCTGGGCGAGGAGTGCTGGCGCCTGATCCGGGAGGACCTGAAGGTCTTCAGTGGACGGGTCGGCGCCAGTCGGACCATCCTCGATCCGGCCTAAGTAATGATTCAGAAACAACCTACACACCGTAGGTTGGGCAAAGCGGAGCGTGCCCAACAAGGGCGGCTCAAGTTGTACCACTTGTTTCTGAATC
>JANQGF010000181.1 GCA_028277465.1 Chromatiaceae bacterium
CCCGGTGCGGGGTGGCGTGGCTGTCAAATCAGGAGGCGCAGGTTTGGGCGCAGAGGTGTTGTGCAAATTGCGGGCTATGCCTGTATGAAAAGCCCTAACAAGGCAAAACCAGCCGACGCCTTCAGTCGCTACCGCTCCTTACGGCTCGGCTGATTTGCGACGTGTGCAGCCCATACGGCTGCGTTTCCAGCGGGTGGAAGTCCCGCCCTGGGAGTTGTCTGTTCACCCACGGAAAAGGGGATACCTTAGGGACAGACCACGTTATCTGACAAGAAAGCGCCACGATCCCGCCGCAATGGCACGCACTCGCACGATGTCGTGGCGCCGTGAGGCGCGCGCGGCCTGCAGTTCTGTATCACGCCCATCGTTGCATACCACTGTCCGGCAGGCCGAGAATGCCTCGGTCTTTCCTGCCAGGCGACCTACCCGATGTCCCACGACCAGAATTACAAGAACCTGATCCTCGACTACCCGCACGTCGCCCTGGCCCTGTTCGCCGCCGAGGCGGCCGAGCTCGATCCCGGCGTGCGCATCGTCCCGGTGCGCCAGGAACAGTTGCAGGAACGCCTCGGCGCGCGCTTCCGCGAGCTCGATGTCCCGCTGCTGGTCGAGTGGCCGGACGGGCGTCGTGCGGCGATCCTGTTCGTGCTCGAAGAAGAGACTGACCCCCGGCGCTTCTCGATCCACCGCCTGGCCCACTACTGCCTGGATCTGGCCGAGCTGTTCGCCACCGAGCGGATCGTTCCGGTTGTGATCTTCCTGCACGCTGCGGCCGGCCTCGCCGAGCAGCTACGCCTCGGCGGCGATCGTCAAGTCTATCTGCAGTTCCAGTACCTGCGCTGCGCGCTCGGCGAGCTGCGCTACGCGGACCACCGCGACAGCGACAATCTGGTCGCGCGCCTGACGCTACCGAGCATGCAGTACCCACCGGGGTGCAAGGTCGAGGTCTACGCCCAAGCGGTACGCGGCCTCACGGCCCTGGAGCCGGACCCCGAGAAGCGCCTGAAATACCTGGACTTCATCGACATCTATGCCGATCTGAACGACGCCGAGCGCGTACAATACCAGCGTGAGTATCCTGAGGAGGCACAGACCATGAGCCGTTTTGCTGAGCGTTTCCGTGAAGAGGGCCTTCAACAAGGCATTGAGCAGGGCAAGCAGCAAGGCATGCAGCAAGGTGAGGCCCGGGTGCTGGAGCGGCAGCTGCGCCTGAAGTTCGGCGAGCTGCCCGCGGACGAAGCGACACTGCTCGCCTGGTCCGAGCGTGTGCTCACGGCCACGCGTCTCGACGAGGTCGTGAGCTACGGAGAAGAGGGTCATGTCTCCTAGGGATTATGGATAAAGGGGACGGATTTATTTACCCGGCTTGTTGCCGACAGCCTCTGACCAGCGCGACCGCGCTGATAGTTCTCAATCCGGCGCTTGATCATGGCCTCGACTTGGTCGGTCAATCGCGCTCCTCCAGTGCGCTGGCCGCGCTGCAACGCCTCACCGGATGAGCGCCCACTCTCCTTCGGGATTCGCGCTTCGCACAAACTCACCCTACTGGAGCGTGCGCTCTTCATTGGCATGCTGGTGACCTGACACGGTTGCCAAAAATTAAATCTGTCCCCTTTTAATCCCAGCGGCTCAGACCTTGAACCGACCGACCAACTCCTGAAGCTCGGTGGCCAGTCGCGCCAGTCGCTCCGACGCATCCGTGGTCTCGCGCGCCCCTTGGGCGTTGCCTTCGGCGGCGTCCGAGATGCTGTTGACGTTCCGATTCATCTCCTCGGCCACCGCGCTCTGTTCCTCGGCGGCGCTGGCGACCTGGTTGTTGACGTCGTCGATGGTCGCGACTGCCGCCGTGATGGCATCGAGCGAGTGCTCGGCCTCGACGGCGCTGGTGCGGCTGGAAGTGGCGCTGCGTTGGCTCTCTTCCATGACCTCAACCGCACGACGGCTGGCCTGCTGAAGGCGCTCGATCATGGCCTGGATCTCTTCGGTGGAGGTCTGGGTCCGATTGGCCAGCGAGCGCACCTCGTCGGCAACCACCGCGAAGCCCCGACCCGCCTCGCCTGCGCGGGCCGCCTCGATGGCGGCATTGAGCGCCAGCAGGTTGGTCTGCTCGGCGATTCCCCGGATGACGTCGAGGATCTTTCCGATCTCCTGGCTATCCTTGCCCAGTTCGCGGATGACCTCGGCGGCCTTCTGGATCTCCTCGGCGAGTCTCTCGATGTGCGCCATGGTGCCCGAGACCACCTCTTTGCCCGCGCCGGCCTCCGCCTGAGCCGCATGGGTGGCATCCGATCCCTGCTGTGCGCTACGGGCCACCTCCTGAGCGGTGGCGCTCATTTCGTTCATGGCCGAGGCGAGTTGGTCGACCTCATGACGCTGCTGGCTGACACCGGAATTGGTTTGCTCGGTGACTTGCGCCAAGTCCTCGGCGGCCCGTGCCAACTGCGCGGTGGAGTCCAGAATCCGGCTGATGAGGTCGCGGAAATTGTCCATCATGGAATTGAACGCCTGGGAGGCCCGGCCGATCTCATCGCGGTTCTTGGCCGGCAGGCGGTTCGACAGATCGCCCTCACCGCTGGCGATACCCCCCAGCCCGAGGGTCATTCGCTGCATCGGGCGGGTGACGAAACGCGAGGTGAAGAAATAGAGTAAGAGTAGGACCGGAATGCTCAGGATCGCGGCAATGGCGAAGATCTTGATTCCGAAGAGACGCACCTCGGCATTCACCTCATCCAGGCTGATCTCCATGCTGACCGCACCCAGGACCGAGTCCGGCGGGGCGAGCGCATGACAGGTGGTACAGTCTTTGCCAAGTATAGTCCTTGCGCGCAAAGGCGGGTGCGACGGCGCGCAGCACGCCGCCATTCCGGGTCAGGCGCAGATAAGGCTCGCCCGTCTGGAGCACGGTGCGCTCGACCTCGTCGCGCGGTTTCTCTTGATCCGTGCCTTCGCCGAACTGTTTCGAGACGTTCTCGCCGCGCAGCACCCTAAGGTCGTTGACGTTCTGCAGCTCGATGATCTGGTCGAGAAAGGCTGCTCGCTGGTGGATGGTTCCGGTGATCATCATGGTGGTAAGGCCCGCCAGCGTCATCTCGTGCAGCGTGCTGGCGAATGCCTCGGCCTGATGGATGGCGGTCTGGCGCTGTTCCTCGGCAGCCCAGAGGATGAGTCCGGTCCAGGCTGGCAGCAAGATGAGCCACATGGCTCCGACCAGTCGCACCCAGATCGGAAGGTCGTTGATACGTCGCATATCGGCACCCGACTTCTATTCGTTATTGACTGGCTGCAACTCCCTTGTAACCTTATGGTTATATCGGCGGTTGCTCGCGAGACTTGACGTCACTGCAGACGGCGCGGGACGGGCGATTTTGAGTGCCCGATCGCAAATCTCGTCTCGCTCATCTAACTGTAGGACTAACTCCCTGGCTGTACCGAGGTTGTGTTGATCCAGGCGCGTCGCCCGCCCGGCCGAATGGGATTGAAAGGCGCATAACGCGCGCGATCTGCGGGGAACCTGAGCGCCTTGAAGACCTCTGGTCCGGGGTGTAGCATCTCGCCCGCGTCGTGACAGGGACGCCTGAATCCCCTGAGATCATGTCACTGCATCCCGACTGTCTCGCTCAGCTCAAGCTGCGGCAGGCGCCTTTTGACGCCGTGCCGAGCGAAGACTTTCTCTACACGGATCCCTTGCTGGAAAGCCTGATCGAGACGGCGACCCGTGCGCTCCTCGCGCCGGGTGCCATCGTCATCCTGGCCGGTGTGGCTGGCTCCGGCCGTAGCGTTCAGTTGATGCGTCTGCTCGGCGCCCTGGCGGACGACTTCGAGCTGATCGCCTTTCGGGCGCGTCCCGAAGTACCCTTCGAGGCCATCGAGGTCACCATTCGCGATCATCTGAGCGCGGCCGGTCTCAACCAGCCGCAAGGGACACTGGTCGATCTGCTGACCAGACGCGGTCGGGCCGGAAGGGCTCTGGTACTCGCCGTCGACGATGTGCACCTGCTGGGGTCGGAGGTCATCCGCGGCCTGCTGCGACTGCGGGCCGAGATCCTCGAGGCCAAGGGCGAGGGCGTGAGGCTCATCCTGGTCGGCGATCAGTCGCTGAGTCGCGACCGGCTGCCGCTGCCCGATCCGGCGGACGAGAATCAGGTCGTGCGTTTGAATCTGCGGCCTTTCAACCTGGAGCAGGCCGGTGCCTATCTGCGGCATCGCCTGAGAGTGGCTGGAATCGAGGACCCGGAGGGCTTTCTCACCTCCGGTGACATCGCGGCGTTGCAAACGAGCTCCAAAGGTATCCCAGCTGCTTTGAACGCCAATGCCAACGCCTGGCTGGCTCGTCGTTGCCGCAGCGCTAATGGTCTCAGGCAGGCCATTAGCGGCAAGATCGGCGGGCTGATGGGTCAATCCAATGCGGTTTCCGCGGCCGCTCCAGACCAGGTGCAGACCGGCGATCAGACATGGGGGGAGGCTGCATCCGCGGATCCAGCCGGTATCCTGGAGCTCGAAGGGGACGGTGAGGGGGGCGGCTCCGCCGATCCTCAGCTCGCGGACTATCTGATCAGGGAGGACGCACGCCCGGAAACGTATGATTTCGAGCAGGTGCTGCGACATGTTCGCAAGCATCACCTGAACCAGGAATCCGGCGCCCAGGTCCAGGGCAAGCCCGAGCCACCGGCCCCGCTGACTCGGGTGCCTTACTGGAATCGAGGCTGGTTTCTGCCACTCATCCTGGTCGTCGTTCTAGTGGCGATCCTGGTTCCCGTGGCAGTCCGCTGGCCTGATCTCGGCTCCCAGCGGCCAGCGGAGAGCCCTCAGCCAAGCGTGGCCACGCCTGGGTCCGGCGGGGTCGCCGAGCCGGCGGCTGCGGCTGCCCGCGCGGACCTGGGGTCCTCTAGTGGCGAGCCGGCCGGTTCGGTGGACCCGACACCGCAGAACCGCGCGACCGAAGACGAGACGCCGGGGGTCGCGACCGGGTCGGGTCAACCGCTGGCGGCTCAGCGAGAGGCGGCCGCGGCCGATCCCGCGCCGCAGATGCCGCCCGAACCCGGGCCGACCGAGGCCGGGGAGCCGGAAGGGGTTGCAGAATCGGGTCCTCCCGAGGTCGATCAGTCCTGGCTGAGGAGGCAGGATCCAGACCGTTTCACCATCCAGCTGGTCGCAGCCGGCGATCTTGCGGCCGCGCAGGCATCGGTCGGGCGTTATGATTTGACCGGGATTCACTACATCCAGACTCGTTCCTTCGTGATCGCGCTCTTCGGTAGCTTCCCGAACCGCGCGGAGGCGAGGCGGGTCTTGCCGAGTCTGCCGACCGAGGTGCGCCGGCATGGTCCCTGGATCCGAACCATCCGTTCGGTGTTGGAGTCGCAGCCTTGAGAGCGTGCGGCCGATCGCAATTCACGGCGATTTCCGACTTCTCCTTGGTGTTGGCGGTCTACAATTGCCGGTGGGAGCTTCCTTTAGGTACGGCCCGATGGAGATCCACTCAGTCAGCGTTCCGATGCCTGCCGGCCTGTCGCAGCCGCTGCGGGCAGCCGGGCTTGGGGCGGGCGCGGTCGAGGGGCGCCCTCCCGAGCTGGAGGGGGCTTCGCGTGAGCCGGCGCCGGCCGAAGAGGCCGACGAACTCGAGGAGGGCGAGAAGGGCGAAGGGTCGGCCAAGGTTGGTGGTGCCGAGGCCGAGTTGAGCGAGGAAGAGCAGCGCGAGCTCCAACTGCTCAAAGAGCGCGACGCAGAGGTGCGTGCTCACGAGCAGGCGCATGTCGCTGCCGGCGGTCGGTATGTCACGAGCCAGGCGTCCTATGACTACCAAATCGGTCCGGATGGCCGTCGCTACGCCGTTGGCGGAGAGGTCGGGATCGATACCTCGGAGGTGTCCGGGGATCCGGCAGCCACCATCGAAAAGGCACGTACCTTGATTCGTGCGGCCCTTGCTCCGGCCGATCCTTCTGCCCAGGATTACCGTGTGGCCTCCTCGGCGCGGGCGATGGAGACCGAGGCCTTGCGTGAGCTGGTCGAGCTGCAACAGGAGGAGACCAGAGAGGCTGGGGTGGGCGAGGCCGCGGAAGTCGACCGAAACGACGGCCAAGAGGCCAATCCGCCGCCTGCGGCGTCCTCGGCGCGGGAGCGCCTGGAGCAGCGGATCCAGGGCTTCTTTGTCGGTAGGCCCGCCACTAGTCTCAGCCACTTTGCCTGAGCCTGCTCGGACGGTCTGGTTCTTTCTAACGCTCATGCCGTGATGCCGGCGCCCCGGAGCATGGAACAGATGCCGCGGCGGTCTGCGGGAGCTCGTCGCGGCGGGGCGCCGCTCCCACCAGGCGCGCAAGCCGCTGCGATGCGGTTCCACGGTAACC
>JANQGF010000193.1 GCA_028277465.1 Chromatiaceae bacterium
GGAGCATGGAACAAGAGCCGCAGCAGTTTGCAGGCTCGTCGCGGCGAGGCGCCGCTCCCACCAAATCGAGCGGCTGGGGTGCTGTTCCATTACGGTAAGCACGAGCGTATCAGGCAACGAGATTGATCAGCTTGTTCGGCACCACGACCACCTTGCGCAGGGTCTTGCCGGCAATGAACTTGCCGACTTGCTCGTCGGCCAGTGCCGCCGCCTGTATGGCCTCCTTGTCCGCATCGGCGGGGACCTTGACGTTCCCTCGGACCTTGCCGTTGACCTGGACCACATAGGCGACCGCGTCCTGTTTGAGCGCCTCCTCGTCGACCCGGGGCCATCCAGCCCCCAGGATGTCCTCGCCGAGCCCGAGCTTGCGCCACAGATGGTGGGTCACATGGGGCGCGATGGGGGCCAGCAGACGGAGCAGGATACCGACACCTTCACGGAGGACGCCCGCCCGTGCGGGCGATGGCTCCAGCTTGTAGAGGACATTGACCATGGTCATAGAGGCCGAGACCACCGTATTGAACTGGTGTCGCTCGTAGTCGAACAGGGCCTTCTTCAGGGCGGTGTGGATCTCGCGACGGGCATCGCGAGCGGCCTCGTCCAACGCGGTCGGTACAGTCGCGGACCTGATGGCCTCGGCCTCGCCGATGGCCAGAGACCACAAGCGTCGGACGAAGCGAAAGGCGCCCTCCACCCCCTCGTCGTTCCATTCGAGCGACTGGTCCGGCGGCGAGGTGAACATGGTGTAGAGCCGGACCGTGTCGGCACCGTAGCGCTCGGTCAGGGCTTGCGGGTCGACACCATTGTTCTTGGACTTGGACATCTTCTCGACGCCGCCGAAGGTGACCGGCTGGCCGTCGGCCGCGAGCACGGCGCGCACCAGCCGGCCCTTGTCGTCACGCTCGGCCTCCACCTCGGCCGGGTTGAACCAGTGTTTACGGCCCTCGGCGTCTTCTCGGAACCAGGTCTCGGCCACCACCATGCCCTGGGTCAGCAGATTGGCAAAGGGCTCGTCGCACTCCACCAGCCCTTCATCACGCATCAGCTTGTGGAAGAAGCGGGCATAGAGCAGGTGCAGCACCGCGTGCTCGATGCCCCCGACGTACTGGTCGACCGGCAGCCAGTAACGCGCGCGCTCGTCCAGCATGGCGGTGTCGCAATCGGCCGAGCAATAGCGCGCGTAGTACCAGCTCGACTCGAAAAAGGTATCGAAGGTGTCGGTCTCGCGGGTCTCGCCGTTCGGCAGGGCGTAGAAGTCCGCCATCCGCTCCAGCGGCGAACCGGAACCATCGACGACCAGGTCCTCGGGAAGGCGCACCGGCAGGTCGGTCTCGGCTCGGACCTCGTCGTTCGAGCGCTTGATCACGGGCAGCGGACAGCCCCAGTAACGCTGGCGCGAGACGCCCCAGTCGCGCAGACGGAAATTGATGCGCTTGTCGCCCTTGCCTCGCTCCGCGAGCCAATCGGCGATGGCGTCGAAGGCCTGCTCCGAGGTCAGGCCGTCGAAGGGGCCGGAATCGAAGAGGACACCCCGCTCGGTGAAGGCGGCCTGCTCGATTCCGCAGGGTGCCCCGTCGGCCGAGCGGATGACGGCGCGTTTGGGGATGCCATAGCGCTCGGCGAACTCCCAATCGCGCTGGTCGTGGGCCGGTACCGCCATGACCGCGCCGGTCCCGTAGCCCATCAGCACGAAGTTGGCGGCGAAGATAGGGACCGGCTCCCCCGTGACGGGGTGGACGGCATGGATCCCGAGCCGATACCCCTTCTTCTCCATGGTCTCGATCTCGGCCTCCGAGGTGCCACCCTGGCGGCACTCCTCGATGAAGATCGCCAGCTCGGGGTCGTGCGTGGCGGCCTCACGGGCCAGCGGGTGCTCGGCGGCCACGGCGACATAGGTCACACCCATGAGCGTATCGGGTCGGGTGGTATAGATGCCGAGCACCTGGTCCGACCCCGCGATGGCGAAATCCATGGAGACGCCCTCGGAGCGACCGATCCAATTGCGCTGCATGATGCGTACCCGCTCCGGCCAGCCGTCCAGGGTATCGATCGCATCCAGCAACTCTTGGGCATAGTCGGTGATACGCACGAACCACTGCTCGATCTCACGCTTCTCGACCAGCGCACCCGAGCGCCAGCCCCGGCCATCGATCACCTGCTCGTTGGCCAGCACCGTCTGATCGATCGGGTCCCAGTTGACGGTCGCCCGGGCGCGATAGGCCAAGCCCTTCTCCATCAAGCGGGTGAAGAGCCATTGCTCCCAGCGGTAGTAATCCGGGTCGCAGGTCGCCAGCTCACGCCCCCAGTCGTAGCCGAAGCCGAGCTGCTTCAACTGTGCCTTCATGTCGGCGATGTTGGATCGCGTCCACTGGGAGGGCGGGATGCCCTGCTTGATGGCCGCGTTCTCGGCCGGCAGACCGAAGGCGTCCCAACCCATGGGTTGAAGCACGTTCTTGCCTTGCATGCGCTGGTAACGGGCGATCACGTCCCCGATGGTGTAGTTGCGGACATGGCCCATGTGGAGCCGCCCGGACGGATAGGGGAACATGGACAGGCAGTAGAACTTCTCGCGGGACGGATCCTCGAGCGCCCTGAAGGACTGATTCTCTTCCCAATAGTGTTGGGCCGCCGCCTCGATGGCGCGCGGATCATAGTCGGTCTGCATGGATGGGTTCTTGTGGTCGCGGACGGTGGATTCGCTCGCGCTCAAGGATACCGCAGCGAGCGGGACGCGGCGACCAGGATCCTTGCCGGTCGAATCCGACCAGCCGCGACGAGGCGATGGCTTTTGCTATTCTAGTTTCGGCGCCTGCGGCCAGGTGGCCTCGCCGACGGACGCCATCGACCGGAGAGGATCAACCAGAGGAATCGGAACACCGGGAGGCTCGAGATGACCGACGAACACAAGCATGAGGCAACCGACAAGCTGGTGCACGCCTACGAGCGGATGCTCAAGGAGACGCATGAGACCATCGAGCAGGCCCAGAAGGAGTCCGTGCCCAAGTTGCGCGAGATGCTGGAGAAGGCGCGCGACAACATGGTGGAGCTGGGAGAGCTGACCCGCGAGGAGGCAGAGAAGGTCTCCGACTACATCAAGCGCGACATCGAGGACGCCGCCAATTATATCGCCGAGACCGGAGAGGATATCCGCGACTGGTGGCGATTCGACCTGGAACTGATGGAGCGGCGGATGCTGGAGATGTTCACCCGGGTGGCGGACCAGACCAGCCTGCAACTGGCCCAGTGGGCCGAGACCGCTCGTCAGATGAATCTCTATCAGGCCGGAGAGGTCACCGGCCCCGGCACCCTGATCTGCGACCGCTGTGGCGCCGAGACCCATTTCGTCAAGGCTGGTCGCATCCCCGCTTGTGCCGACTGCGGGGCAACCACCTTCCGCCGTCGCAGCGAACGCGGAGCCAAGCCCGAATGACTCCTGCCGCCCAGGTCGCCGGGCATGCGACCGGTCGGGGACGTCGCGGGTAGAAATCTCCCGGCCCCGCGCTTATAGTCTGTTCCCGTGACATGTACCCTGGGAGGGGTCGTTTGCTGGGCTGGCGGACATGATGCCACCGAGCCCGGAATCGCGCAGGCAGAGGGCCGCGGCAATAACGACTGGCTCCGAACGAGAGTTGGGGCTGAAAAGGGGTCAACTGCCATCGGGACAGCAGAGGGAACCAGCCGGTACTTGGCCGCCAAGTCTGAGAAGCAGTCTGGAAACCTCCGGCGAAGTCGTGGGAGCGCGGTCGCGGCGAGGCGCCGCTCCCACCACCATCACTGTCGCGAGGGGTTTTTCGGACAGCTTCTGAAGTCTGGGACAGAGGGGTGAGGTCGGCACCGCGGACCCCGGTGGCCTTCCCTATGGGATGGGCCCCAAGGTCGCCTCTACTCCTTCAGGTCCGGCGGAGACTCGAATGGGATTGCGTACACCCCTCTTCTCCGAGCATGAGCGCCTCGGCGCTCGTCTCGTCCCTTTCGGCGGCTGGGAGATGCCGCTGCATTATGGCTCGCAACTCGATGAGCACCATGCCGTGCGGCGTGGCGCGGGCATGTTCGACGTCTCGCACATGCGGCCGCTGGATATCGAAGGCCCGGATGCGGCGGCATTCCTGCGCCATCTGCTCGCCAATGATGTGGCCAAGCTCCAGGCACCGGGCAAGGCGCTCTATAGCTGCATGCTGAACCAAGAGGGCGGGGTCGTGGACGATCTGATCGTCTACGCTCGTGGTGCGGGTCGTTATCGTATCGTGGTCAACGCAGCGACCGCGGACAAGGACGTCGCCTGGATGCAGGCGCAGCGCGGTAGTTTCGAGGTCGGCATCCGACGCCGGGATGATCTGGCCATGATCGCCATCCAAGGCCCTGAGGCGCGTGCGCGGACCGAGCCGCTCCTCCCCCCCGAGGTACGCGAACCAGCCATGATGCTCCAGCCTTTCTTCGCCGCGGATGGCCAGGGCTGGTTCGTCGGGCGTACCGGGTACAGTGGCGAAGACGGTTTCGAGATCATCCTCCCGGGGGAGGAGACAGCTGGACTCTGGCGCGCGCTCCATGCCGCTGGAGTGCGCCCCTGCGGGCTGGGTGCCCGCGATACCTTGCGGCTCGAGGCCGGCATGAACCTCTACGGCCAGGATATGGACGAGACCGTCGGCCCGCTGGAATCCGGACTGGAGTGGACCATTGCCTGGGAGCCGGCCGAGCGGGGCTTTGTGGGCCGCGAGGCACTGGTGCGGTTGCGTGACGACCCGAGGCGGCGAGAATTCGTCGGACTGCTGCTGAGCGGGCGCGGGATCCTGCGCAGCCACCAGCAGGTGTCGGTCGCTGGCGTGCCGATGGGCCAGACCACCTCCGGCGGTTTCTCGCCCACGTTGGGGCGTTCCATTGCGCTGGCTCGGGTCGTGCGAGGACTGGGTACGAACTGCGAAGTGGACATTCGAGGCAAGCTGGTCCCGGCGCGGGTGGTCGAGCCGCCCTTCGTGCGGCATGGCAGGGCACGGGTTCAGCTGTGACCTCGCGATCCTCGGGCAGGCGCGCGGCCGGAGTCTGACGGCCGCTGGTCGCCCCCCCGAAACGGCATCGATCAGGAATGGCGCAATCGTTACAGCAAAGACTCACGCGTTCACCTGGGGACCCAAACGGAGACGACTATGAGCGAAGTGCCTGCTGAACTCAGATATACCAAGACACACGAGTGGGTGAGGGACAATGGGGATGGCACCCTCACCGTGGGCATCACGGACCACGCGCAAGAGGCGCTGGGCGATATCGTGTTCGTCGAGACCCCCGAGGCCGGCCGCCAAGTCGATGCGGAGGAGACCTGTGCAGTGGTGGAATCGGTCAAGGCGGCATCGGATATCTATGCGCCGCTCGGCGGTGAGATCCTGGAAGCGAACGCGGCCTTGACCGACACCCCGGATGCCATCAACACCAGCCCCTATGAAGAGGGCTGGATCTTTCGGCTTGCACCGGGCGATCCGGATGCGCTCGAGGGGCTCCTGGATGCCGCTGCCTATGAACAGATCGCCGAGGACGAGGCCTGATCGCTGAGCCATCACTCTACTCTCCCCCGAGGGCTGTCGCGATGGCTCGAGGACGGGCTGCTGCGACACCTTGGTCTGGGGGAGAGGGCGAGTTGAAGCCCCCGACCCGACACTCCCAATGTAACCGGCCCGCTCCGGGGCCTGGGACATCCGCTTATGCCGTTCGTACCCCACACCGATGAGGACATCGAGGCGATGCTCGCGACCATCGGGGTCGCATCCATCCAGGACCTGTTCGACGAGATCCCGTCCGACCTGCGGGTCGGCGAGCTGGACGCCATCCCAGCTGGGATGCCGGAGATGGACATCGCCCGTCTCATGCAAGCACGCGCGCGTGTCGATGGTCAGCCCCTGTGCTTCATCGGGGCGGGTGCCTACGACCACCACATCCCTGCCGCGGTCTGGCAGCTCGCGACCCGGGGCGAGTTCTACAGCGCCTACACCCCCTACCAGGCCGAGGCCAGCCAGGGGACGCTCCAGCTGCTCTATGAATTCCAGTCCATGATGACGGCGCTCACCGGGCTGGACGTCTCGAACGCCTCCTTGTACGACGGTGCCTCCGCGCTGGCCGAGGCGGTGCTCATGGCGGTGCGCTCCAACCGCAAGACCAAGTCGACCAAGGTACTGGTCCCGGCTGCCCTGCACCCGGCCTACCGGCGCACGGTCCATGGCATCGTCGGGACCCAGGGGATCGAGCTGGTCGAGGTGCCCTTCGATCCCGAAGGCGGCCACACCCGGGTCGAGCGCTTGGAGGCGGTTGCAGGCGGCGAGGAGTTCGCCGCCGTGGTCGTGAATCAGCCCAACTTCTTCGGCATCCTCGAGCCGGTCGACGACTTGACCGACTGGGCGCATGCCCACCAGGCACTGGTGATCGCCGTCGTCAATCCAGTCGCACTGGCCTTGCTTTCGCCGCCTGGAGATTGGGGCGCGCTGGGTGCCGATCTCGCGTGCGGCGAGGCGCAGCCATTGGGAATGCCGCTTGCCTCCGGAGGACCCTATGCGGGATTCCTCTGCTGTCAGAGGCAATGGGTGCGCCAGCTGCCGGGCCGAGTGGTCGGCCGGACCCTGGACCTGGACGGCAAGCCCGGCTTCACGCTCACCCTGCAGGCGCGTGAGCAACACATCCGCCGGGGCAAGGCAACATCCAATATCTGCACCAATCAGGGTCTGCTGGTGACCGCTGCGACCATCCATATGGCGATGCTGGGCGGCGAGGGCCTGGCGCGGGTGGCGTCCACCTGTCATGCCAACACCAGACAGCTCGCCGGGATGCTGTGCGAGATACCGGGTGTCGAGCCTTTGTTCGACCGCCCGGTCTTCCATGAACAGGCATTGCGCCTGCCGGCCCCACCGGCGGAACTGCTGCGTTCGCTGGCGGAGCGAAATGTGCTCGGAGGCTTCGACCTGGGGCCGGATTATCCCACCTTGGATCCGGCCCTCTTGATTTGTGCGACCGAGCTCCGCACTGAGGACGAGATGCGAGGCTATGCCGACGAGCTAGCGCGCATCATCGCCACCCGGACCCAGCCCAAGCGTCCGGTGGAGACCAAGTTCTCCGGTCGGATGCGGTGAAGCACGCACCGATCGCTCGCAGGGGTTGCAGCTCGTCTCTGGAACCGCGTCCGACCGGCCTACCCTCATGATTTCCAACCTTCAATGGAGGAGACCCGTATGGCCCACACCGCACTCGAAGGCAACCCCGTCAGGCTCAGCGGAGAGCTGCCCGCCGTCGGCGACCAGGCCCCCGACTTCCGGCTGGTCGACAAGGACCTGGCCGATCGATCACTGGCCGATTTCGCTGGCAAGAAGAAGCTGCTCAACATCGTTCCCAGCCTGGACACGGGGGTCTGCGCGACCTCCACGAAGAAGTTCAACGCCGCCATGGCCGACAAGTCGGGTGCCGTCGCCTTGGTCATCTCGGCAGACCTACCGTTCGCCATGGGGCGCTTCTGCGACGCGGAGGGCATCGACAAGGTCATGGGTCTCTCCATGATGCGCTCGCGCAACTTCGCCAAGGACTATGGCGTTCTGATCGAGGACGGCCCCCTGGCCGGCATCACGGCGCGTGCCGTCGTCGTCCTGGATGCCAACGACAAGGTGGTCTATCGTCAGCTGGTACCCGAGATCACTCAGGAGCCGGATTACGACGCGGCATTGGCCGCGCTCTAGTCCGACGCGCATGCTGATTCACGACCAATCGCGGCCCGGGCGCCGGGCCCGCGCCCAGGCACCCCGCCAGGCCCCGGCGATGACGGAGATTCCAGAGGATCTGCGTCGCCGCGCCCCCCCTCCCCTGCCTGCGGTCTCGGAGATGCAGGTGGTGCGTCACTACACCCGGTTGTCGCAGCAGAACTTCTCGATCGATACCCACTTCTATCCGCTGGGCTCCTGCACCATGAAGTACAACCCGCGGGCGTGCAACAGCCTGGCCATGCTGCCGGGTTTTCTCGCCCGCCATCCGCTCGCCCCGGACAGCCATGGTCAGGGCGTGCTGGCCTGTCTCCACGAGCTCCAGGAGATGCTCAAGGCGGTGACAGGAATGCACGCGGTGTCCCTGGCACCTGCGGCCGGGGCCCAGGGCGAGTTCGCGGGCGTGGCCATGATCCGGGCCTACCACCTGGCCCAGGGCGACCAGGGGCGCACCGAGATCCTGGTTCCGGACGCCGCCCACGGCACCAATCCCGCCTCGGCGGTGATGTGCGGTTTCACCGTCCGCGAGATCCCGACGGGCGGCGATGGCGATGTCGATCTCGCGGCGCTGGAGGCTATGGTCGGGCCCCAGACCGCCGGCATCATGCTGACCAACCCGAGCACGGTCGGCGTCTTCGAACGGAACATCGGGCCCATCGCCGCGAGGGTTCATGAGGCGGGTGGTCTGCTCTATTACGACGGAGCCAACCTCAACGCCATCTTGGGCAAGGTCCGCCCCGGGGACATGGGGTTCGATGTCATCCACATGAACCTGCACAAGACCTTCTCCACCCCCCACGGCGGGGGTGGGCCTGGCGCGGGGCCAGTGGGCGTCTGCGAGCGCTTGGAGCCCTACCTGCCGGTCCCGCTGGTCGCCTTCGATGGCGAGACGTACGAATGGCAGACGGAACGCCAGCGCCCGGACAGTATCGGTTGGCTGACCGCCTTCGGCGGCAACATGGGCATCCTGCTCCGTGCCTATGTCTATGCCCGCATGCTCGGTCGCGAAGGGATGGTGCGAGTGTCCGAGTTCGCGACCCTGAACGCCAACTATCTGCTCGCGCGTCTGCGGGCAGCCGGCTTCGAGGCCGCCTATCCGGCGCGGCGCGCCAGCCACGAGTTCATCATCACACTCAAACGGGAGGCCCGGGAGCTGGGCGTCAGCGCCATGGACTTCGCCAAGCGTCTACTCGACTATGGCTACCATGCCCCGACCACCTACTTCCCCCTGCTGGTCCCCGAGTGTCTGCTGATCGAGCCCACCGAGAGCGAGACCAAAGAGGACCTGGACGGCTTCGTCGAGGCCATGATCGCCATCCGCCGCGAGGCCGAGGAAGACCCGGAGAAGGTCAAGGGTGCGCCTCATGACCAGCCGGTGCGACGGCTCGACGAGGTACGCGCTGCCCGTCAACTGGATCTGGCCTGGAAGCCGTCGACGGGCAGCGAGAAAGGCGATGGCTAACCAGAATGCACGGGGATGGCGTCGGGTCATTTTCGCCTTCGGCTTCTCGATGAAGGGGTTGCGCGCCTGTTTCGAGCTCGAAGAGGCCTTCCGCCAGGAGGTCTTTCTCCTCATCCCTTTGGTGCCTCTGGGTCTGTGGCTCGGTGAGACGCCGGTGGAACGGGCGCTGCTCGTCAGCAGTCTCATGCTGGTACCCATCGTCGAGCTGCTCAACTCGGCGATCGAGGCCAATGTCGACCGCATTGGCCTGGAACGGCACGAGCTCTCGGGCCGGGCCAAGGACATCGCCTCGGCGGCCGTGTTCTCGAGCAT
>JANQGF010000200.1 GCA_028277465.1 Chromatiaceae bacterium
GGAGCATGGAACAAGAGCCGCAGCAGTTTGCAGGCTCGTCGCGGCGAGGCGCCGCTCCCACCAAATCGAGCGGCTGGGGTGCTGTTCCACGGTAACCAACATGGCGGATGACGCCACCCCGGAAGGTGAAACGGGCGCCGCTGCGAACGGCAGGGTTTCCCCCTCACCCCGGCCCTCTGAGAAGCTGTCCGAAAAGACCCCTCGCGACGGTGGTGGTGGGAGTGGCGCCTCGCCGCGACCAGGGTTGCGGGGGGGCGTCGCGCCGGGGCGGCGCTCCCACGACGTCGCCAGAGGTCTCCAGACGGCTTCCAAGGCTCTCAACCGGCGTCAGTTCATCACGGGAGTGATGAGGACCGCCTGCGGTGTGGGGCTCTTGGGTCTCGGTCTAGGTCTCTACAGCCGGCGCGCGACCAGCCTACCGGCTTGGGCGATCCGCCCGCCGGGCGCCATCGCCGAGGAGGATTTCAATGGGGCCTGCATTCGGTGCGGGCTCTGTGTGCGCGATTGTCCCTTCGAGATGCTGCACCTTGCCGAGCTGGGCGACGAGATCCCGACCGGGACTCCCTACTTCGTCGCACGGCAGGCGGGTTGCGAGATGTGCGAGGACATCCCTTGCGTGAAGGCCTGCCCCACCAATGCCCTGGACCAGGGGCTGACCGAGATCCGCGAGGCCGACATGGGACTCGCGGTCCTGATCGACCAGGAGAACTGCATCGCCTTTCAGGGGCTGCGCTGCGAGGTCTGCTTCAACATCTGTCCGATCCGCAACGAGGCCATCACCCTCGATCTGCAGCACAACGCCCGCTCGGGGAAGCACGCCCGTTTCATCCCGATCGTGCACTCCGACCACTGCACAGGCTGCGGCAAGTGCGAGGAGGCCTGCATCCTGGATGAGGCGGCGATCAAGGTGCTGCCGCGTCATCTGGCCCAGGGCAAGCTCGGGGAGCACTACCGGCTCGGCTGGGAGCAGAAGCAGCGTGCTGGCGAGGCCCTGGTCACACCGGATCGCGAGCATCGCTACAACCTGCCCGAGGGCATGCGCTACGACCATGGCGGTCAGGGGTTGATCGAGGAGGGCGCATCGGCCGGCCCGGGGAGTCCCTTCCCGGAGAACCCTTTGGATTCGCTGAACCGCAAGGGACCGCTTTGAGATAGATGACAGGTGACAGAAGGCGGATGAAGGCAGGTACGGGCAATCCTCCTGGTGTGGCGGCACGCGCGAAGCGCGGTTGGCTGAAGGGGCATCGATGGCTCCTGCTGCGACGGATGAGCCAGCTCGGGATCCTCGCCCTCTTCTTGGCTGGGCCCTGGGTCGGGATCTGGATCGTGACCGGCAATCTCTCCGCGAGCATGACGCTGAATCTGTTGCCGCTCACCGACCCTCTGCTGCTCGCCCAGTCGATGCTCTCGGGCGCCTGGCCGACCTTCAGCGGTCTGTTCGGGGCCGCGATCGTACTCGGCTTCTATGCGCTGGTGGGTGGTCGCGTCTTCTGCTCCTGGGTCTGTCCGGTCAACCCGATCACCGACCTCGCCGCCTGGGTCGGTCGTCGTTTCGATATCCGCGCCAGTGGGCGAATCTCGCGCGATCTGCGCTATTGGTTGCTGGGGCTCGTCCTCTCGTTCCCTGTGCTGACCGGCGTCCTCGTCTGGGAGTACGTCAACCCGGTGTCCATGGCCCATCGTGGGCTGGTGTTCGGGATGGGCTGGGCCTGGACGCTACTGCTCGCCGTCCTGCTCTACGATCTCTTGGTGGTGCGTCGCGGCTGGTGCGGTCATCTCTGTCCGGTGGGCGCCTTCTACGCCCTGATTGGCGCGAAGGCCGCGGTGCGAGTGACCGCCGAGGCGCGAGAGCGCTGCGACGACTGCATGGATTGCTTCAGGGTCTGTCCCGAGCCACAGGTCATCAAACCGGCGTTGAAGGGGGCCGGCCAGGGCATCGAACCGGTTATCAGGGACTCCCAATGCACCAACTGCGGACGCTGCATCGACGTCTGCAGCAAGGAGGTGTTCCGTTTTCGGATCGGGTATCGACGCGTCCCGACCGAGGTGCAGACCTGGCCGGAAGGGGAGGATGACCGGCCGGCCGGCGTCAATGGGCTCGTTCGAACCTGGCGGTATGCCACCCGCGGAGGATGAAAGTGGCGCGGTACTCAGCTGCGGTGTCGCCCCCTCTCCCCATCCCTCTCCCCCCGGGAGAGGGCGAGTCGAAGCGCCTGCGGCGGACTTTCAGGGTAAACAAACAGGCGGAGTAGACAAATGAACAGACGATTTGCAGCGCTGCTCTTCGGGATCGCCGCGATCTGCACTGCGACCGCAGCGTCAGCGGGCAACCTGGAGTCTCTACGCGGCCATGCGGTGACCGATGCCTCGGATGAGGCCATGAACAAGGCCACGCTCGCGGTTCCCGGCGGCTTTGGCGTGGCCTGGGAGGAGCAGCCGCCGATGATTCCGCACCCGGTCGACAAGTACAGCATCGACCTGCGTCAGAACGGCTGTCTCAAGTGCCACAGCCCGGCGACCTTCGAGACGGCCAAGGCCCCCAGGGTCGCGGACAGTCATTTTCTCGATCGCGACGGCAACAGGCTCGACCATCTGGCACCTCGGCGGTACTTCTGTACCCAGTGCCATGCGCCGCAGACCGGCGCCATTCCACTGGTCGACAACGTCTTCGATGGACGCTGACTGCCGTGCAGGCATGCCCAGCAGATACTGAGATCCGGAGAGGCACCATGTCCGAACAGCACAAGACATCCAACGCCAAATCATCTCGCGCCCGTCGAGCCACCTGGCTCGTCCTTCTGGTCGGCGTCGGCATCGGCATCGTCTTCTGGGGCGGCTTCAACACCGCAATGGAGGCGACCAACCAGGAGACGTTCTGCATCTCCTGTCATGAAATGAAGGTGAACGTCTACGAGGAGTACACGGATACCATCCATTACACGAATCGCACGGGCGTACGTGCGACCTGTCCGGATTGTCATGTGCCCAAGGACTGGGTCCACAAGTTCGTCCGCAAGGTGCGGGCGACCAACGAGCTCTATCATCACTTCAAGGGAGAGGTGGACACCCCGGAGAAGTTCGAGGCCAAGCGATTCCGGCTCGCACAGAATGTCTGGAAGAACATGAAGGATACGGATAGCCGGGAGTGCCGCAATTGCCACGAGTTCGATTCGATGGACTACACCAAGCAGGAATCGCGCAGCTCACAGGGGCATCAGGATGCCGAGGACGCGGGCTTGACCTGTATCGACTGCCACAAGGGCATCGCACACCGACTCCCCATGGAGTACGACCCGGAGCAGGATGCACCGGGCAAGAGCATCTTCTATTCCAGCGTGCCTTAGACGATTGCCGGAAACTCTTACCGTAATGGAACAGCACCCCAGCCGCTCGATTTGGTGGGAGCGGCGCCTCGCCGCGACGAGCCTGCAAACTGCTGCGGCTCTTGTTCCATGCTCC
>JANQGF010000204.1 GCA_028277465.1 Chromatiaceae bacterium
GGAGCATGGAACAAGAGCCGCAGCAGTTTGCAGGCTCGTCGCGGCGAGGCGCCGCTCCCACCAAATCGAGCGGCTGGGGTGCTGTTCCACGGTAACTCACCCTGGTTCCGCCCGCCTCCTTCTCGCGAGGGCGGCTGGAGCCTCGGCGGCGGATGTCCGGAATCCTAAACCGCGCCTAGCGCGGTATGCGAAGTATCTTGATTGGGTCGGCCTTGGCAGCCACGACAAGCATCGGAGCTGTCGCGGTTTAAGCTATTAAAAAATATAAAATTTAAACCGCATCTCCAGCGATGTCGATGCAACCCCCAAAGCCAAGCACAAAATGAAGACGACGCATCTCGCTCTGGACGCGGTTTAGATCAGCAACTCCTGGGTGACGAAGAGATAGCCCAGCGAGACGACGACCACTGCGATGGCGAAATAGGGGAGTAGGATACAGATGCCTGGTAGGTCGTTGCAGACCTGGCTGTACTTGCAGAGTTTGCAGCTTTTCATAGCTTGACCGTTCGTTGTCAGGAATCGGTTTCCGGTCGCCGGGTCGTTCACCGACGGTCGAGAGAATCTTGGGGGCGGTTCGCCGAGACCCGATATCGTCACCGAATCATGCGGTTCAATCAATGCATGATTGTTCAGAAAGCATCCTGTGATAAGAAACCGGTCTGAGAATATGGGCAGTTCGAAAGCGCCGATCCGGCAGGGGCCGCGCGTCGGATTCGTCAGCCTTGGCTGCCCCAAGGCCACGGTGGACTCCGAGCGCATCCTCAGCCAGCTGCGCGCGGAGGGTTATCTCATCCGCTCCAGTTACGACGACGCCGACCTGGTGATCGTCAATACCTGCGGCTTCATCGATGCCGCAGTGGAGGAGTCGCTCGATGCCATCGGGGAGGCACAGGCGGAGAACGGCCGCGTGGTGGTCACGGGGTGTTTGGGTGCGCGCGCCGGTCTGATCGCGGAGGCGCACCCTCAGGTGCTGGCCGTCACGGGTCCCAACGCCTTGGACGAGGTGATGGCCGCGGTGCACAGGCACCTGCCGCCCCCCCAGGATCCCTTTACCAGCCTGGTACCGCTCCGGGGCGTGCGTCTCACGCCCCGGCATTACGCCTATGTGAAGATCTCCGAGGGGTGCGATCACAGATGCAGCTTCTGCATCATACCCAGCCTGCGCGGTAGACTGATGAGCCGCCCCATCGGCGAGGTCCTCGCGGAGTCGCAATCACTGGTCGAGTCCGGGGTCCGTGAGCTGCTGATCATCGCGCAGGACACCAGCGCCTATGGCCGCGACCTGAATCACCGCCTGGATTTCTGGAGGAGCCGCCCCCTCAGGACCCATCTCACGGAGCTGGCTCGGGTCTTGAGCGAACTGCCTGCCTGGATCCGGCTACACTATGTCTATCCCTATCCCCACGTGGATGACCTCGTCCCGCTGATGGCAGAGGGGCTGATTCTGCCCTATCTGGACATGCCCCTACAGCACGGCAGCGAACGGGTCTTGCGGGCCATGCGCCGTCCTGCGGCGACCGAAAAGATCCTGGACCGACTGGAGCGCTGGCGCAGAGAGTGTCCGGATCTGGTGCTGCGCAGCACCTTCATCGTGGGTTTTCCCGGCGAGACCGAGTCCGAGTTCGAACAGCTGCTGGAGTTCCTGCGCGCCGCTCGGCTCGACCGGGTCGGCTGTTTCACCTATTCCCCGGTCGAGGGCGCGGCCGCCAATGCACTGTCCTACCCCGTCCCGGAGTCCCTCAAGGAGGAGCGGCTGGAGCGTTTCATGGCCGTCCAGGCCGAGATCAGCCGGGACAAGCTGGCCGCGCGCTTGAATCAGCGGCTCACCGTGCTGGTCGACCAAGTGGGTGAGGAGGGGATCCTGGCGCGCAGCTACGCGGACGCGCCCGAGATCGACGGCTCTGTGATCGTGCCGGGTGACTGGGAGGCCGATCCGGGCGACTTCATCGACGTGGAGGTCACCGGCACTGGCGACCACGACCTCTGGGCCCGTCCGCTGGAGGAATGAGTGGCTAGTACCCCGTTTCGCCTTATTTTACATTCTCAGCGCGGCGGGAAGCGGCCAGATGCAAGGCGCGCGCGGGCGCAGGAATAGCGGCCCCTATTTCAAGCGCGCGCAACGCCGCAGCTGGCCGCTTCTCGCCGCGCCCACGGGGAGCCCCCCAAAGGCGTCAAGGCGGCGTTACCGCCCTTGGCAATAGAATCTTGCTATTCCCGGCGGGCGGTGCCTTACCTTGGCGCCTTTGGGGGGCTCTGAGCATGCAAAATAAGGCGAAACGGGGTACTAGAAGGCCGGTCCGCTCTCCCGGCCCAGCTTCTTCAGGATGACCGCCAGCGGGCAGAAACCGGTGAAGGCGGATTGAAAGAGGTTCGCTCCGACGAAGGCGGTGAACCAGAGCCAATAGGGACTGGCGAAATGGGCCAGCGCCAGCGAGATGAGGATGAAGGCGCCGGCGACGAGGAGAACAATGCGTTCGATTGACATGAAATTCTCTACACTTGAAGTGGGGTGCGAAGCAACGGCGCGATATTACCTATCCCCGGTAACCGAGTTCAACCGCACCTCTTGCGGCTAGAATCTTGTTTTGCGCCGGACCCCCAAGGGGCCGTCGTCGATCCAGGCGACGACCGGTCCCTTTTCAGTCACGCCTGCGAGCAAGAGCCCATGGATGTCGATGTCTTCACCCGCTTGATCCAGGGGCTGATGCGCCCGGATGCCTACCCGCATCAGGCCGATTCCATCGAGCATATCGAGACCCATATCTCGCACCTGCTCCTCGCCGGGGATTACGCCTATAAGCTCAAGAAACCACTCGATCTCGGTTTCCTGGACTTCTCGACCCTCGAGCGGCGGCACCATTCCTGCGAGGAGGAGGTGCGTCTGAACCGCCGGCTTGCCGCGGACATCTATCTCGGCGTCGTCACGGTGACCGGAAGGCCGGAAGCACCCCGGATCGGGGGGGAAGGACCCGTGCTGGAGTATGGGGTGCAGATGCGCCGCTTTCCCCAGGAGTGCCTGCTCGATTGCCAACAGCTGTCGGGCGACCTGATGCAGCGTCTCGCCGAACTGGTCGCGGATTTCCACGGATGCGTGCCCACCGCCGATCGCCAGACTCGATTCGGCACCCCGGCCGTGATATTGGCGCCCATGTTGGAGAACCTCAACCAGGTGCGGACCGGCGCGCTCTTCCCGGAGAACCTGTCGCGACTCGATCGGCTCGAGACCTGGACCCGTTCACGCTGGCTCGAGCTCAAGCCGGTGCTCGAGGAGCGCCGCCGGCAGGGTTATGTGCGTGAATGTCACGGCGATATGCATCGCGGCAATATCGCCCTGGTCGAGGGTGAGATTCACATCTTCGACGCCATCGAATTCAATCCGGATCTGCGCTGGATCGATACCGCGAGCGAGATCGCCTTTCTGGTCATGGACCTGGAGCAGGCCGGCGAGACCGGATTCGCGCGGGTCTTCCTCAATCGGTATCTGGAGCGCAGTGGCGATTATGGTGCGCTGGCGGTACTCGACTTCTATAAGGTCTACCGCGCCATGGTCCGGGCCAAGGTCCTGGCGATCCGCTTGGGGCAGGGCGACCTGGATCCTGCGGAGGCGGCGGCCGACCGGCGTGATTGCACGCGTTATCTGACGCTGGCCGAGTCCTTCACCCGCGCCCATCATCCGCGCCTCTTGATCGCCTGCGGCCTTTCCGGGTCGGGCAAGAGCCGCTTGGCCTACCGGTTGCGGGAGGCCCTTCCACTGATCCATCTGCGCTCGGACGTGGAACGCAAGCGGCTCTTCGGTTTGAGTGAAACGGCCCGGACCATGACCAGCATCGATTCCGGGATCTATTTCCCGAGTGCCACCGAATGGACCTATGATCGGCTCTTCCGTCTCGCGGATTCGATCCTCGGGAGCGGATATGACGTTCTGGTCGACGCTACTTTCATCGCGCGCGACCGGCGCGAACGTTTTCGCGATCTGGCGCGTCGGCATGGGGCGTCGTTCGCGATCCTGGCGCTGGATGCCCCTCTTGACGTGCTCCGCCAACGGGTCAGAAGGCGGCTCACCCGTGGCGACGACGCCTCCGAGGCGAACACCTCGGTTCTGGAAAGGCAGCATGCGCGACGCCAGTGTCTCAGCGACGACGAACGGACGCGTGCGGTCCTGATCGACACCAGTCGGGTACCACCGCTCGCCGAGATCCTGGCGCGCGTCGAGTCCGTGCTCGGCTCGGGATCCGATCATGCACGGTCCCCCGATTGACCCTCTTGGTGATGCGCCACCCGCGGATCAGGAAAGCGACGCCTCAGCGATTTGCTGATTTGCACCTCCCCGTCCCTTTTGACCTGGCGAGAAGGCGAGCCGCGGGATGGCCCCCCAGTCCGGATCGCGCGCAGGGTGATTCACACCAGAATCAAGAAGACACCCGTCAACATCAGGACACCCGCCGGGAGTCGGGCGGTCAGCCCGGTCTCCCGGAACAAAAGCGCCCCAAAGAGGATCCCGAAGAGAAGACTGACCCGTTTGACGGCGACCATGTAGGCGACTTCGACCTGCTGGATGGCGAGAAAGTGGGTGTAGATCATGACGCTGAGCAGTGCGCCGACGCCGAGAACGGCCCAGGGTCGGGTGGCCAGCTTGAGCAGGATCCGCGGCTTGGGCAACACGATCGCGAGCAAGACCGCCAGTCCGAGCAGGGCCACGTAGAAGGCGCCGAAGAACTCGGGGGCCAGATAGTGCATGGCGACCTTGCCGAGGGTCGCGGTCACGGCGTAGATGGCCGCGACGGCCAGCATCATGCGCGAGCCCGGCTCGTCGAGAATGGCAGCGAAGGGCGCACCCCAGCTCCGCCAATCGTGTCGGCGGGCGTGTGCACTGTTGAGCAGCCAGGCGCCGGCGACGACCAGCAGGATTCCGGCGGCACCGCGGCCCGATACCTGCTCGCCGAGCAGGAGCCAGGCGGCACCGATCACGAACACCGGCGTGAAGGCGAGATAGGGGAGCGTCAGGGAGAGCGGATGGTCGCGGATGGCGGCCACATAGAGCAGCATGGCGACAAGCTCCAGTGGAATGAGGACCAGGATCCACCCCCAGAAGGCCAAAGGCAGCTCGCCCAGGGGCGGGAGACCCATCAAGAGCGGCGTCATCAGGAGGCCGGGAATGGCGAAGCGAATCACGACCAGCTCGGTGGCCGAGAATCCCTGGAGCCATGCCTTGGCGGCGGCATCCGCGCTGGCCAGGCTGAGGGCGCACAGCAGTGTCAGGACAATCCAGCTCATCTACGATGCGCTCGAATGAGGGATGAGGGGTTCTGGTCTCGAAGCGGGCGGCCCGGTTTCCGATCGCTGGCGAGCCGACTCAGCGCCGGGCACGAAAGAAGGCCCGCAGTCGTTCAGCGCATTGGGCACTCAGAACGCCACCGCGGCAACCGGTGCGATGGTTGAAACGGCCGTCCGAAGGCAGTAGATCGAAGAGACTGCCGCAGGCACCCGCCTTGGGATCGCACGCACCATAGACGACCTCGGCGACTCGGGCATGGATGATGGCGCCGGCACACATGACGCAGGGCTCCAGGGTGACATAAAGGATGGTGCCGGGCAGGCGATAGTTGCCGACCCTTCGTCCGGCGTCACGCAATGCCTGGATCTCGGCATGGGCGCTGGCATCATGCGCCCCGATCGGGCGATTCCACCCCTGGCCGATGATCACGCCGTCACGGAGCAGCAGTGCCCCGACCGGGACCTCGTTCTCCTCGGCGGCACGCTCTGCCAGATCCAGCGCGAGCCGCATCCAATGCTCATCGGAGCCGCAGCCGATGGGTTCCACGCCAGCCAGTTCTCCTGTTTAGGCGATTGCCGGAAACCCTCATACCAGATGGCGCCGGATCGACGTCTGCCTTCAAGGAGCGCCGGCAGGCGCATCGCCGGGCGATGTGACGGCTGGC